>QHNQ01000036.1 GCA_003218135.1 Verrucomicrobiota bacterium
GGCGCAGAATTGCCGGGTCAATCAGATCGGCGCGATTGGAAGCCAGGATAATCACAACGTCGTTGAGCGAATCGATTCCGTCCATCTCTGAGCAGAACATCGGCACAAGCGTGGAAAGAATGTTCGAGTAACGCGACGCGCGGCGGGTGCCGAGAATCGATTCGGCCTCGTCAATAAACAGAAACGGCATGTAGCCTTCGCTTTTCTTCTCGCGAGCGGTGGCAAAAATTTCGCGCACCATTCGCTCCGATTCGCCTACCCACATGTTGAGAATCTCGGGGCCTTTGACGTGCATGAAATATTCGCACATCTCGGTTCGCGCTCTTTCCCGAAGCTGCTTCGTCAAATTATAAGCCGTCGCCTTTCCAATCAGTGTCTTTCCGCAACCCGGTGGACCGTAAAGCAGAAAACCTTTCGGCGTGGCATGTTGAAACTTTTGGAAAAGATCCGGATGCAGCAGCGGTAGCTCGATGGCGTCCTTGATTGCCTGGAGCGCTGCTTCCTGACCTCCAACCTTTTCCCACGGCAGCTCCGGCACCGTGTCTAGATAATGTTCGTGTGATTTCGTGCTCGAGAGCATCTCCAGCGCCATCCGGTAATTGGAGTCAACGCGAACTTCATCGCCTGATTTTAACGTCGAGTGAGCAAGGTCGGCAGAACGCTGCAGCACCATCGATTGCAATCCGTGCTCCGAGCCGACGCGCAATCGGTCTTTCCCAATTACCTCAGTGATTTTTGTCACCGGGCCGGCTGTCTCAAATCCGAGATCACCGACAATCACGAAAGCTTCATTGACGAGCACGCGTGTTCCTTTTTTCAATTTCGTGAGCGGAATACGGGGATCGATGTTGCAGTAGTAATCCGCGCCGCCAACTACGATGTGCGCCGTTTCCTTTGATGTGGCGCCGAGAAACGTGCCAATCCGGTTCGCTGGCGAAGTTACTTTCTTAATGACTTCCTCGAGCTTCTCAATCATTCGACGCGCCTCGACCATTGTTTCCTGTTGATCGAAAATCTGCGGTCGCAGCTCTAACAGGTCGCGCCGAACGGGATCGCCCGGCGGCAGCGAGGAAATGACTCGATCGAATGCGTCGATGAGATTGTCCGGACCCGAGTCCCCAACCCCGTCCTGAAGTCCCTCGCTGCGCTTGTCGCTCATTTATGGTTTGGGTCAATCCGCCGAACCAAGTTTCACTATAGCTTTATAAAGGCGCATTCGCAATTGTTCGACGCCACCGTCATACAAAATGTTCAACCAACCGCGACCGTAAAGGTCGCGCGTGGGTTGGACTGAGCACGCGAGTTGCAGTAAATCGGCCACGCCGCTAACGTTCGTTTCTCATCGGGAGCCTTAGCTCAATTGGTTAGAGCGCCGCCCTGTCACGGCGGAGGTTGCGGGTTCGAGCCCCGTAGGCTCCGGATTCCGCAGACATCAGCGTCGCATGATGTGAATGGCAAGAATACGGCCCTGATGACGCGCCCGCCTTCGCTAAAACTACGGCGTGGCAAGAGCCTGGGAAGGAGGGACCGCCAATCACCTTCGCATAATGTGGATGGCTAAAATCCTACTCTGATGGCGCGCGAGCAAATAAACGACAAAATCGCCAATGATTGAGTTGGGTTTGTTGCCGAGCTTTGTCACAACGCGACAGATGAGCGTTCTGCTGCGCGCATGCCACTCCAAATTGATCGCTCCGGAAACGTCCCGGGCGCTGTGTATCTTTGCCCAGCCATGCGGACGTCCGGGTTGTTTGGCCCAAATTTTGATGAACCCAAATTTCTGCTCCAACTGCGGATCACTCATGATCTTGGCGCGCAACGATTCGCGACCGGTCGCGATTACCTGGATCACGGTTTGCATTTACGTTAGATTCACCAAGAAATCGTTCGCTTTGCAACGTTTGTTTGATGTGAAGAGAGGCGCGCGAGGAGCGGCGGTCTCCAGTCCGCCGCCGGGCAATCCAGAGATCGCCCCTGCTTGGTTTCATGCAGACACGATTTCCCGCGTCACGGGAGCAGCGAACGGAACAACATATACACATCGACGTATCCTTTTTCCGGATGCCGAAAAGCGCCGGGCAAAGTGCCAACGATTTCAAAGCCGAGTTCCTGCCATAGACGGATCGCAGGGGTGTTCGTCGAAATCACATAATTGAATTGCATGGCGCGAAAACCGCTCTGGCGCGCTTCGTGCAAGCAATGGACGGCCATTGTGCGTCCAACTCCTGTCCCCTGTGCGTCTGATGCGACCATGAAAGCAGCATTGGCGACGTGAGAGCCGGGACCGAGCTGATTCGGTCTTAGAATGTAAGTGCCGACAACGCGCCCATTTTTTTCTGCGACGTACGTGCGCGTATCGGCGCGAAACCAATAAGCCAGCGCCTCCTCGCGCGACATTTTGGGATCGAGCGCGTAAGTGTCGCCGGCAGAGACGATCTCATGAAAAATTTTCCAGATCGCGTCGTGATCCGCGTTGGTTACTGCGCGGATTTTCATTGTTAACAATCGACTGTAAACCTAATCGTTTGGAGTTCTGCGTCTACGCGGTCTGTGTGGGCGCGCGTGCCGCCTGAGGGCGGAACTCCAAGCTTCGACCGATTGGACCTGCTAACAAAGTGCAAGCCACGCAGCAACGGCGGCGAATTTCTGTTCTGTTCGCCATGGCGTTTCCATTTCACGGCCAAAGTTTTGTATCTGACGGCGCACGTTTTGATCTGTTTGTTTGAGTTCCTCGACGGCGTGCGCGTACGCATGCCGCTCGATGACAACCTTCGTGCGGATCCGATGTGCCCGCAAAGATTCCTCGAGTACAGAGCGAAATAACCGGCCCTCGAATGCGTGTGCGCGGATGTGCGGATTTGCGATCGAATCAGGATCAATCTGGCTGCCAACCACAAGAGCAGCGCGCCTGATCCTGAGATTTTGCCGCCGATAACCGGCGAGAAGTGTCGCGATCGATTGTTGCGCAATGCCTCGCACGACGTCTACGCGCTGATTGATCTTTCTCGCGTCTCTTTCCAGTTTTCCCATTGCTGCGTGATACGGCTGTCGCGTTTCGGGATGCTGCGGGTCAGACAACTCGATCCGCCGAACATCGCAGAGCTGAGGCGACCGAGCTGTGCCCGTAAGCAGGACCGCAGCCGCCCAGCCGGATTTTACTCGGACGCCGAGAGCGGCAGCCCGCGGCTTCGTCATCGCGTCTGAAATGTCACAGGCACTGTCCCTTCCCATCCCTGGCTGGGGGCCGATTTCCAAGTCCGAAGCGTTTTCATCGCAGCCTGATCAAAGTACGGGTTGCCGGTGGATTTAACCACTTGGATATTGGTTACGTTTCCATTTGGATCGAAAGTTAAACGGAAGCGACCTGTCCCCGAAGCGCCCGGCAGAGACTGCCCCGGCGGAAAGGAGGGCGGAGGCGCAAAGATCAATCGCGGTTTCGGTGTTGACCTCGGAGTCGCGGTCGCTTCAGCCGTAGCCGACCAACGCGGCCGCACATCAGTCGGGACGCGAGACAAAAACGATTCGAGTGCGGCCGTAGAATGAGCGGTGGTCTTCTCACCAGCTGCTGTGACAACGCCAACGACTTCGCCGTTCTCAGTTACAACGGGAGATCCGACCGAACTTCCAGGCGTCGCTCCCGTAATCTCCAAACGGTCGGACGCCTGCGCAGCAATCGTCATCTGACGAGCGTTGCCATCATTTCCAGCCAGTGCGCTGCCGATCACTACAACGCCTACGCCCACCGGCGGATTGTCATTTTTGTTGAGATCGAGAAACCTCAAAAGCTTTGTGGGCTTCACCTCGGCCTGCAGAACCGCGAGATCCAATTCTTTGGAAGCCCGGAGAATCCCGCTGACGTTGTAGATTCCGCCGTCCGCTGTTTTTGCGACAGCATTGACTCCGCCTTCAATTGCACGCGCTGTCGTAACGAATCTGCCGTCTGGCGAAATAAAAAAACCGCTCTCAGTTCGCAACAAGTTTCCCTTTGAATCAAATACCGTCACCCAAATCACAGCCGGCCTGACCCTGCTTTCGAGGTTCGCCAAATCGGACGACGGAGTTCGGCCAGCTTCGGCGCCGGGCGAAGCACTCGTGAAAGGCAAGGGAGTCGGCGATTGACGTACCGTTGTCGTCGGCGACCTCCCACCGCCGCGCGACTGCTGCCCGGGTGATCCAGAAGCAGTTTGGCCCGTCGATCTTTTCTCGCATGCCAAAGCGAGGAGGAACGCCAGCCAAAGTGCGCATCGAAGACTTAGCCGAAACTGCTTCAATTTGGAAATCACGCCAAAGCAGTGTCGGACAAAAATCACAATTTAATCAAGCCGGCAAATCGAGCAGCACGCAAAATTTTTACCGCCGCTTGAAGTACTGAATGGCTTTCTCGTGTTTCTTTGCCTGCGCCTTTGTCCTGAATGTGCCGAGATTTCTTCGTCTGCCCGTTTTTGGATTTTTCTTTCGCGAATACAACCGGTACTTCCCTGATTTGAGTTTTCTGATCATCTCTATCGAGTATTCGCAGATGAAACGGACCCTTCGGGTTGAATTGTAGAGCGACCGCTTCGGTTGCCGAATTAAGAGAGCTAGGCGGAGCGCCTGCCCTACAAAGGCTTGGTCAAACGATTCGAGACCCAAAGCACCACCAGCGCAGCGATAATTGCGAGATTCGTCGCCAGGTGTGCAGGGAAGCTCCAGTGCTGGCTGGCATGACCAAAACAGCCACACGTGATGTCGAGCCCGCGAACTTTTGCCGCGGTAGTCGCGAGCGTGAAGACCAGAATCAGAGCCATAAGGATGGAGAGTGCGCCGCGATAGAAGTAGCGAACAATTAGCGCGAGACCGCAGAAAATCTCCAGCCACGGCAAATAGAAAGCCAGTGCGACACTGATGGGCCATGGTAGAATTTTGTAATTATCAATGTCGTTCGCGAACTGAACCGGATCGAGTGCTTTGATCGAACCAGCGTAAATGAAAATTCCGGCGACGACGAAGTCGAGAATTCGCCAGAGCAAACGCCAAACGTCCAACGCTGAACGCCCAACGGCCAGTGTTGAATCTTCCGTCCGTTCGGTGTTCGGCGTTGCGAGTTGAACGTTGGGCGTTTTGTTCATTTCTGTTTGAGCCAAGCCTCCCATCCGCCTTCGAGTACGAAAACGTCAGGAAGCTGCGCTTCTTTGCGCAAGCGCCGGGCAACTTCGCGGCTGGCATTACAACTTAGACTGCTGCAATAGACCACCACCTTTTTGCCGAGCGACCAGGCCGCCAAAAATTGCGGCAGCAATTCATTCCACCGGTCTTCGTTTAACGATAGCGCTCCGGGAACGTGATCGTGCGCGAACTCCTCGTCCGGCCGGGCATCGATCCAGATAGCGTTTTGACCCCAGGCTCGCGCCTGATCGACGTTAACCGATTCCGACGGCGGAATGGTCGAGCGCCATGAGATTTTGTCCTGAAAATAAATCGCCTCGCCAGCCGCCGGGAGAAGCGCCAGCACCGCCAGCATAATCGCTTGACGTGTCAGTGAGAATTTCACGGGCGGCGACTTGGGAAGCGCGGTGACATGTCACCGCGTTCAAAGCACGGACATGTCCGCACACTCCAAACGGCCGATTGCGGAATCAAAATGTCGCTCGTTATTGAACGGTCGGCGCATTCGTGATGCGCGCCGTCGCGTAAAATACCTTCTGTGAGTCGTCCGGCTGAATCGTCAGCGTCGAAGCAATAAGGTTCTTCGTCTCCTGAGGTTGGACATCGATTTGGAACTCGCCGTTGCCCTTCTCCTCGACTTTGGTTTGGAAATCGGGACTCGATGACGTCACCTTGATATGCTTCACCGTAAACTCCTTGCCCACCTTGACCGTGATCGTTTTCGCGTCCGGCTTGTCACCTTGTTTCCAGAAAACAAATGTCGGGTTGATCTCCAATTGCTGCGGAATGACCGTCTTGAGAGTCAGCACGGTCTTTTGATTCGCGGCCTCGTCAGTTTCCACCGTCACAGTTTTAATCTGCGTGCCGGTGCGGTCGCCAATGTTGAATGTGGCCGTAATCTCGCCTTTGTCACCAGGCGGCACTTCGTCCTTCTGCGTTTGTGCCGTGGTGCAACCGCATGACGCGTGAACAGATTTGAAGTGGACCGGTGTCTTGCCGGTATTTTGATATTTGAAATGGCCAACGGCCTGTTTATCGGCAGGCGTCGGGTGCAGCTCGACGCTGGTCTGCTCCCATTTCAATTCGGCGCGTGCGCTAAGGCTAATGATGATCGACAGGGCAAAAGCAACGATATGTGTTTTCATTTTTTGGAGTAGAAGCGCGTAATATAATCAGCAACCGCGTCTCGCCAAGTGCGAGGTGAAGTGCCCCCCAGTTGAGCATATTTTTCGGTCGAGAGCACGGAATAAACCGGGCGGCGTGCGACCCAGCTTGACATGTCCTTCAATTTGAGCGCACCGACTGTTCTCGCTTTCAGAGAGAGACCAGCCTCGTGGCAACAATCCAACGCCCATTGTGCGTACTCCTCCCAGCTGCATTCGCCAGCGTTGGCGAAATGCAGAATGCCGCCTTGGACACGGTCAAAAAATTGCGGCAACATCCGCGCAATGTCATGCGTGTAGGTGGGTGTGGAGAATTTGTCGGATATCGCATCGACCTTTTCGTTCTCCTGTGCGCGCTTGATCATTCCATCGACGAAACTCGGCCGATCAGGACCAAATACCCATGAGACGCGCACAACGAGATGCCCACCGTCCGCCGCCAGCACATTCTTTTCTCCGGCCAACTTGGATTCACCGTAAACACTGATCGGCTTCGCTTCGTCTTCTTCCGTGTACGGCCCGCGTTTCTCCCCGTCGAAGACGTAATCGGTGCTGAAGTGAATCAGCTTTGCGCCTTTCTGGCGGCAAATTTCCGCAACAATGCCTGGCGCTTCGCCGTTGACCATGAAAGCGCGATCGCGCTCAGTCTCACAAAGATCGACATTCGTGAATGCGCCAGCATTGATCAGCACATCAAACCTCGAGGCACGCAGCTTTTCGCGCACGTCATCCAAATTCCATAGATCAAGCTGCGCGTGATTGAAGCCGCTAACATCATATTTGTCTCGATATTCGCGCACGAGCGCAGCGCCAAGCCGTCCTTCCGCGCCGATGATAACAATTTTCATTGTGTTCTAGCGGCTATTTCTAATGGCTGCCTACCATGTCGGCAGTCTGAAACTGCCGCTACAGTTTCAATACCTTCCTGCGCGCTCGAGCAACGGTTGCCACCACGAAGGATTATCAACGTACCACTGAATAGTTTCCTCCAAGCCTTCCTTGAAACTGCGGCGCGGTTTCCAGTTTAATTCCCGTTGAGCGAATGAAGAGTCGATCGCGTACCGGCGATCGTGTCCAAGCCGGTCGGGCACAAACGAAATGAGGCTGTGGGGTTTGCCCAATATGTCGAGAATCATCTTTACGAGATCAATGTTCGCCATCTCGCTGTCGCCCCCAAAATTGTAAATCTGTCCCAGTTTCCCTTCGAAAAGCGCCGCCACAATGGCGGAGCAATGATCGCTCACGTGGATCCAGTCGCGCACATTCATCCCGTCGCCATAGACCGGCAGTGACTCGTCGCGGAGGGCCTTGATGATCATGAGCGGGATCAATTTTTCCGGGAACTGGTATGGCCCATAATTGTTAGAACAGCGGGTAACGAGTACTTCCTGGCTGTAGGTCTTGTAAGAGGCGAGCACGAGAAGATCGGCGCTGGCTTTGCTCGCCGAATACGGCGAACTGGGGTCGAGCGCGGATTGCTCGGTGAATCTCCCAGCCGGCCCGAGCGAGCCATAGACTTCGTCTGTGGAGATTTGGACGAAGCGCTGAACACCGTGGCGGCGGGCGCAGTCCAATAGCACGCTCGTCCCGATGACGTTTGTATGAATGAAATTGAGCGGATCGTTGATGCTGCGGTCCACATGCGATTCTGCTGCGAAATTAATGACCGCATAAAACCGATGCTCGGTCATCAGGGCATCCATTTGGTCGGCATTTGCGATATCGGCTTTGAAAAATTCGTAACGCTCGCCATGTTCTTCGACCACGCCATTGAGATTGGCGAGATTGCCGGCGTAAGTGAGCACATCCACGTTGGTCACAAACGCGGGCTTGTAATGTTGCAAAATATACCGAATAAAATTGCTCCCGATGAATCCGCAGCCACCTGTTACAAGGATGCGCATGGCAGCGCGTACTAGCAGCGCTAAGCAGAGCGCGCCAGCAGAATATTCTCCCGCAATCGCAGGGCTGCGCAGCCGCGTGGAACAATGGCGAACGCAATTGGCGGCGACGGACTGGGTCCCGTGGGCGATCCTGGGATTGGCAGCTGTTTTGCGATTTTTCCTGCTCGGCATCAAGCCGGCGCATTTTGATGAGGGCATCAACGGATGGTTTGTCGATCAGGTGGTGCATAACGGGTTTTACCGGTACGACCCGACGAACTACCATGGGCCGCTTCACTTTTACGTTCTGCTCCTGTCGGAGAATCTATTTGGCCGAAACATCTGGGCTTTGCGGTTGCCTGTCGTGCTCGTAAGCATCGCTGGTGTATGGCTGATACTGAAATTCGAGCCACTGGTCGGGCGCACCGTCACCCGAATTGCAGCACTGGCCATGGCGATCTCACCTGGATTTGTCTTCTATGGGCGCTATGGCATCCACGAGGTGTGGCTGCAATTCTTCTCGACCATGTTCATCCTGGGACTGCTTAGCCTGTGGAGATTTGGTAGGCTCAAAGACCTTTGGTATGCCGGCATGGGACTAACCGGGATGATTCTGACGAAGGAAACCTACGCAATCCACGTCGCCTGCGCGCTCCTCGCGGTTCCGGTCCTGGCGGTTTCTTGCGCGCTAAGCCGCGTTCCGGATTCCAAGTGCGCCAGGCAAACCTGGAGCTGGATCGACTTGGGAATGATCATACTTGTCGGCGCAGCCGCGATCATATTTTTCTATTCGGGAACTTTCTTTAACTGGGATGGCGTCAAAGGTCTGTATCAGGCGTTCAAGGCGTGGACTGAAACCGGTGCTGCCGGTCACGGTCATGAAAAGGCATGGGATTATTGGTTCAAAATAATGGGACCATCCTGGGAGACCGGAGGAAACAGTTTTACCGGCTATGAATTGCCGATGCTGGCTGGACTAATTCTTTGCGTGTTTTGCCAAAAATTTAAGAACCTCAGTCTGCGTTATCTCGCCATCTACGGCGTGGGAGGCCTGGTTGCCTACAGCTACGTCAAATACAAGACGCCGTGGTGTGTCATTAGTTTCGGATGGCCACTTCTGTTTGTGTTTGGCGCGGCGGTGTTGTTGGCCCGTCCAAAACCGCCAAAGCGCAAACCATCCTTGTTGCGTTTGTTCACCCCGACGATTGAGAAGGTGAACGGGGTGATAATTGTTCTCTTGTGCCTTTCGCTCGGCCGATCCATTTGGCTGAACTACTTCCGATGCTCGTCACCCACTGAGCAGTACGCATACGTGCAGACTTACAACGACATGTTTAAGCTAACCAGGCCACTCCTGAAATTGGCGAAACGGGACCCCGTGTACTACCACCTGATCGGCCATCTGATTCGGTCAAGCGTTTACCCACTTCCGTGGGTTCTGGGAGACTTTGATCGGGTCGGCTACTACGAAGGGGGTAACATGCCGGCGAATCTCGACGGCGATTTTCTCCTGGTGCAGCAAGACAAAATCAAAGACGTCGAATCAAAGTTGAAGGGCACGTACTACACTGACATGATGACGCTGCGGAATTACCAGGAGCCCTCGAAGATTTTCTTTAGCGCACAAGTGTTTAAGGACTTGTTCCCTGGCAGAAAACCGGAGTTTGTCGGCAACGCACAGAATCCGACACCCGCTCCGACACCTGCTGCGACACCTGCCAAAACTCCATGAAGTGGGTCACTGCTGCAGTCACATTTGTTAATCTTTCGGTCGTTTCCGGTGTTCTTCTGGGGCTGGCCGGAAGAGGATTAAACACGCTGAGTGCGGCTCTCGCATTGATGTGCGGCGCTGCATTTGCAGTCGCGGCTTATCTTGGAACCTCTGACGAGGCCGTACGCCAAGAAGCTGCGAATCGCCCGGAATTGCCACGTAAGTCTCGGGACGATTCGGAACCGGAAAGCACGAAGCACTCACCCACTTGGTCGGCCCTCATGCGCTACCGCCGCGTTTGGTTCTGGGCAATGGCAGTGTGCTTCGCGGCATTTGCCATTCGGTCATTCTGTTGGTTGTTCTACATCGACGGCAGCGATTACAAGATCCAATCGCCAAATAATCTCGGCGATCTCTCGCTGCATCTGACATTAATCAAAAACTTTGCGAACGGCGTCGCGATTTGGCCGGACAGCCCTATCTACGTATTTAGCAAACTGAGATATCCGGCAGGCATTGATTTCTTTAATGCGCTGCTTTCCCTTGTCCACGTCGATTTAATAATCGGGCTGGTTTGGGTCGGATTGCTTTCTTCACTCGCGATCTTTTATGGGTTCTACCGCTGGGGGGGCACCTTCGCGATAGCAGGTTTTTTGTTTAACGGCGGTATAGCCGGCTTTCAATTCTTCAAGACCTTTCAGTTTTTGGATTACCAGGGTACTGCGGCAGATATCGCCCATAGGCAGATCGCTTGGAAAAGCATCGTGTTATCCATGCTCGTGACCCAGCGGGGCTGGCTTTACGCTATCCCGGCAGGTCTCGTGTTGCTCTGGCACTGGCGCGAGAAATTCTTTAGCCAAGGAGCAGCGGTTTCCGAACCGCCGGGCACATTGCCAGAGCACGGCGGACTAGAGCCCGCCGCTCCTTGTCCGCGCGGCCCCCTGCCCTTCTGGGTTGAGCTTTCCATTTACGCATCAATGCCGTTATTCCACATGCACACCTTCATCGCGCTGACGATCGTGTTGATTGTCGGGATGTTTTTCGAGCGCGCAAGCGAACTCACATTCATCATCAACTTGGTTCGCGCTAGTGGGATCGCCGGAATCGGCAGGCTCGTTTCGCATCCGAAGATGTGGCCGGAGATTTTTCGCGGCGCGCCGATTCGGAGACATGCTGCTGCAATGCTGATCGCGGCTTTCATCCCAGCAACGTTTTTTGTGTGGCTGACTACCGATCAATTTCACGCGGCGTCGGTGCTCAAATGGCATCCCGGTTGGGCACAGGATTCGTCGGAGTTGGGAGCGCCTTATTTCCGGCTGGGACCAAAGGATTTTGGCTCTTCAACAATGTTTGGTCAGCTGTTACAAAAAACATGGAATGGCGTGATCGCTCCATTTTTCCAATTCTGGCTGCCAAACTTCGGGTTGTGGGTTCCATTGGCGATGGGGCTTGTCGGAATGGTCGGCTGGCGTATTTGGAAACGTAAGTGGCGATGGGGCGAGAGGCCCCCAGCGGATATTGCGTTCGTGCTGGCCGCAGTCATGATCTTCGGTGTCGGCTATTTTGTGCAAACCGCGCCATGGGAATGGGACAATCTGAAGCTCATGGTCTGGGGTTACTTTATTATCCTGCCGTTTCTATGGAGTGACATCCTCGGGCGTTGGGCGTTTCCGGAGCGGGCAGCGATGTGCGCTGCACTCTTCGGTTCAGGATTTATCACCTTGTTGGGCGGGCTATCTGCGGGACACCCAGGTTTTGGACTTATTGAGCGCGCGAGGCTGGACCGTGTTGGCACGGCCGTTCGGCCTTTGCCGGTGGAAGCTCGGTTCGCCGCCTGGCCAACATTTAACGATCCGATTTTGCTACAAGGACGCAAAGCTGTCATGGGTTATCCCGGTCATTTGTGGACGGAAGGATTTGATTACAACGACCTGAACAATCGGCTCAACGCGTTGATGAATGGCGCCCCAAATTGGCGCGAAGCGGCCCAGAGTTTGGGAGTCCGTTATATTTTCTGGGGTCAAGACGAGAAGGCTAATTACCAGGCGAGCACTCGGCCGTGGGAAACGACTGCCTTCCTCGTCGCGTCCGGCGACTGGGGCGCAATCTACGATCTCGCGGTACCAGCCCCTCAGCACTGAGGGGCGACCCGGCTTCCGCGAGTAAAGAAGTTTTACGTTTCGGCGAGCTTTCGCCGTACCCGAAACGGATGCGTGAGGAAAACAAAATAGATGGCGCTCACGAAATCGATGAAACTGCAAGCCGGACTCGTCAGGCGCAAAGGGCCACTGCGCAATCCTGCAAAAACACTGTCAAACGTGAGGGCAGGCGGCATTGGCATACTCGTGTAATGCCTGCCGAAGGCGTGCAGCCGATGCGCGTCGGAAGTGGCAATCATTGGTTTGCCAAACCGGGTGGCCACTCTCTTTGCGCGGCGATTTGGATTAAATAATCCAAAGTGGAAGTGGCAGTACTCAATGGCGTCAAAACAATCTATTTCGGCAAACAGCCGCGATCCGATTGAGCCGCCGAAAATGTAAAACGGATGTGGCGCGATGGTGAAGATGGAATTGCCGCGCCGCGCTCGGAGCCGCCGCAAATCATCGAAATTCTTCAGCTGCTCTATTTCTTCCGCGGTCACATTCAACACGATCACGTCCGCACCGAGCAAACGCACTTCGGCCGCCGGAATGAGTAGAATCCCCATTGCGGCGGCATCTGCGAACACTTCCTTTCGATTAAACACCGCATCGTGCAGGGTAATCGCGAGCACGCGGAATCCCAGAGCGCGCGCGCGTTCCAATAATTGATGCGCCGAAAAATCCACGGCGTCCTTGGGATCATCGAGCGTGTGAATGTGCAGATCAATTTTGATCCAATTTCCGTCCTCGCTCCTACCCGTGCCCGTGCTCATGCTGGAGCATCAAGATTAGCCGCATATCGTCCGGATTTCATTTTCGCATTGTCAAAGCGGATCTGCTGCTTTGCTCCCTTATTCGATTACAATTAGGAGCACACGCAAGAGCACGAACAAGAATTCAATCACTTGCGAGGTACGTTACGCCATCTACTATTCACTGATCACTATTCACGGGAAGCCAACGGCTTCCCCTACAGAAGCTCGGGTGGTGGAACTGGCAGACACGTACGTTTGAGGGGCGTATGCCGAAAGGCTTGCGGGTTCGAGTCCCGCCCCGAGCATGATTTCTTGAGCGCCGACTCCGCTTGGCTGGCTTCGAGAAATCAATATCAATGCAGATCGTACGCTTCGACTAGAGCAACTCCGGTGGTGTTATTTACCCCGCGCACAATCGCGGTGTAGTTTCCGGGTGGCAGGTTTGCAATGATCGCAGATTCGCTCGCATCTCCTGGAGCATGGCCGCTGTTCTGGATATCCTGGACCTGGTCCTGGGTGATGATCCCGCCGATGATGGTGTTCTGCCAATTATCATTGGAGGCAATCAAAGCTCCATTGCTATCGTGCAGTTCCAGTGTCGGATCGGCCAATGGGTTGGGAATACCATACTGACTGAGCTCAGGCCCAATGGCTCGAATAATGACGCTCTTTGGCGTCGTCCCTTGAACAATGAATCCACCAATCATCACGTTGTCTCCGGTCTGCACAAAGCTACGAGTGCTGATGTTGCCTAGAATTGAGTTAACGTCGGGACCAAGATCGTACACCTCCACTAGAGCAACTCCGGTGGTGTTGTCTACCCCGCGCACAATCGCGGTGTAGTTAGCCGGTGGCAGGTTTGCGATGATCGCAGACTCGCTCGGGTCTCCCGGAGCGTGATGCTATTCTGAATATCCTAGACCTAGTCTTGAGTGATGATCCCGCCGATAATGGTAGTCTGCCAATTATCATTGGAGGCAATCAAAGCTCCATTGCCGTCGTGCAGTTCCAGTGTCGGATCAGCCAACGGATTCCCTCGTATACGAAGCTGTCGGTGCCAATTACATTTCCAGCAGCGTCCCGGAAGGTTAAAATGTTCGGCGGATCCCCGTAGCAATCAACATCACTTCCCCAGTAAGCGCCGAAAGCCGAGACCGGCTGGGAAAAAGAGATGGTCACCGGGCCAGTGGGCCGATCCGAATCCATTAATATGCTACCGTCGCTAGGCCTGCCAATGACAGTGCACAGTCTAAACGACATGGCAGTAACCATGTGATCGCCGGAAATCGTAGCGATACCACCGAGAATGGAGGTTCCGCTAGGGATTGATCTTACCCCGAACTCTTCCCACGTTTCGGAGTTAGTACCGACAAATGGCGGCACGGGTGTTACCTGGGCCGCAGCGTACGTGAGACACGTCCTTGCGATCAATAAGAACGCAATCGCGCGCAACACACACAAACTCGTTGCACGAAAAGGCGCAACCAAGAGACCCCGCTTATTTCCCAGCTGAAGCCACCGGTTCATATCCCAGCCTTTCGGGCGCGCCGCCTAAACCGAGCTAATCACCTGGCCAAGGTCGTGTCAATCCGTGGCGCATCTTGTTGTCCCTCTTTTTCTACAGAGAACAACCGGCGAAGTCCCCAAATAATTTGTGTTGAGCGACAGCAAACGAGTCTTACGCGGGGAGAAGGCGAGCGGAACAATCATTCTGCGACGGGCAAGGAGCCAATGCGAGCTTGATCGTGCGCAAAGCAGCGAGCGCTTGATTTACCAACGCGCTAAGCCGCCTTCGCCGAAGCTACGGCGGGCCGAAGGACAAGGCGTTCGATCTTGCCCGCAATTAGACCTTTTCGCGCTGTTTCTCTTCCGATAATCTTCACTGCAATATGGATTCACTTTATCTTGTCGGTATCGCAGTGCTGGCGCTTTTCGCGTTCGTGCTGGCGGTCATTCTTTTTAACTTTTTCGGTCTCTGGCTTCGGGCACGAATCGCAAATGCTCCGGTGAGTCTTGGCAAAATGATCGGGATGCGGCTGCGCAAGGTGCCAGTTGGATTAATCGTCGATAATCGGATTACCGCTGTGAAAGCAGGCATCGAGATTCCGAGCGATCCGCTCGAGGCGCATTATCTGGCGGGTGGCGATGTCAATCATGTTATTCTGGCTTTGATCGCGGCAGACAAGGCCGGGATTTCGTTGGATTTCAATCGGGCTTGCGCAATTGATCTGGCCACGAAGGGCACCGGCAAAACGGTTCTCGAAGCGGTGCGGACGAGCATCAATCCGAAGGTGATCGACGCGCCGAGTCCCAACATGGGACGGAGCACGATCGACGGCGTCGCGCAAGACGGAATCGGCGTAAAGGTGAAAGCGCGCGTGACGGTGCGTTCGCATCTCGATCGCTTCGTCGGCGGCGCGACGGAGGAGACAATTATCGCGCGGGTTGGTGAGGGAATCGTTAGCTCGATCGGCTCGGCGAAAACCTACAAGGATGTTCTGGAAAATCCGGATCGCATTTCAAAAACCGTGCTGGCGAAAGGGCTCGACAGCGGGACTGCATTCGAAATCTTGTCGATCGATATCGCCGACGTCGATGTGGGCGACAACATCGGCGCGAAACTTCAGACCGAGCAGGCCGAAGCCGACAAGCGTGTCGCGCAAGCCAAAGCGGAAGTGCGTCGCGCCGCGGCGGTCGCAGTGGAACAGGAGATGCGCGCCAAGACGCAGGAGATGCGGGCCAAAGTTGTTGAAGCTGAAGCGCTCGTGCCGCAGGCCATGGCCGATGCCTTTCGCGCCGGCAATCTTGGGATCATGGATTATGTCCGGATGAAAAATGTCCAAGCCGATACTTCCATGCGCGAATCAATCGCCGGCGGAGACAAGCCGCGGACGGACGGAACGTGATTCAGTGATCGTAGTGATGTAACGACTCAACGATCGCCCACCGAATGCTCGCAGTTCATCTCGAAAATCTACTTTTTCTTCTGCTTCTGGTGGTCGCCGGCTTGTTCCAGTTACTGGGGAGAGCTGCCCGCAAGAGAAGCGGAGAGGAAGAAAAACAAGCGCCGAAACCTGCACCGCAAATGACGAAACCAATTCCGCGGGTGGCAAAGGAGTCCGATCAGGAACGCATTCGCAAATTCCTTGAAGCGCTCGGCCAACCGTCTGCATCGAAGCCGCCTCCGCCTGTGATGCCTCGCACCGACATCCCACCAAGACCGTTGGCACCGGTGCGGCCGCCGGTTGAACCGTTGATACCGCGTTGGAAACTCACGCCGGAAGAGCGGCGCAAACGTCCCTACATTCTGAAAGAAAGCTCTTTGCCGGGCAGTGTCACGCCGGCGGAGCAAATTTCTGCGCCAGCGATGACGATTGCGCCTGCGTTCGAGGTTCACGAAGGACCGTTACCGATCGAACCGCCCCCGGTTATCAAAACGCCGATGGAAACTTACGCCGCAGCCACGCGCGCAGTTCCCAAAGGCGCAGATTTAAAAACAGACATCGCTATCTTGCTTGCATCGAAATCCGGTTTGCGCGACGCAATCATTCTACGCGAAATTTTCGGACCGCCCCGAAGTTTGCAAGCTCTCGATCTGCTGTAGCGGCCGCTGATCTCTTTCTGCGCTGAGAACAGCGCACCCCACAGCGCCATGCCCTTGAGCTTCCGCGCAAAGCTCGTCCTCTCGCTGCCTTTCCAAACGCCAGCGCGGTGGAATTTGGCAGTCAGCCTGGGCGCCGAATGAAAAATTCGCGCACATATTTGCCTAACCGAGGCGACCAAACCAGCTTCTGAATCCGAACTCAACCCTTAGTCGTTTCTCGGTTTCTCCCGGAAGGAAGTCAAAAACCGTGGACATCTACATATACATGCAGGGGCAACGACGCGGCCCTTACGAAAAGGCGCAACTGGAAGAAATGTGGAACGGCGGCCAAATTCCTGCGGACACGTTGTACTGGCACGAGGGTATGCCCCAGTGGGCGGTGATCGCTGATCTTTTTGCTAACACCACGATCGCGCCTCCCTTGTCTTTGGACGCCGGCAACGCCGAGTCGATGACGTTTCCCGCATCGTGAATGCGGGTTAGCGCATGTTTCAGAACAGGGTCAGTTTGCGGCCAGCGCAGCATCTACATCTGGGAAAATCTGAAATACTTGATCATGCGTTAAGTGACTGTGTGAGAGCAGGCGAAACGTCCAGATCGATTTCGCCTTTCAGCGGCAGGACATTCAACTGGTGTTGGCGCGCCATCAGAGTGGTTGAGGAAGCGTTTGCTTTCATCAACCCTTTTCAATCGTGAATGCGTCACCATCCGGGCGTATCGGTCACGATTTTCAAGGCGTGGCATGCAGGGAAGCGGCTACAAGTCGGAAACGCTTGAGCTTCACGTTAGAATCCGTAGTTTCAGACTTTCCAAAAGCCGGCGTGGCGGAATTGGCAGACGCGCTGGACTCAAAATCCAGTGGCCGCAAGGCCGTGTGGGTTCGAGCCCCTCCGCCGGCAGATTCTCTGACGCTGGGTGTTGAGCGTTCGACGTTGAACCCGTGATTTCCATCTGGGTGCGGCCAGCGAATTCGAAAGATACCTCCCGCCTTCGCATCAAACCTACGGCGCGGCAGGCGGCTCCGCTCGACGTGACAACCTTTGTTTTCGGTGATCGCATCATATCACTGGCGTTTGTCGAGTGAGATGCCTTGGCAGATGATCCAAAATAATTGGGAACTTCGCGTTTTGTTTCCTGTAGGAAATAATAGATCAGAGGTCGCGCAAAAAGACGACTACGAACGGCCCTGCACTTGGCATTTTCTGCTTGTATGGCGAAGGGAAGACCACAATGTTCATTCGTGAACGGGAAGAACGGCCACGCGGATGCAGACGGACCGCATGATTTTGTAACTACCCGCTGGAGCTTGATTCTTTCGGCCGCGAAGTCGGACAATCAGGAACAAGATGCGTGCAACGCGCTAGCCGAGCTCTGCCGGACTTATTGGCGGCCCATATTCTCATTTGTTTGCGCACGTGGCCATTCGACAGAGGATGCGCAGGACCTCACGCAGGATTTTTTTGCGATCATACTAAAGGACAACTGGCTGCAGCACGCAGATCGCAGCCGGGGCCGGTTTCGTTCGCTCTTGCTCAAGTCACTTCAAAACTTTCTCATTAATGCCACCGAGAGAACTCATGCGCGTAAGCGTGGCGGTGAGGTGGAATTTGTTTCATGGGACGACTGGGCAGCGGAAGAGCGGTCGCATCTATCTCTCTCCGCGCGCACGCTCGATTCGCTACCGCCGGAGCGAGTGTTCGATCTTACGTGGGCTACAACGGTGGTAGAACACGCGCTTCAACGCTTGCGCGAAGAATGCGAAAGCAAAGGCAAGCTCTGGCTTTTCCAATCGCTGAGCCGCCACCTGACAGAGGAACGCGATGAAGTGTCATATGCCGGCCTTTGCTCGGAACTGGGAGTGGCAGAGACTGTGGTGAAAAAACAACTGCACAAGATGCGGCAGCGTTACCGGTCCTTGCTGCGCGCCGAAGTTTCGCGCACGGTCGACAATCCCGCCGACGTGGACGACGAAATCCGTTACCTGTGTGCGTCACTCGCAACAGGAACCGAGTAATTGCAATGACAGATTCACATCTACGCTCCGATCCACTTCCAAGCGCTACCAAAGAGCACACAAAATGCGAGAGGTGTGGAGCAACCATGCGACTCGACACCGGAGTTTGCGTGAGTTGCCTCCTGCGCGAGGGGTTGGAAGGCGGTGATGAGGTTTCTCACGTGTTTTATCAGAGCGTTCTCGCCGAGGTGGACGCGCCGCACAAGTCGTGGTTCCTGGGAAATTACGAAATTCTCGAGCAGATCGGTTGCGGCGGCATGGGCGTGATCTATCGCGCCAGGCAACGACATACTCGCCGCATCGTCGCGGTAAAGCGCGTCCTTAGTTATCGCGCTGATTCACCCGGAGCACTGCAGCGTTTCCGACGAGAAGCACAGGCGATTGCCAGTCTGGATCACCCGAACATCCTCCCGATTTACGAAGTGAGCGAAAGCGAGGACGGGCTGCCGTTTTTCAGCATGAAGTTCGCAGAGAAGGGAAGTTTGCACGAGAATGCGGCTTCTCTGCGCGACCAACCGCGGAAGTCCGTTGAACTCATGGCAAAGGTCGCGAGTGCTGTTGAATACGCGCACAGCCGTGGAGTGCTCCATCGCGACCTTAAACCGGGGAACATTCTACTCGACGATCGCGACGAACCATTGGTGAGCGATTTCGGTTTGGCAAAACTACTGGACGCCGACAACGATCTTACACGGTCGCTGACTACGTTCGGAACCGCAGGTTTTATCGCCCCCGAACAAGCCGGTCACGCAGCGGTCGATTTTACCCCAGTTGCCGATGTTTACAGTCTCGGCGCAGTTCTGTTCAACGTGCTTGCCGGACGTCCACCATTCCTGGGTTCCAATCCGGTTTCCGTGATTCGCCAAGCATCTGAAACGCAGGCGCCTAAATTACGCTCGCTGGCGCCATCGCTCGATCGAGATTTGGAGACGATTTGTGCACGCTGTCTCGAACGTGATCCAAAAGCGCGCTACCAGGCCGCCGGAGACCTCGCAGCTGATCTGGAACGGTGGCTTGATGGTCGTCCGATCATTGCCCGCCCGGTTTCACCTCCAGCGCGGATCTGGCGCTGGTCGCGTCGTAATCCGAAATTGGTTGCCGCGGGCATTGCGGGTCTTGTATTCGGCGCGACTGCGGTCTCGTTCTTCCGCGGTGATGTTTTTCGAGCGTCGCAGTTTAATCCGCCTGACAAGACTATTGCAGTTTTGCCGTTCAGCGATGTTAGCGAGACCACAAATCAGGGATACAAGCGCGCCGTTCCGGTTTCCGCGCACGAAGAACCCGGCAATGGCGTATACGACCTTTATCTACAGCGGCCGTTCGCGGATGTAACTCATCCGACAGGAATAACCGGTACCGGAATTAGCGTGCCCGTACAGAATCCAGTTATTCCATTCACAGTTCCGGATTCCACCTCTCCGGCAGATTCCGACACGCGCCGCCCGGAGACTCGCGTGACCGCTGCGCCTCCAGAGACGGGAGTCACTACCGGTGTGCGTGATCGCGCATCGGAAGCCGGTCTGCGAACGAACAAAATTACAGCGGACGTCAGCGGTGCGCCTCCAGGGACGGGAGTTACTACCAGTGTGCGTGATCGCGCATCGGAAGCCGGTTTGCGAACCAACAAAATTACAGCGGACGGGCCAGCGTCCATTCAGGGGTTTGTCAAAGATCCAAAAGGCGATCCGATTAAAGGCACAGATGTTCGGATCGAATCGCGAGACGGGAAACAGGTGTTCAGCACAGTTAAGACCGACTCAAAGGGCCGCTATATTTCACAGGGACTCCAACCGGGTGTTTACCGGGTAACATTGCTTGTGAATGGCGCGGTCAAGGCTTCGATCATGAACACGCAGACCAAGGCGAATCAACCGACTCAGCTAAATTTCGATTTCAAGCCCACATCCCAGGCAGGTAACAACACAACGGGCCGAAAGCATATGGTATGGGTGCCAAATCGTACCGGGAGCCATATCGGCGGTAATTGGGTCGAAGTCGATGACGAGGGAAACCCGCATTTCGATTCCAACGTTCAGACATACAACGTTCGTCGTTGATGGTGTTGAAAACGGCTACGACGAAGGGACGACCAAACGTCAAAGGTCGTGATTGGGACGTCGCTTTGAGAAAACGCTTCTAATCTGTAGCCACGCCCTGCGGGTTGTGTGATCGCGCCTCATAGAGGCGCGGTCACAGCAATAGTCCACTCGCGGAAACTTCGTTTTTTCCCTGATTCGGCAAATTATTTCGGAACTTCGCGTTTCATTTCCTGTAGGAACTAGTGAATCATCAAAATATATTCACTTATGTTTATTAAATCATTGCAGATTGGGTTCATGGGGTTGTTTCTCTGTGTTGCGAACGCCTGGGCTGGGCCGTCAAGCATTCAGGGGGTCGTTACGGACATCAAAGGGCAACCGATTAAAGGCGCGGATGTTCGGATTGAATCGAAAGATGGCAAACAGGTGTTCGCCACGGCCAAGACCGATGGAAAGGGGCGCTACATTTCACAGGGCCTGCAACCGGCCGTCTACCGGGTGACGCTGATGGTCAACGGCGCGGTTAAGGCGTCGATCACGAATACAAAAACCAAGGCCGATCAGGTGACACAACTCAATTTTGATCTAAGACCATTGCCAGCCGCGCAAGTAAAAGCCGCGGAAAAGAAAGGCAAACACATGGTCTGGGTACCGCCCTCGACGGGAACCCACACGGGCGGCCACTGGGAAGAGGTTCCCGACGGCGCAACCAGCGCAGGCTCGTTGAACGTCCAGCGAGCCAACGCCGAAGCATTCCAGCGCCAAGCGCAAACCATGGGTTCGGGCGGAACTGGCAGGTAGCCTAAGCCACCTTGCTCAAACGAAAAATTGCACTGCATCGTCTGTGTTAGTGCAGTTGAAGCCAGCTTTTTCAGCGACTCGATCGCGTTTAGCGGCTCTAAAATGTGGGTACGGTGCGCTTCGTCAGTGCATCGAAGAGAGGCAGCACGCTACGCAATATTTTGCTGTGAGAGACAGCGTCCGATCGTGCATATTCAAGCGGGCGGTTGCGCCGTCAAAAATAAGGTCCTTACAGACTCTCGCGAGAGTGCAACAATCGTGAAGACTCCGAGAATTGTTCCGAAAGGAATGAAGAGACATTCGATGCAAGCCACGACGAGCGCGAAGGAGTAAGCTTTGCAGCGGGAAAGGCATCGGCCGGCAATGAGAATACAAATCGCCATTGTAACACCGGCGAGGAAGAAGAGCGCGCCCAGCGCAACGAAGATCCACCCAAGAAACGCTGGCGGCGGTTCCTGGTTACCAGGGCCGGGATGGTGAGCAGCATAAAGCAAGAACACGCCGACGATGGAATACAAGAGGGGAAAAAACGAAACCAGCGCCGCGAAGCCGGCGACTACGTAATGAAAAATGGCGAGTAATCGGAGATGTTCGTTATCCTGGTTCATTCACTAACAGACTGTTCTGCTGTCTTACTCCCACTTTTGCTCATGCTCATACGCACTCCGATTCAGGAGCAAGAGCAAGAAGATGATTCACGACGTGATATACCCTTCTTCGCCGTGTTGATTGATGTCGAGCCCTTGGCGCTCGATCTCCGGCGCGATGCGCAAACCGATCGCTCCTCGGACGATCGCACCGATGATTGCGGTCCCGATCACCGCCAACAGAATTGTAATCACAATTGCTTTTAACTGTTCGATCCACAGCGTGTGACCAACAATTCGCGCAAGCCCATTCTGCGTTGCAGGGTTAAGCGATCCGGGGAGAGTCACCGAAAGATTGGGATTCACAGCCGCCGTGGCGAAGACGCCGGTGAGAAATGCGCCCAGCGTCCCGCCGACTGCGTGAATGCCGAAAGTATCAAGCGCGTCGTCGTAGCCGAGCCAGGATTTTAGTTTCGTGCAGGCAAAAAACGGGACGATCCCCGCCGCGACGCCGATAATCACTGCACCGGTGGGAGCGACATATCCACAGGCCGGCGTGATTACGACGAGTCCGGCTACCGCGCCGGAACAAAATCCGAGCACGCTCGGTTTCCCACGCAGCGCGTACTCGAGCATAGCCCACGTGAACGAAGCTACCGCCGTCGCAAGCGTTGTCGTCATGAATGCGTTTGCGGCGATCCCATCCGCCGCAAGAGCGCTCCCAGCGTTGAATCCGTACCAACCTACCCAAAGCAAACCGGTGCCGACCATGCACAGTACCATACTGTGCGGCGCCATGATTTCTTTTCTGAATCCAAGTCTGTGCCCGAGAAGAATGCACAGCACCAGCGCCGACCAACCTGAAGTCATATGAACGACGGTTCCGCCGGCGAAATCGATAGCCGTGATTTTTGCCGCGGGATTCCAAACGCCATTCATCCAGCCATCAATTCCCCACACCATATGCGCGATAGGAAAATACACGGCAAACATCCACGCACCGACGAAAACAAGCACGGCGGCGAATTTCATCCGCTCAGCAACTGCGCCGATGATTAACGCGGGCGTGATAATCGCGAACATCAGTTGGTACATCGCAAAGACATTCTGCGAAACCCAGTAGGAATACTCGGTGTTTGGCCGCGCATCGACTCCGTGCAAAAAAGCAAACTTCAGTCCGCCCATGAAAGGGGATCCATGTGAAAAAACGAGAGAATAACCTGCCGCCCACCAAAGAATCGTTACCAGACCGGCAATGCCGAGACATTGAGCCAATACTGAAAGAACATTCTTCGCGCGGACGAGACCACCATAAAAAAGCGCCAGCCCGGGCAACGTCATGAAAAGGACCAGCGCGGCGCACGTCATCATCCATGCATTGTGCCCCGGGCCGGGACCACCGATGTTCGAGGCCATTGACGAACTGGTATCGGCGCCACGCCCCGAATTGTTTACATAAGCTTCAAGGTCAGCGATACGTTGCTCAAGCGAGGGTGAAACGGAAGGCGACGCTGTTTGAGCATGCAGCGGAGACACAAACGCAATGATCCCGATAAGAAAAATGACCCGCATCATTACGCGCCCCCGTTATAGCGCGCAGATTTCTCACGGCAAGGAAAATGCCGTTGCAGTTCTCACAGCAACCGTGCTGTAGAGTGCGCTGTCCTCATTGCATTGGTTTTAAGCCCAGGCACAGCACAACTACTCCGCTGAGGGCAGTGGATGCCACAGCACCACAAAAGAAAACTCCGCGGAGCAGTCCGTCTCAGAAAGTATTCTCGGAGCTGGCCAGACCAGGTTAAGGAGCTCGGCGGGTTCCTCCTCCGCCTCGAATCAGATCAAATTCAAAGCAATCTCAGACAAAAAATTCGGCTCGACCGAAACTTGCTCCGACAACGGTTCACGAGTTTGTTCTTCTTCATCGTCGTCATCATCATCGGCATCAGCGCCGTTATCGGCATCAGTTCGTGGGCCCACTGCCGGCAAGTCATTCTGCTGTAATTTCTCGTAACGCTCACGAACGTTGGCCGGCACTTTATCAAGGTCTTGTTTCGTTTCGACCAGTCCACTGAAGAGCAATTTGCCCTGTGGATCTTTGGCGGTGAGCACTTTTTTCCCGTTCACGTTTTCCAACTTCATCTCGCCTTTGTCATCGCTAAAGACGATTTGCGCTTGGCCAATGTCGATCTTCGTAGCCTTAAGCGTACCATTGTCGTTGCTCAGAATCCGAATCTCACGCGCCGCACGCCGGGCGTCTTCCCGCGCACGTTTCGCGGCCTCGTGAGCCTGCATCACTGCTCCACGGACTATGTCGCGTTGTGCGCCCAATTGTTCTCTTAATTGCTCTTTCAACTGTTGTTTCATTTCTTTCATTTGCTCGTTGAGATCGCCCGTTTCATCGAAATCCCAGTCGTGGTCTCCTCCAGGCATTCCCGGCATCATAACGTGATGCCTGGGCACCTCTTTCCTGGCGAGCTTCACTGTAATCTTTTGTTCCTGGCCCTTTCGCAATATCGTGAGCGTGACGTCCGTGCCGTCGGAGAAAGTCTGTAGCAGCTTTCGCAGTTGGCTGGGTTCAATCAGAATCTGGTCATTCAGCATTTTTAGGATGTCGTTCTGCTGAATGCCTGCCGAGGCGGCAGGACTATCCGGCACCACATATTCAACAACCAACCCGAGACCTTTGACCAGCCCAAGCTGTTCACTTACGACATCCGGAACCTGCGACGTCTCCACGCCAAGAAACGTCGTTGGCACCTTCGGCGCTTTCTCGTGATGACCGGGTACCCCTGGCGGCCCATGGGGGCCAGGCGGCGGTGGCGGTGGTGGTGGCGCAGGCGGCGTCTGGGCAAATCCCACGATGGGCAAGATGATGGCTGCAATTGTAGTGATGGATTTTGTTTTCATGGTTTTTGTTTGTTAAATCACTGGCCTGAAACGGGGACAAGAACGACTTCCTCGCTGGAATAAGAGACACGAAGTGACGCGCCAGTTATCGGATTACGCCACTGCC
Source organism: Verrucomicrobiota bacterium (assembly GCA_003218135.1). GTDB lineage: Bacteria > Verrucomicrobiota > Verrucomicrobiia > Chthoniobacterales > UBA10450 > Udaeobacter. Next base: position 24,857 of record QHNQ01000036.1, read on the forward strand.
ACGTCTGATGGCTGTGATAACGGAGCCGCCGCACGGGTTGCGGCGAGGCGTTGGTAAACTGAAGTCCCTCGTCGCGCGTGTTGTAAACGACCTGCATCGCGCCAGCAGGAACAAATTTGTTCAAGGGTTCGGTTCGTGCGATTCCACCCCCTTTCGGGGTGGCATGCACCGACTGAGTCGTTTCCGGTGCCGATGAAACCTCTGTGACATTTTCGCCGTGCTCCTGCCGGCGTTCCAAACTGATTGCTGCGAATAGAACCAAAACCGCCGCAGCCGCGAGCGCGAAGCCCCAGTTGTAAGGCGTTTCCAGAAGACGCCGCCAATTCCGTCTGGTGTCCGCCGCGACAGGGGCCGAGCGATGTTTGGCCAATGCTTCTTTAATGCCCTCAAACAGAACCGGCGAAGGCTGCGCTGGTCGCAGTTTCCGTAAATCATTCTCGATGTCAGAAAAATCGCTCATTGGGGTTGCAACATTCTTTTTAAGGCCGCCAGCGCGTATCGATAACGTGATGCTGCCGTGTTCTGCGATATGCCAAGTGCGCCTGCGATCTCAGCAAAGGTCAGTTCATTCCAAATTTTCATGACCAGCACCTCACGTTGTTCGCGCGGCAGGCCATCGATTGCCTCCGCCAAAGCTCGCTGTGTTTCATCCTCAATTTCAAATTGCGGCTCGCTGAATTCAGTTTCGCCAAACACACTCGCCTCACGCCGCGCGCGCCGGCTGTTACGACGAATAAAGTCAAGAGCGATCGAACGCACCGCGGAATAAAGCAGCGCGCGGTTATCAATCTTGTGATTACGCCGCCAGAACTTGACGAAAGCTTCCTGGACAATGTCTTCCGCGTCAGCGGCTGAGTGCACCCAGTGGCGAGCAAACAGCAGCAAGCCTGGCGCGATTTCGCAAAAACAACGCTTCCAATCCTCATGACTGGCAATATTCTCCATGACCTTCTCACGGTCTTTATCTTCGAGACGCCGCCAAGCGCGCATTTTGTCTATCCAGTTAAGAAAACTGAGGGCTTGTCGAGCCCGCCGCGGCGCGCCCGGCGGTCGCGCCGTACCAACTCATTTTTTCGGAATCGCTCGCAGAATTCGATCGCCAAGCCAATCAGGATGCGCGATCCCGTCGCGATACGCTTGCAACGATTCCACCGACGAGTTGACACGAAGGTTGCTGTAAGATCCGTCGGCGTTCTGCCAGCGCTCATGCCAGTAAAGCGCCGCTTTGATCCGTGGATATCGCGTGCGAAAAAGCTCCAGACCTTGCTTGATCCACGCCGGTTTGCGGATGGCACTGGGCGGGGCCGTGGTCAGCGGGAATTCACCAGTCGCCCACTCGGCAATCATGATCGGCTTGTTCGGATCGAGCCTGCACATTTGCTGATACGGCCAGTCCACAAGGGATGGAACGTCGGGATTGGGCTCGTCCTTGTATTGCTGGCCGTAAACACTTAGCCCGAGCCAATCGACGTAATCCGAGCCGGGATAATATGCGGGCGCGTCGTTCCAAGTTTCGTAAGGATATGGGTAATTGTTCGTGTGAAACATCCACTTAATATTTGATGCGCCGCGCGCACGGACACGATCCACGATGTAACGATAAGCCTTGCGAAATGTTTCCGGGCCTTTCCAATTTTTAACCTCCGGGTCCCATTGCGCGCCGCCGTAATAAGCCCCCGACCACGGAAACCAGGTGCCATTCATTTCGACACCGAACACCACGATCATGGGATGACGAAAATCGCGCGCAGCGTCCGCCCATTTGTCAATATAGGCGTCCCACTTGCCTGCAAGAATCTCAGTCAAACTGAATTTGTCCGGCCCGTGATCTTCCTCGTATGGCTTGTCCCATGGCGACCAAAAAACGAGTGGCATCGAGCCGTGCCGCCAAATCACGTTGAGATTATCCACGGGGAAATTCTGTTCTCCCCAATAACTCGACGACGCGATAATTGCCTGATGTTTGCCCACCATCTCCTCGAAATCTTCGATCGTTTCGAGCCTTACATCGTCTTCTTCATCGCCAAAATCCATGAACGCGCCGGTGTAAGCGCCGTGCTCTGGAATGACCACCTCGACCGGACCATTTGGATCGACTTGCACGACCGCGACGTGCTTACGGCATCCGAATAGCACTAAGCTCAGTGCCATTAGCGCAACAGTAGTTCTGATAGCTGCATCTGTGCCCATTCGATTTCGCAGATTAGACCAGAGATGTTTCGCTTCGCTCAACATGACAGTCACCCCAGGAATTCTCCTTGACCAGAGAATCGCGAATATGAGAAGAAAATGCGATTCAAGATGGGGCAAGTGAACACAAAAGTTCTCATAGTTTTGATCTCGTCTTTTGCATCAGCCGCTTTCTCGGAGGACTTCAAAACGGTTAACGGAAAGGAATACAAAGACGCCGCTATCATCCGCGTCGAGCCCGATGGCATCGTGGTCAAAACGAAATCGGGAATTACAAAGGTCTACTTCGCCGAACTCCCGAAAGAAATCCAAGAGCGCTTTCATTATGACCAGCAAAAGGCCGGCGCATACTCTGCGGAGCAGGCTGCAAGTTACACGGCGTATCAAAGGCAGCAGCAAGACGCCCAGCGTGAACGAGACGACGCGGCAGCAAAGAACAACGCGATTTTAGCCGAACAAGAAGCAGCGAAAAATCGAACTCAAGTGTTGCAAGCGCGCTACGACCAGCTGCACCAACAGGAAGACGATTTGCTCCGCCAAATCGGTGAGGCGAAGCAACCCGGACCCGCGTACTACGGTGGGAAGAACAATCGTACTCTGCTCCACCATCCGAACCCGCAAAAATCCCAGCTACCACTTCTCCAGAGCCATCTGAGCGATGTCCGTCGCGAAAGAACCGAAGTCAGAAAGCAACTGGAGAAAGCGCAGCGTTAACTCTGCGTCGCTTTCATTGTTAGCGATACGCATTTAGATACGACGCTGTGAATGGCGCGCGGTTGCGAACGTCTCTGCAAGGAAAATGTGCGCGCAGTGCCGCAGTCAGCTGGGGCAGTTTCCAGTTGGCAATAGCAATGGCAGCACTCGGCGAGAAGCCGCTCATGGTGTCTGCCATTGTCTCAGCAGATCATGCCGTAAACCAGTGCGTGCCGACGCAAACTCTTGGCGCTGGCGTTGACGGTCACGAAAAGGGCGAATGCGCTCGGATGTTCACGGAAAAGAATGTCGCTGAGATGCTATCCGCCGGGTTTGGGCCGCTCACGTATCGACTGCGCACCGAGCTGGGTGGTGAAGTGTGGCATTGGAACTCGCGCGGCACATGGACTGATCCTGTTCACAAGTGCGGATACTGGACGTCTGACGATTCACTCGGCGAGCCGATCAACGTTTCCTATGGGTATCGTTTGCCAAGGCGCGGAAACACCATCGATCAAGCAAACGATGACGGTTATTCTCGAATCGCCGACGAAGACAAGGATTCATTTTGGAAAAGCAATCCATATCTCGATTCGCATTTCACTGGCGAACCCGAAGACGCTCATCCGCAATGGGTGGTGATCGATCTCGGCGCGACTAAGCCGGTCAACGCCATTCGGATTCATTGGGGCGCACCGTATGCCCAGCAATTCAGAGTCGAATACTGGCCGGGAGACGATCCGATGCATTTGCACCCGGACGATGACGACGACTGGCAGCCATTCGCGCGAGGAAACGTAAATGACGGAGACGGCGGGGATGAACTCATCAGACTCGCTGAGCGCCCGCGATCTGTTCAGTTCGTGCGAATCGTGATGAGCCACAGTTCGCGAACCAGCGGGCAACCCTCGGACGATATTCGCGATCGGCTTGGCTTTGCGATTCGCGAGATCGAACTCGGAAATCTCGATAAGGGCGGTCGTTTTCATGATCGTGTTCGTCACGGGCACGATCGGCATCGCCAAACAGTTATTTATGTTTCATCCACCGACCCGTGGCATCGTGCAGAAGACGTCGACTTCAGTATCGAGCAGCCGGGACTCGATTTCGTTTTTCGCAGCGCACTCACGAACAATTTGCCCGTGCTTGTGCCGATTGGTGTGTTGTACGACACGCCTGAGAACGCAGTCGCTGAGATCCAGTATTTGTTGCGGCGAAACTATCATTTGGAAGGCATCGAGATGGGCGAAGAACCCGACGGACAATGGGCTTCACCAGAGGATTACGCCGCGCTTTGCACCGCGGTCGCGCGCCAACTCGCGTCGCTGAATCCAAACTTGAAACTCGGCGGCCCGAGCCTGCAAAATTTCGAGGACCAACTGCTCACATGGAGCGATCAATCGGGAAATCGTTCCTGGATGAATCGGTTTCTAAAATACATTCGACGCGCGGGCGCGCGCTTCGATTTTTTCTCGTTTGAGTTTTATCCATTCGACAACGTCTGCGGAGATCCTGCGCCCCATTTGTTAAAAATCCCAAAGCGTCTCGGCGCAATGATGACCAGTTTGCGCCAGGATGGCGTGCCTTCGGACATTCCGTGGCTGATGACCGAATTTGGCTATTCGGTTTTTGGTGGACGTCCCGAAGTTGATATCGAAGGCGCGCTCTTCAACGCGGATACAGTGGGTGCCTTTCTCACGTTAGGCGGTGGCAAGCCGTACCTGTACGGCTATGAGCCAAACTATCTTCAGGACGAACTGAAATGTTCCTGGGGCAATCTGATGATGCTTCAGTTGAATCGGAAGAGTGACCAAGTGAATCGCTTATCCACTTACTACGCCGCTCAACTCATCACGAAAGAGTGGATGCAACCAGTAAACGAGTCGCAGGAAATATTTCCAATCACCATACACGCAACGAACGCAGGCGCGCACAGAGTGACGCGCCCTACCAACCCGAAGTCATTAACTGCTGTCACTGCTTATGCGGTTCGACGGCCGGACAAGCAGTGGGCACTGCTTGCAATCAACAAAAATCCCAAACGCACAGCGCAGCTCAACGTAGAGTTTGATCTTCCGGGCGCAAAGCAGCCAGCGCGCTTTATCGGCAAAGTTGAATTAATTCAATTCTCACGGCAGCAATACGCCTGGCACGCCGACGGCCCAAACGGTCACCCGATCCGCAGTTTGCCTCCCACACACTTCACCCATGATGGGTCATCGTCCTTCGAATTACCGCCCTATTCGCTAACCGTTCTTCGGGGAAATGTGGCGAATTGATGTATCGCACCGCGCCACCTGAATTAAATTCGTCGCAGACGAGGCCGGCGTTTCATTTGCGTAACATTCCCGAAAACCACCCTTTCCTCTGGGACTTTAATGCTTTCTGGAATTCCTCCTTCACAAAATTGGGGTCCCTCGCGTGGGCCATAGCGTCCATGAGACTGATGCGCTCATCCAGAAGCAACTCGATAAGACTAACGTCCACGGTATGCATGCCGTCCGCAGCTCCGATTTGAATTAATCCTGGTATCTGCGAAAGCCGCCGCTCCCGGATACATGCCCCGATTCCTGAGTTCACGATCATCAATTCCGTAGCCAAAATCAGGCCTGGCTTGTCTCCACTTCGCGGCAGGAGATACTGGCATACCACTCCCAACAGCGACCAGGCAAGTTGGGCGGCGACGAACTGCTGGCCCTCCTTTGGAAAGGCATCAATAATGCGCCCAATAGCCGATGGCGCATCGTTCGTGTGCATGGTTGCAATCACGAGGTGCCCTGTTTCCGCTGCCGTAATCGCGGTTTGCATCGTGTCCGTGTCCCGCATCTCACCCACAAGAATGACGTCCGGATCCTGTCTCAACGCGTTCTTAAGCGCGGACGCGAAACTGTGCGCATCGGAACCAATTTCGCGCTGGTTAAACAGGCTTCGCCCCTGCGAATGAACGAATTCGATGGGGTCCTCAATACTGACGATGTTGACGGAACGCCGTTTGGCTATCGTCTGAGCCATGCTCGCCAGAGTGGTGCTCTTGCCTTCGCCGCTCGCGCCAGTCAGCAGTATCAGGCCGGCTCTCTCGTCACACCACTTATCCACCACTGGAGAATGTCCCAACGACTTTAGATCGCCGACCTCAAAAGGGATACGCCGGAAATTGGCCTCAATCGCGCCTGACACATAGCACGCATTTCCGCGAAAGCGCCCGATACCCTCGACCTGCAACGCGAAGTCAAGCTGCCACTCATTTTCCAGCTTCGCCCGTTGTCCCTCCTTCAAGGCATCGATCACCATCCTCCTTGTATCCTCCGCGGACAGCGGCTCTTCCGTCAGCGGCTTGATGACACCAGCTACCCGCATCATCGGTGGCGCCCCTGCTGTCAAGTGAAGATCGGAAGCCTCCTTCTCGGTCGCAAGCACCAGAAGATCGATCAAGTCATGTTTCTTCATATGGATTCAAATTGTGAGGACTAGGCGATTCCTCTCATGGCACGACGAAGCTCGGATTCATTGCTGACCGAAGCCAGGGCAGTCGCTTCCGTGATGATCTTGTCCTGGAGCGCTTTGAGCGTCGATTGCAAAAATGAAACGGCGGCAGGGTCCGATCCACGGGAGATATACTGATCGATATTCTGCAACTCTCGTCTGGCGATCCAGTCGCGCATGGCACCCGCATTTTCGACGTGTTCCACCAGCAAATGCAAACCACCGTCAGCAGATGGAACCAGTTTCTGGCACAGGACGCCGGACAGCTGATTTGCCAAAAGGTTCACACCATGCTTCTCGGTCCCGGCCGGAAAAAGATTCAGATAGCGCTCCATTGTGTCGGCAACCTTCTCCGAATGCAGGGTCGAAACAACGAGATGTCCGGTCTCTGAAGCCTGCAAGGCCGTCAATGCAGTTTCGTAATCCCGGATCTCACCGACAAAAATGACATCCGGCGCCTGACGAAGGGCGCTCCGCAACCCGATCGCAAACGTGCTGGTGTCGCGTCCGACCTGTCGCTGGGTGAAATGACAGCGCTTGCTGGTGAACTGATACTCGACGGGATCCTCGATGGTCACTATATGTCGCACCAGGTTCTCGTTCATCCATTGAAGGAGGGACGCGATGGTGGTGGATTTCCCTGAGCCGGTTGGTCCCGTTATAAGAATCAGGCCGTGCTCGCGAGCGCCCCACCGGGTCAGGAGCCATTCGGGCGCTCCGAGCGCTTTCAATGCAGGTACCTTGGTCTTGATGCGGCGCAGGACCGCCCCGAGCCGGCCCATGGTGCGGTGCAAGCTGACGCGGTAGCGCGTATGCGTGCGCGAGACAAAGCCGGTATCGCGATCCCTGTCGCCGTCGCCTTGCGCGTTCGCGCCGCAGGCCTGCCAGAACGCGGTCAACTGCTCGCGCGACATCGGTTCGTCACCGAACACGCTGATTTGTTCATTGATCTTCAGCCGCGGTACTTCGTCCTCCTGAAGGAAGACGTCGCTCGCCTCCCGCTGCTCCGCGGCGTCGAGAATGCTGTCAATGTTCTGGGGCATGATTGATGCAATTTCTACCACGCGCCGGATACATGGCAAACGTTCCTGAATGATCCGGAACCTGAGGAAGAGGTGTTATTGCTCGCGTGCCGCAGTGTCTTGTTAGACCCATCATTGTTCTGGCCCGCTTTCGACCGTTTTTCCTATTTCCTGATTATGTTTATCGTTGGTCCCCTTGATGCGATCTACGGTCTTCCTGAGGATTGTTCCATTGTATCCAACGAGATCTACAGCCTGCAGAGGCTTTGTGCTTTCATGTATTTCGCTTTTGCTTTCAGAATTGGGATTAGCGGCGGCATTTTTCTTCTGACATCCCGATGAAAGCAAGA
>QHNQ01000037.1 GCA_003218135.1 Verrucomicrobiota bacterium
GCGTGGCGTGTCGAACACGCGATGCAAAGCAATCGTCAGCTCAACCACGCCAAGGTTCGGCCCGAGATGTCCACCGGTTTGGGAAAGAACTTTGATCAGCTCATCGCGCACTTCTTGCGCGAGCTGCGGCAGATCCTGCTCGCGAAGAGCCTTGATGTCAGCCGGCGAGCGGATTCCATCGAGTAGACCCTTGGGCGCGGCTGTTGCCTCGGCGATCTGAGAACTATCAGAAGAGTTTGATTTCGTCATTTGCTTCCTGGGAGTCATCGGCACCGGCCGCCTGCTCGGTCGTCTCCGGTGTTGGCTCAAAGTCTTTAACTACCGGCTTGCCACCGCTATTGCGAGCAATGATTTCAATCTTTTGCTCGGCATTAGCAAGTCGTTCCTGGCAAATTTTTACCAGGTTCATTCCTTCCTCGTAGCGCACGATCAGATCTTCCAGCGGCAATTTACCGGACTCCATCTGCTCGACAATTTTTTCGAGCCGGTCCATCGCGCCCTCGAAGTCAAGCTGTGCCTCGCGCGGCTTTGATTTGCTGCTCATGGGGAAAACCCAAGGATTAGCACAGCTTAAGCGGGATTAAAAGCCGAGTTGCGGGGAGTGCACGCTTCCAGCGTGCAGCGAAAAGCATCCTGCTTTTGGCGATTCCAACAATCCGGCGGCTCCAAGGCGATTCGTTCGGCAGGATGCCGAACCGCGGAACGCTGGAAGCGTGCACTCCCCGCAATGAGCTGCACGAAATTAACATTCGCCTCGACTCAAAGTGCTGCCAATGTTGCGATTCCTTACGATGCGCGTATTTCAGTCGTCTGGAAAAGGCCAAGCCAATAATGGGCGATCAAATTCAGCCTTCATCTTTCTACTCGATGTGGGACGCCGTGGCGCGTTTTGCGCAGGAGATTCGAGCCAGCGATTTCATGGGGGAAATGATCCGGCGCCGCGACGCGTACGGAAGTGAAGGCGTCATGGGAGCACTGGATTGCGCAACGCTCTACGGATTGACTCGCTGGCTCCAGCCGGCGGTGGTGGTGGAGTCGGGTGGATTCATCGGCATGTCCTCAGCGTTTATTTTGAAAGCGCTCGCCGATGAACAACTCGCCGCAGCCAAACTTTACAGCGTGGAGCTAAGCGAAGACTGCCAGCAAGGCGCTTTAATTCCGGATGAATTGCGAGCGTTGTTTGTCCCGATGCTTGGCCGAATCGAAGATCTTCTGAAGCGCGATCAACTACCCCAGTCCATCGACATGTTCGTGCACGATAGCTCGCACAGCTATCGCCACATGCTTTGGGAATTTCGCCAATTCTGGCCGCGGCTGTGCGACGGCGGATTACTCGTTTCACATGACGTCCAGATGAACGCTGCGTTTCCGGAATTCATCGCGAGCACGTACGCGCTCGACAAAAAAACCGGACGCAGCGATCCGCGGCGAACGTCACATTATGAATGGGGTCGCTGGGGCTACATCGGCTTCGCGGTTAAAAGAGCTTAACCTCAACAGATGCGCATTGTGGACCTTATCCGCCGCCACGATGCGCGCCATAATCTCGCCTTGGGGTTGATCGCCAGTGTGGTGGTATTCTTTCTCTCTCGCGCGTATCTTCGGTTCCCGAGTGCAATCATTGCAAGTTGGGATGCCTTCGCCATCGTCATCCTTGCGCTTGATTGGCTAACAATTTTGACGACGCCGCAGCGCAAAATACGCGAGCTAGCTCAGCAACAAGATCTGAGTCGCCTCCTAATTTTCGTTTTTGTTGTGGTGGCGGCGTGCGCGTCTTTGTTCGCGGTGGGATTTCTCGTAAGCATAAATCGGCCCGAGATGCGCGACTACGTCACCGGGCATCTCGTGTTGGGACTAGCGACAGTTATCGTGTCGTGGATTCTTATCCACACCGTATTCGCTTTGCGCTACGCCCATACGTTTTATGGCGATAGCAAAGAACCAGGCGAAACTCGACACGCCGGCGGACTGGTTTTCCCTGGAGAACGGATGCCCGATTATTTTGATTTTGCCTACTTTTCGCTCGTTATAGGCATGACCTGCCAAGTCTCAGATGTGCAAACTACTTCAGGTCGGATGCGGCGGCTGACATTACTGCAGAGTTTGCTGGCCTTTGGATTTAATACCGTCATCCTCGCGCTTTTGATTAACACCGTCTTCAGCCTTCTCGGTTCGGGTGTCACGTAATCACTACTCGATTTGTCTCTGATACGTTGCTGCGTCTTTCAATTGCTTGAGATCGTCGGCGTTGTCGATTTTCATAACAAAAATCCAGCCCTGGCCGTACGGTTCGCGGTTGATTAGACCTGCGTCGGCTTCGAGCGCTTTGTTCACTTCGACAACTCTTCCTTTCACAGGCGCGTAGATGTCGCTCGCTGCCTTCACCGATTCGATAACAGCGATCGCTTCTTTTGCGTTCGCCTGCCGGTCCATCTTCGGCAACTCGACATAAACCACGTCCGTCAATTCCGATTGTGCGTGATCGGTGATACCCACGCGGACGTTGTCGCCTTCGCGCTTAATCCATTCGTGTGTGTCGGTGTAAAGCAAATCGTCAGGAACATTCATGATGCTGATTTTTTGTAGAGCGGTTTCTTCTCGATAGTGGCCGGAAATTTTTGGCCGCGAATTTCGATGTCGATTTCTGTACCGATCTTCGCGTGCGCCGACGAGACATACGCCATTCCTACGCCCCAGTTCAAGCTCGGAGAAATTGTGCCGCTGGTTACTTCACCGATCCGCTCGCTCTGGCAGCCGCCGGAGAAAACCGCATAGTGCGGCCGCGGCGGAGGACCTTTTTCTTTCATTCGAAACGGCACGAGCTTTTCCTTCGTGCCGTTCTCTTTCGCGCGAGAGAGAACATCCCGCCCGATGAAACGTGGTTTTGTTAGATCTACAAAAAAACCCAATCCCGCCTCGATCGGATTTCGTTGCGGTGACAGATCAGAGCCGTTGAGGGGATAACACATCTCCAGGCGCAATGTATCGCGCGCGCCCAGGCCGCACGGTTTAATGCCAAACGTTTTGCCTTTCTCGAGCGCGGCATTCCAAAATTTAACGGCATCGGTTGCTCGAAAGAAAACTTCGACGCCATCTTCGCCGGTGTAGCCTGTGCGCGCGACGGATACTGCGGTCCCATCGAATGGAAAATCGACGATGTGGTTTCGCGCCGGCGGCTCCGTGTCCCTACCGGAGAGTGCATGAAATAATTCCACCACGCGCGGCCCCTGAATCGCGACGCCGCCGAACTCCGCGCTTCGATTTGCGAGCGTGCAAGGAGCGGCGGTCTCCCCGCCCGCCGTGGGCTTGCCGGAGGCGGGCAGTCCGCCACTGGGGCGATCTGGAGATCGCCCCGCCTTGAGGTGACTTTGCAGCCAGGCAAAATCTTCTTCCGTGCGCGCGGCGTTCACCACCAGCAGAAAAGTGTCCTCGCCTGTCCGGTAAACGATCAGGTCGTCAATGATTCCGCCGCGCTCGTTCAGCAGGAAAGTGTATTGACCCATGCCGATATCGAGTTTGTCGATGTTATTCGTGAGCATCGTGTTGAGCCATGTGGCGGCGGCGCCCTCGCCGCCGACTTTCTGCGACGAGGGCGTCGCAGCCACGATGAATTGTCCCATGTGCGATATGTCGAACATGCCGACATTGTTTCGCACCGCCTGATGTTCCCCCATGATGCTGGTGTATTGCACCGGCATGAGCCAACCGGCGAATGGAACGATTTTCGCGCCGAGCCGCACGTGCTCCTCATAAAGTGGCGTTTTTTTTGGCGCGATCTCGCTCATCCGTCCAAACTAGACTCAGAGGAATGTGGCGCAAGAGCGTGGAAGATTGACAAGTCAGCTCGATTTCGACTCCTCACCTTTATCCTCTCCTCGAATTGAGGAGGAGAGGACAGGATTTTTCGTGCTCGCACTTTTTCAACCGCCGTGACGTAAGGTGTCCGCCTCTCGCCGGGATCGCGACCGGGCGGAGCGTTCAGAGGATTGAGGTGAGGGATTGTTGCGCTACTTTCGGCCAGCGATGACGTGGCTCGACAAACTCGAACGGCGCTTTGGTTTTCTCGCCATCCCGGGACTAATCCGAATCGTGATTGCCTTTACAGCGCTGGTGTGGGCGTTGATGTGGTTAAATCCGAATTTTCGTTTTGCCCTCGATCTCGATCCTGCGCGCATTCGGCACGGGGAAGTCTGGCGGCTGGTCACTTATATCTTCGTTCCGCAAACGCTCAGTTTTTGGATCGTGCTGGCCCTGTGGTTTCTCTGGTTCATCGGCGAAGGTCTCGAACGCGCATGGGGCCCTTTCCGGCTTACACTTTATTTCTTTGTCGGAATGATCGGCACAACGGTTGCGGCGTTTTTCTTCGGCAGCAATTTTTCGAACGGCATGCTCATCGCGTCGTTGTTCTTCGCCTTTGCACGATTTTATCCCGACGAGGTCATTTACATCCTTTTTATTCTGCCGGTAAAAATCAAATGGCTCGCCTGGGTTTTCGCCGCGTTCTTGCTGCTAGGATTTGTGCTGAATTCGAATTCGTACCGCGCCGCGCTCATAGCAGCGTTCGCGAATTACTTCATATTTTTCGGTCCCGAAATTGTTCGTCAGACCACGCATCGCCATGAGGTGTCAACCCGGCGAAGACGGTTTGAAGCGCACTCTCGCAACGCGGAAGAGGCGCTGCATCGCTGCGCGGTCTGCGGCGCCACGGAGTTGACCGATCCGAATCTGGATTTCCGCGTCGCGCGCGACGGCGAGGAATACTGTATGGCGCACTTGCCGAAGGCGCAGACGCCCGCCGGATGAGGTTGCGCTGCGCGCCTACCAATGGAAGGCGATCGCAAGTACGAACAGCGCCAGGAACACTACGAATACCACGATCGCGACAATGACCCACCACGGAAGCCCACGCTTTTTAGCGCGCGCTTCCTCACGCGTAGCCTGCGCTTCCTGAAATTCGTGACAATGCTCGAAAAGCGCGATCGCTTCATCAAAGGCGCGGTTGGCAAGGTCGGCATTTTTCAGCGAGCGATGCAGCCGGGCGAGGTCGCGCTTGACGCGGGCCGCGTTGTAATCGTCACGCACGTCCGCAAACAGCGCGCCCGCTTGTTCGAGCGCGGCGACAGCCTCGGGAATTCTCTGCTGCGCGCGATAGACCCGCACCAGATTTGTTAGCGTAAGCGCCTGACCAGCGTTGTCACCGGCCAGCCGTTTGACCTCGAGGCTCTGTCGGAACAACCGCTCGCTTTTATCCCACTCCCGCGCGTTGAAGTGAGCATTCCCGAGATTGTTGTAAACCTGGGCGCACCGAAACTTGTCCCCGATTTGCTCGAGATATCCAAGGCTTGTCTCAAATGCTTCGGTGGCGCGACGGGTATCGTTTAACTTTAGATAAAACATGCCGAACGCGTTGTAACCATCGGCTGCGCTGGAAAGATCGTGCGCCTCTTGAGCGAGGGCGATTCCCTTGTTCAAGAATTTTTCCGCTTCAGGTAAATGACCGTTGTCACGATAACTCGACCCAAGATTCAGGTGCAGGTGAGCGATTTGCTGGCGGCAATCCGGTCGCGCATCCGCCACTTCGAGGCCTTTTTGGAAAAGATTGATGGCGGCGGCCCAATGTCGCTGGTCATCCTCAACGATTCCGAGGCGACAAAGTGTTTTCACTCGCATTTGGGCCGACAGTTCTGGCGTGCTGAGAACGCGATTGTAAAGTTCCTCGGCAGTGCTCCACTGGCGCCGATCTGCAGCAAGCTTGCCTTCGTGATACGCCACAATCGCTTTCTCGAGCGGGCTCAGGACGCTATCGTATTCATGCACAAGTTTGATGAGCGTCTCACATTGGCCGAAGCGCATTTCTTCGCGACGCTGCCGACAAAGCCGTTCGAATTCGGCCAGCCCTTCGGCACGCGACGCACCAATGAGGTGAAACATGCGTTTCCGTTGCGCCTGCTCGACTGCATCAGAGTTTTCCGTGGCCGTTTCTGTTTTCAGCCGCGCTGACAGGGCGCCGAAATATTCACTTAACCGCGTGCTGGCGGCATTAAATTCAGCTCCTCGCTCGGAACCGAGCCATTTATCAAAGAGATAACGGCGAGATTCTTCATGTACGGCGAGCAACTCGCCGCACTTTGCGACGAGCGAAAGTTTCGAGAAAGCATCGGTATACTGGCGCGCTTGATCTTCGCTCAAATCAGGCGCCAGCGCGCGCAGGATCGAGATGTCGAATTCGTGCGGGATCGCGCACAACTGCAAGCAGCGCGCCTGGTTCGGGTCCATCTGCCGCAAAAGCAAATCGACCGCTGCGCCTGTTCCTTTCGCCGATATTTCGTTGAGCAGCCGCTGAAACTCTTCCAGCCGCTTATCCATTGACTCGGACTCGTTTATCTTTGAAGAATTCGAAGTAGCTGTCCACGGCCAGCGCCACTTTGAGTGGGACGCCGCCGCTGGCCGCCCACAACATCTGCGCCGCTGCAACTCGCCCATCTGCGACGTGCCCGCTGCGCTCAAGATAATCTTCCACGTCCGATACGCCCAGTGGCTGGAGCGGCGCTTCTTTCACACTTAACGCAGCCGCGCCTTGGAGCTGCGGTTTGGCGCGCCCGCACAAGACGAAGCGAATGTTTTTCAACTGGCCTTGTTCCAACGCGGAAATGATTCCCTCCCAGAGCCACATGTAAGTTTCGTCCGTTAATTCCTGGATGTCGTCGAACAAGACCACCAGCAGGGCGTTTTGGACGATCGGCGCGAGGTCCTTCAAAAATTCCGCCGTCAGCAGATTCATCCGGTCTTGCGGCGGAATGTTCAGGCTCGGGTCCGGCACATTAATCATGCAGTCCTTGATGATGACGCCGGCGACATCGCCGTGGATGGTCACGTTTTCCAGCTTGGCGCGCTCCAGCACGCTTTGCGCTCCGCCGCCCACCTCAATTTTGATCGGTGCTCGCGGCTGCAGCGGGCCCGGGAAAATGTAATTCACCAACTGCGTGAAATTCGGAAACAATTCCGGGCCGAGATCGTCCCGAATTTTGCGCAGGATTTCCAAATAACTGTTAAACCGACTCTTGCTCACGAATACTTCCGACTTGTGCAGCTTGCGCGAAGCGCATTCGTGAATCAGCCGCGCCAGGAGTGATGATTTGCCGATCCCATCATCGCCCCATACGATCATGATCGGCTTCTCGTCGCTCTCGAGCATCTCGCAGAACCGGCTCAGCTCCAGATGCCGATCCACGAACGCCGCAAGAACGTCTCTCATTTTTTATCGCCAGAGTCGCCCTGCTGCTCCACGCCGGTGATGTCCCCGTGGATCTCGGCGTCAGTCAACTTCGCGCCTCCCAGAACATCGACGTTTCGGTCGGATGCTTGCGCGCCGCGGATCCCGGTAACACCACCGCCAACCTTGAGGCCCTTCGCTTCCATGTCTTTGCCCACAACAATATCAGTCGGCTTTTTTTCCGGTGCGCGGTCGAGTGAGAGTGAGCCGATCTTGAGCCCGCGACCGAAGATGATTGCCAAAACAACGACGATCGTAAGACAGACCGCGACTATGATCCAAAATGTCGGGTCTTTGGGCAGGAAGGATAAATCGATGGCAAACATATTTTTTTGTTCCGTCTTTTATCTGTATCTTTCAGCGTCTCAAATCTTCAGCCAGTGCCGCGGCATCGTACGCCTCCTTGCGCACTCGCAAATCATAGTAAAGCAGCACAACCATGACTAAGGATAGCGGTGCACTCAGTGTCTGGGCGAGAACGTAAACAAGCCGGCCACCGAAATTTCCCAGCATTGCTCCAAAGATTGCGCCAAAGATGGCGCCTAAGATCCCACCAAGAACCACGCAAATCACCATTACCAGTAAGAACACACCGAAGTTGCGCCAGTAAAAACCTTGCCCGAGCGCCTTGCTTCGCTTCAGCGCATTCATCCCGCCCAGACCTTCCAGTATCACCACGGACGGCGTCAAAAGCAGCCAGACAGCTGCAATCACGCCTGGCACGATCAGCAAGATTAGCCCGATCAAAACAAAAAGCGTTTGCAGCAAATTCGCCACGAACAACTTCCCCAACATTTCCCCAAAAATCTTTCCATATGAGCGTGCCACGCTCGGTTTGTTGCCAAGACACATGTCGGAAATCGCAATGGTGATTGCGCCGCAGGCGATCAAGCTGACGAAGACCGAGACAAACGTGCCGAGCAGATAAAGACCTTTCGCACCTGCGATCTGCGCCTCTGTTACGCAAAGATTAACCGGAAAAACCGGAAGGAAATAAGTCAGAAAGATCACGCTGAAGCCACGGCCGTAGATGGCGAACGTGTTGCGGATAAGCTCGCCCACCGTTTGCTCACGGACATAATTGACCATTGCAGCGGACCTCCTTGTCAGTGCGTTATAAGAAATTTGGTCGTGTCCTGCAAGGATTTCGTGTCGTTATCTTCGCAGGTCTTCAGCCAAAGCGGCATTGTCGTAGGCCTCCTTGCGGACACGGCTGTCATAGTAAAGCAGCACGACCGTGATAAAAAAGAGCGGCGCAATTATCATCGCCACTACCACTGTAAAAATCCGTCCAGCAAACGCGCTTTTCATATTTAGGAGTATGAAAAGCGTGGAGACCACGACCAGGATCACCAGCACCACTACGGAAAGCAGAATCAGCACGGCGAAATTGCGCCAATTATAACCTCGGGTCAGAGCAATGCTTCGCCTTAGGGCGTTAAATGCCCACATACCTTCCAGGATGACGATGGAAGGAGCAAAGAATAATCGCAAGACGACCGTCACGAATAGCGCCAGTAAAGCAATCATAGCTGCTGACACGAGAATTCTGCCCGCGCCGCTCGCCTTGCTGAAATTCGAGTAAAGCATTATCAGCGGAAGAGCCGGTATTGCCCAGCACATTGTAGTTAAAAAATTGGTAACTAGCAGTTTGCCAGGAATGGTGCTGAAGACCCTTTTGTAGGACCGCGCGGCGCTTGGTTTATTACCGAGACAGATATCGGATACGGCAATGGCGATTGCCCCAACAATGAACAAGTTGGCGACCACTCCAACTATATTACCGAGAACAAACAGGCCTGTATTATTGGCTGCCTTGGCTTCAGCCTTCCAAATCTCGAATGGGACAATTGGAAGGAAATATATTAGAAAAATTGCTAGAAAGCCTTTGCCGTATATCGCGAAAGTGTTGCGCAGTACATCGCCGGTGGTTTGTGGCTGAAGGTAATTGCGCATGCTGGCTGCGCGTGCTTAACGCTAAACACCGCGTATAGAGACTTGCGTCGCTCGATGCAAGCGAAGTCTCGGATTTATATCGCTTCTCGTAGACCTTGACCCGGCTACCGCTGAGCCGAAACTAGCGCGATGACTGACAAAAACACCGCGCTCGTTCCAGAGGAAGGCTGGCATTGTCTGCATCTGTTTTACCGGATCGAGCATGGCCAATGGCAATTGCTCAGCTGTGAAGAACAAAACGCAGCCAAGACGAATCTGTCGTCGCTTGTGCAGGAAGTGCGCGCGATGGAGTCAACTCAGTTGCTCACGCTCGGAATGGTCACGCCCAAGGCCGACATCGGCTTCATGTTGATCATGCCCGACCTGCACAACGCCAGCAGGATCGAGAAGCGACTTTCGCTCTCATTAGGCGCAGATGTGCTCACCCCCGTTTACAGTTATTTGTCGCTCACGGAGGAAAGCGAATACATCACGACAGAGGAAGAATACGCACAAACACTCGAGGCGAGTGTCCGCAACGATCCCGCGAAACTCGGAGAAGCACTGACCACGTTTCGTGAACGCGTGAAGCACTACCGGCAGGAGCGCGTTTATCCGACGCTTCCCGATTGGCCGGTGGTTTGTTTCTATAACATGAGCAAACGCCGCGGCGAACAGCGGAACTGGTACGCACTGCCGTACGATGAGCGCCGCAAATTAATGAGGGGCCATGCGAGCGTTGGACGCGAGTTCGCCGGCAAAGTGAAACAGCTTATCACCGGTTCGACAGGTCTCGACGACGCCGAATGGGGCGTGACGCTGTTTGCACGCGACACGTTTCAGATCAAAGCGATTGTCTACAAGATGCGGTTCGATCCGGTGAGCGCCGAGTATGCAGATTTCGGCGAATTTTACATCGGCATCCAATTGCCGCTAGACGAACTGTTCCGCCGCTTGCAGCTGTAGTTCTTAATCGTGCTCGTGCTCATGCTCGATTACGATTACGAGCACGATTAGGACTTAAACTGGATGGGTGACAGAGTGGTTGATTGTGCACGCCTGGAAAGCGTGTGTGCCGAAAGGCACCGGGGGTTCGAATCCCCCCCCATCCGTCCTGCTTTTCCTGCTCGTGCTCTTGCTCGTCAGCGTTTTTCGATTAGTTGCAGCTCTTGTCGCAACTTCACCATGCTGCCATGCGGCAGGACGCCGCGGAAGTTTACGCCGGGATAAATCATGCAGTCGCTGCCGATGACTGAGCCGGGATTAATGACGGCGTTGCAACCGATTTCCGTCCGGTCGCCAACGATCGCGCCGAATTTTCTGAGACCCGTGGCTATTTCGCCGTCTGGGGTGATCACCACGATTTCGCTGTGATCGAGTTTTACGTTTGAGAGAATGACCCCCGCGCCAAGGTGCGCGTGATGACCGAGAATGGAGTCGCCGACGTAATTAAAGTGCGGCACCTGTACCTCGTCGAACAGAATGCAGTTCTTGAACTCGCATGAGTTCCCCATGACCACGCCGTTGCCGGCGATCACGTTCTCGCGCACGTAACAACCGCTGCGGAGGCGGCAATTTTCGCCAATCCACGCCGGGCCTTTTAACATGGCGCCCTGCTCGACAATCGTTCCTTTGCCGATGAAAACATGGTTGCTGATGAAAGGCTTGCCCATGAGCTCGCCGAGGATCGCGGGCTTTAAGCGAAATTGCAGATAACTCGCAACTTGTTTGAGCGCGTCCCAGACGTAATTCTGGTTCTCGAACAACTTCGGATGGGCCGTGTGTTCAAGGTCGAGATAGTCGGCGGACGCAAACATTTTCAGTGCTCAACATGACGAATCGCTCCCGAGTTGCGAGCGCATTTTTCCGGGGAACGCGCGCGTCTCGCGTGCTGGCGAGCGCGTCCTCGCGATCGCGAACTTTTTCCAGCAGGACAATTCAACGCCGAACCTGGCAAAACAAAAGTTCGTTTCGGCGCGATGCCGAAAGTCCGAGCCGGACTGGCGGTAGCACGCGAGACGCGTGTGCTCCCCGGACTATGCTGCGCCGCGCCGCGTTATCTTCGCTCCGTCCTTGGTGTCGCGTACTTCCCAGCCAAGCACGGAAATCTGTTCGCGTAGTTCGTCGCTGCGTTTCCATTTTTTTTCGCGCCTTGCGTTCTCACGCTCCTTGGCGAGCTGCATGACTTCTGGCGGAACGATGATTTCGAACTCAGCTTCGAGATCGAGAACAGTGTTAATTCGTTTCCACCAATCCAGCCACGCATTCGCGGTCGCTGCGTCCATTTCATTTTGATCCATCGCGCGATTGGTTTCACGAATCGATTCAAACAAAAATCCAAGCGCCGCGGAAATGTTTAGATCGTCGTCCAGCGCTTCTTCGAATTTTGAGGTTGGGACGCCGCGCCGCGGCGTCCGGTCAGCGCGGCGCGCTGACCCTACCACTTCACGCAACCGCGCAAGCCACTCATCAATGCGGCCGAGCGACTCGCGAGCTTCATTCATTCCATCCCAGGTAAAATTGAGCGGCACTCGATAGTGCACACGCAGCAACGCGTAACGGAGCTCGCGCCCGGTGTAACCTTTCGCCAGCACATCCGGCACAGTGTAGAAATTGCCCAGCGACTTCGCCATTTTCTGTCCATCCACGAGCAGATGCGCGCAATGCAGCCAGTAACGGACGAATTTTTTTTCGGTGACGCCTTCACTCTGCGCGATTTCCGCTTCGTGATGCGGAAAAATATTATCGACGCCGCCGCAATGGATATCGAGCTGATCCCCTAACAGTGCGGTCGACATCGCGCTGCATTCGATGTGCCAACCGGGACGGCCCGGACCCCACGGCGAATCCCACTTCACGTCGCCATCTTCTTCATCCCAGGCTTTCCACAACGCGAAGTCGCCGATGTGTTCCTTATCGTATTCATCGTGCTTCACGCGCCCCGTCGATTGCAACTGACTCAGATCGAAGTGCGCGAGTTTTCCGTAATTCGGAAATTTGTTGATGCGATAGTAAACCGATTTGTCCTCGGCCTGATACGCAAGCCCCTTCGAAATCAACGTGCTGATCATCTCGATCATCCTGTCGATGTATCGCTGGTCAGTCGCAGCCGGATATTCGTTCGCGCGTTTGATGCGCAACGTATCCGCGTCTTCGAAGAACGCTTGCTTGAATTGTTCGGTGAATTTTCGCAGCGGGATGCCGGCTTCGCCTGTCCCCCGAATCGTTTTGTCGTCCACGTCGGTGATGTTCATCACGCGATGCACCTTGTAACCGCGCAATTCGAGATGGCGCTGAAGCAAATCTTCGAAGATATAGGCGCGAAAATTTCCAATGTGCGCGCGGCTGTAAACGGTCGGTCCGCAGGTGTACATACAGATGTGGCGTGCACTCGGATCGCGCGGCTCGAATTCTTCGACTCCGCGCGAGTATGTGTTGAAGAAGCGCAGCGGCATTTGCTACTCCGGTGTCATCCCGAGCGGAGCGAGGAACCTCACATAAGAACGGCACGCTTTCTCTTCGCGGAAAGTCATCGGTGCGCTTGAGAGATGGTTCGCTTCGCTCACCATGACCATTAGGTGCGCGCGGCTGTAGACCAGGACGTCATTCCACTTCCACGGTTGCCACGGCCATTGCAGCGATGCCTTCGCCGCGTCCAATTGGGCCGAGTCTTTCATTCGTCGTCGCTTTCACACTTATGTTCGAATCCGAAGTGCCGAGTGCGTCCGCAATTACTTTTCGCATCGCTTCAACGTGTGGCGCGAATTTTGGTTCTTCGGCGAGAAGCGTTGCATCGATATTCACGACTCGCGCACTTTTTTGCGCGAGCAATTCGTTCACTCGTTTCAAAATTTCGATGCTGCTGATACCGCGAATCGACTTGTCGGTATCCGGAAAATGCTGGCCAATGTCGCCGGCGCTGATCGCTCCGAGCAAGGCGTCGGCAATCGCATGTGCTAGCACATCAGCATCGGAATGTCCTTCCAGCCCGCGCGAGTACGGAATCTCGACGCCGCCCAAAACCAGTTTTCGTCCCTCCACGAAACGATGAATGTCGTAGCCGATGCCGCAACGAATCATGGCGCAAATGATGAATCCCGAATGAGGAATGACGAACGAAATCCAAATGACGAATGCCAAAATCCGCTGAGGACAGCGGACGCTACAGCCCGCAGACATTGGGCTACATTCTCTTTTGGGGCTTTGGGCTTCGTCATTACAGCTTGAGATCGATTATGCCGTTGGATGCGACGATGCTGTATTTCTCCTTCATGTGTTCGAGCGGGCGAAGATCGACAGTTCCACCTGCATTTTCAATTAGAAGCCAGCCCGCTGCGATATCCCATAAGCTGATTCCGGTTTCAATGTACGCATCGAAGCGTCCACATGCGACGTAAGCCATGTCGAGCGCAGCACTGCCGAGCACGCGGCATTTGCGCACGCGATGAATCATTGCCTGCAGCAACGGGAAATTCGCGTTGATCGTTTCTCCGGTCTTGGCCAGTCCAATCGAGATCACAGCTTCCGCGAGCTCCGCTCGATCGCTTACATGAAACGGCTCGCCATTTAATTTCGGCGTGTCGCCTTTTTGTCCAGCCCACATCTCCTCGCGCATTGGGTCGTAGATAACGCCCACCAAGATCTCGCTGCGCAGTCGCAATGCAATCGGCGACTGCATTCACCCGTTGCCGCTGCCGAAAATTCTCGCGAAGCAATTTTCCAGCCGCACGCGCAGCGCGCTCGGCGGTATCGAGATAGTGCTTCATCAAACATTACGTCGCACAAAGCGCAGGAAGTGCACAGCGGAAATCAAAGTGCTGCAGCCGCGAGGACGATGCTGTCATCTGGTTGTTTTCATTAACATTGGCTTCAGCCCATTGCTTTCGTCGATGAGAAGCGGGAGCCGTTTCAATGGCTTAATGAAGACACCAAAAGCCGTTAAAACGGCTGATCGAGAGAACGCCCACGACTGCACCTGGCTGAAGCCAGGTATTACTCACAACAAAAAAAACCGGGAGGAAAATAAATTCTCCTCCCGGGTTGAAGTTAGGTTTGTGACTCCGAAGAAATCCGGAGCCGTTAATTCAGCGATTGGCTTAGTGCCTTTTCTTTTTCGCTGCTTTTTTCTTTGCTGCTTTCTTTTTAGCCATCGACTAATTCCCCCCTTTCAATCCGCAACGCGCGGAACTGGTGAAGAGTTGGGAATGACTTCACTTAATTGCGTTTCAGTAACCGTCACATTTTTTTTGTCAAACATTATTGTTGCAGATTTTACAAAAATTTTTACGAGCTCGCGCGCGATGATTTTTTTTTGCGTGCGCAAAATTTTCCGTCGCTCACCGTTTCGCGAGACAATCGTCACCTCATTCAGGTCGCTATCCATTCCAGAATCCGCGCTGCTCACGTCGTTCGCGACTACGATGTCGCAATTCTTCTCGCGCAGTTTCCGCTCGGCGTTTTCTTGAACGTCACTCGTTTCCGCAGCGAAACCGACAACAAGGAATTGACGATCTCGCCGATGGCCTAATGAATCGAGAACGTCGCGCGTAGGAATTAATTCGAGCGAAACCTTTTCGCGGCGCTTCTTGATTTTTGCGGTTGAAACTTTTGCCGGCTTGTAATCCGCCACGGCGGCGCACATCACGCATACATCGCATTTGTCGGCATGCCGGTGCACGGCATCGAACATTTCATCACTGGTGGACACGCGAACAAATGTTGCCTCGTCCGGCGGCGCGAGGTTCACCGGGCCGGAAATCAAAATGACCTCGTGCCCGGCATCAAGCGCGGCTTCTGCGATCGCATAACCCATTTTTCCCGATGAACGATTCGAAATGTAACGAACCGGATCGATCGGCTCTCGGGTGGGCCCGGCCGTGACGAGAACTCTCACGCGATCAAATTGTCCTGCCGCGCAAGCAGAAACTCCGCGCGGAACGCGATGTCGGTTACCTTCCAAAGCCTGCCCAGGCCTTCGTAACCGCACGCCAGCATTCCTTCCTCCGGTCCAATAAATTCAACGCCGTGCGCCTTCAATTTTTCCACGTTCTCCACCGTCGCGGGATGCTGCCACATTTTTCCGTTCATGGCCGGCGCGAGCAGAATCGGCGCACGCGTGGCGAGCGCGATGGCCGCAAGCGGGTGACTGGCCAGACCGTTCGCCAGCTCGGCGATGATGTGCGCGGTCGCGGGCGCAATGAGGAGAAGGTTCGCGCGGTCGGCGAGATCGATGTGACCGGGTCGCCAGTTTTCTTTCTCATCGTAGAAGCTCGTCGTCACCGGATTTTTCGAGAGCGTTTGTAACGTGAGCGGCGAAATGAATTCCGTCGCATCCTGCGTCATCACGACGAAAACATCGTGGCCTTGTTTGACGAGCAGGCTTGCCAGCTCAGCAGACTTGTAAGCGGCGATCGATCCGGTGACACCAAGGACGATCGTTTTCTTCGCGGAAGAAATGCGCACAACCTTGCGCGCGCTCGTTCTTTCGCGTTTTGCTCTCAAGTTCCTTTCCATGCAAGATCGACAAGTTAATCGCGAATCTGTTGTAGGGGAAGCCGATAGCTCCGTCTGCGAATCGGGACGCTAACAGCGTCCCGTACAGAGCAAGCGCCGGCTCAAAAAAGCCTCTGCCGCCATGATGTGGCGGAACCTTTCCAGATCTTCTTCGACTGATCCGCTGATGATTGTGTAGCGATAATCGCACCACAATTCCATTTCTCGTACCGCAGTGTCGAGACGGCGATTGATCTGCTCCTCGGTCTCGGTCCCGCGATTGCGCAGGCGTCGCCGCAATTCGTCGAGATCGGGCGGCATGATAAAAACATCAGCCAGTGCTCCCCCAATTAATGGATCGTCACAGTTCCGGATCGTGGCTGCGCCTTGAGTATCAATGTCGATTAAGACGTCGACTCCGTTTTGCAAATTCGTCAACACCGGCTCGCGCAATGTTCCGTAATAATCGCTGTGGACCTGCGCGTGTTCCAAAAAATCGCCGGCTTGGAGTCTCTCGCGAAAAACCGTATCGGAGAGAAATCGATAATCCTCGCCGTCAATTTCACCGGCGCGCGGTGATCGGGTGGTGCAGGATACTGAATAAAAAAGATTCGGGGTTTTTCGGATTGCTTCGACAAGCGTGGTCTTGCCTGCGCCCGATGGTGCGGAGATGACGAAGAGAATTCCGGGGCGGCTGAACTGGTTACTCAAGGTTTTGAACTTGTTCCCGGATCTTCTCCAGTTCGGCTTTGCAGGCGATGACGCGTTGTGAGATGGCGGCGTCATTCGCTTTTGCGCCCAGGGTGTTGAGCTCGCGAAAAATTTCCTGGATTATGAATTCCAATGTGCGCCCAACCGGCTCTTTGCTGCGCAAATGATGCGCGAACTGCGCGAGATGACTCTCGAGCCGCGTTAACTCCTCCGATACATCGGCGCGGTCGGCAAAGAACGAAATTTCCTTGAGTACGCGTTCGTCTTCGCTGGCGATCGGCAACCCGGCTTTTTGGATTCGCTCGAGGAGCGCAGAGCGATATCTTTTCACCACGTCAGGATGAAGCGCGCGAACCTCTTTGAGTTTTTTCCGGATCGCTTTCAGACGACGGATTAAATCCTTGGCCAGATGTTTGCCCTCGCGCTCTCGCATTTTGATTAGATCGGCGAGCGCGGCGCGCAGCGCCCGTTCAATGGCTGGCCAGGCTTCTTCGGCGTTCAGGGCTTCTTCCGGGAACCGCATCACGCCGGGCGCCTGCAGAATGGTGCTGATGGTGATCTCGCCCGGTGCGTCCAGTTCCTTCTGCAGCGTGCGCATTGCTTCATGATACGAACGTGCGAGTCCCGTGTTTAGTGCCAGGTTGCGCGCGCCGTTTGCGCCGGTGTGAAGAGTGACGGTGGCATTGGTCCGGCCGCGCGAAATATTTTCATTGATTGTCTGGCGAATGCGCGGTTCAAGCTCTGTCAAATCGCGCGGCAAATTGATTACAACGTCGCTCTGCTTTCGGTTCACCGAATTGAGTTCGACACTAAATTTCGTTCCGGCGTCATCGGTCTCGCCGCGACCGTACCCAGTCATGCTTCGCATATCTCGATGCGGAAGGTTATCGCAGAGAAATGCTCAACGATCAACCCGCCTCCGGCCGAGGCTACGGCGCAGCAAGCGCCCAACGCGCTGCTGGTGTTGCGCTGAAAAACTGACGTGGCAGGATTCCGAGGATTGGAGTGCGGCGAGCGGCCCGAACCGAAAAAGCGAGCTATGTTCGACGGAGCGAATTCACCTTGTTCACGGCGGACGTCCCGTCACCTGCTAAAGTGAGCGGTGTTCGCAGCTCCTGAATCTCAATCGACGTGCGGAAGAAATTCTTCGCGGACGATCTTGCCGTCCTTCACGGTGTAAACGCCAACCTCCGACAATTGTGTTCGCTCTTTCGATTGCTTGTTCGTGACATCCGCATCGAATTGGACGACGAATCGATCGTGCGCGACGAACGGTCCGTGCACATCGAAGCTATGCACCTCCATCCCATTGACCCACCAATCGATTTTGCCGCGCACGCCTTGTTTCCCGCGCGTCTCCGGCGAACCGCCTCCCATGCCGGATGCTTCCACGCTGACGACGTTATCGTCGTAAAGCGTGTCGAGCGCTTCGTACCATGCCTGCTTCCGAGTTAGTTCTACGACCTTTTTTGCCACTTCTTCAGTATTCATTCTTGTCTCTTACCTTTGGTTTTATTGGCTGACAAATTCTTCAGGGCGTTTCACAGAGCCGAGCGCGCGGGAGCGCAGCGAGACAGACGGGAAGCCCACAGGGTGAAGAGAGCGGGAGCGAACGAATCAAACTTCCCACAATCAAATGTTCTTCAGACCGCTCCGGCTCGGAGAAATTCGTTGATCGCGCCCACGGCTGCGACGATCGGCCAGGCTGCGATTGCCAGCAGAAGACCGAAAAGCAGTGCTTCGAAGGCGAATTCAAGATGGTTCTCCCGAGCGAAAAAGTCTTGAGCGAATTGCAGGAATCGGCGCCTCCCCGAATGTTTCGCGCGCTTACTTGTCGTGATTGTCCGTCTAATTTTAATGGTGTGCATGCTCGATCCTAATCCACGTGCGCAGTGCGTCAGGCAACGAATTGTTAAAAGCGCGTGACAAGCCGGTGACACAGGCGCAAGCCCACGTGATTCGTTAAACAGTTGAAGCGCTAATAACAATCCGCCCGCTTCATCGATGTAACGCTTCGACGCTTTAACGAGCCAGCAGAGTCTCCTCGCGCTGCGGCGGATCGTTAATTTCGCTCTCGGCTGGCCGACTCGCAGAGAACGAGTGGTAGTTGACGAGCGAAAGAATGCCATCTGCTCCCTCAACGAGTGCCGTGCAGCTCTCGACCCAATCGCCGCAATTGTAATAGGTGACCTTGCCGAATTCGCGGATGGCTGCGCTATGGATGTGCCCGCAAAGGACGGCGTCCACATCATAACGTTCCGCATAATGCGCCACAGCAGCTTCGAATTTGCCGATAAAACTCACCGCGTCTTTCACACGCTGCTTGGCATACGCGCTAAGCGACCAGTACCCGAGACCGAAGCGGCGCCTGACAAAATTGATGAGCGGATTGAGCGAGAGCAAAAATTGATAGCCAAGATCGCCCGCGAACGCGAGCCATTTGACGTTCTGCACCACGGTATCCAGTTCGTGGCCATGAATAATCAAGATGCGTTCGCCAGGGGCGGTCACGTGAATTGCTCTCCGCTTGATTTCGATATTGCCGTAAGCGCCACAGAAGTCGGTCACCAGCTCGTCGTGATTTCCCGGGACATAGATCACATGCGTGCCTTTGCGCGCCTTTCGAAGAATTTTTTGGATCACGTCATTGTGTTGTTGCGGCCAATAAATTCCGCGACGCAGCGACCAGATGTCGATCAGGTCGCCCACGACATAGAGTGTATCGAAATCGTTCGCGCGCAGAAAATCGAGCAGCGCTGCGGCGTTGCAGCCGCGCGTGCCCAGGTGTGCGTCGGAGATCCATCCGGCGCGATATCGTTTCGGCGTTAGAACTTCCTCAGCCGATTCGCCAAAAGAGAAGCGCTGTTGAGCCGCAAAAATTCGCGCTGAATCTCGTCGCGTGAAATTGAATGACGGCATTCGGGGTTAACAGCAAGCCTAGGAACAACCCTACAGATTCACAAAAAAATTACTGTTACGTTTGTGTGGCAGCCCGGACCGCGTCGGTCGACAGACGGCGAACTCAGACTTATCGGTTAATTATGAGGCGTCGCTTGTGCGTCTTGTTACTGAGCATTGCCAGTTTCGCTTATGCGGCTTCCTGGGATGACGATTCACATTATGTCTCCTTACGTCCGCGGAACGGCTACTACATCGTCCGACCAGATTCGCGCCTTTACTATCAACTCGGTCTTTACGAAGCGCCTGTGATCGATACTTCTGACCCGTTGCGCCACGGGTACGGAGCAGATGCGCTTGCGTTTCGGTTCAATCGGAGGGGCGTATTAATTGCGCCTCCGGCTTACATCGCACAGGCTTTGCCGTACGATTTTTATATGGTGCGAATCGGCTCACTAACTCGCGGCCGCGCGACCGTGGATG
>QHNQ01000141.1 GCA_003218135.1 Verrucomicrobiota bacterium
CTCGCGGCTAATGCGCAATTTCCCTCGAGATGCGCGTTACCTCATCGGCGTCTCCGGTGGGCGCGATTCCATCGCGTTGCTGCACTGGCTGGTCAATCTTGGTTACAACAAACTGATCGTTTGCCACTTGAATCATCAATTACGCGGACAATCGAGCGCTGCCGATGCACGTTTTGTGCAAAAGCTCGCTGCGAAATATCGGGTCGGCTTTGAACTCGGCGCGGCAAACGTCCGCGCGCTCGCGAGGAAAAAAAAGATGTCACTTGAAACCGCTGCACGCGAGGCGCGTTACTCATTTTTCGCCAGAGCGGCGAAGCGCCGCCGTTGCCACAAAATTTTTCTGGCACATCATGCGGATGATCTCGTTGAAACTTTTTTGTTGAACTTGATCCGGGGCGCCGGTCTCACCGGTCTGGGCGGAATGCGCGATGTTTCCAGCCGACAGATTCACGGAGTTGACTTAACGATCCTGCGCCCGTTGCTCTCAATCTGGCGCAGCGACATCGATAAATATGTGCGTGAGTGTCGTCTGAGATTTCGCGAAGACGCCACGAATAAAAATCTCGCACCGACGAGAAATCGAATCCGCAACCGTATCATTCCGTATCTGGAAAAAATCCTTGGCAGAAACATCCGCCACAACGTCTGGCGTACAGCCATCATTGCCGCCGAGGAAGAAAAATGGCTCGACAACCAAGTGCTGGATTCAATCAATGCGGATCTTTCGGTTCCGAAACTTCGCGCGCTACCGGTTGCACTTCAGCGCCGCTCAATTTTGAAATGGCTGCGCGCGCAAAACATCTCTGAAATTGGTTTTGACGTGATCGAACGCGTGCGCTTGCTGCTCGATCCAAACGTTCGCACAGCGAAAGTAAATCTGCCGCAGGATCGACACGCGCGACGACGCGCCAAGACGATTTTCATCGAAAGATGCCCACCATAAAGCAGGCATAACGATATCAATTCAATCGCGGATCAGCTCCACCCAACGCAACCGTTCTTCGGGATAAACATCCTTCGTTGGCGGGAAATCTTCCGGGTGATCGAGACTTCCAGTAGTGATGTCGATCTCATCGGCACGTTTGTTGTGCTCATAAGTGAGAGACGTTCCACAGTGAGGGCAAAAGGTCCTCCAGGCGCCGGTCTCCGTCTGATATCTGTGTGGCGTTCCTTTGGTGAATTGGAACTGCGAACGTTTTATTACAATCCAGGCTACCGCCTGAGCTCCCACAGCTCGACGGCAGTTGGCACAATGACAATTCGCCCGGACACGAACGTCGGGGGACGCGCTGAAACGCACCTCGCCACAATAACAGCCACCGGTAATTGTATGCGTTTCCATGCTCGTCATTACCAAATTTGACGCTGACCGCGACATTCGGCCAGTAAAGATGTCGACGTCACAACGCCACCGAGAATTTGCGAGATCCCTCGCTTTCGCTCAGGATGACAACTGAATGAAACCTGAAGTCCGCGTCCGTTTCGCCCCCTCGCCCACCGGCTACCTGCACATTGGCGGGGCGCGCACCGCGCTGTTCAACTGGCTGTTTGCGCGGCATCACGGCGGGAAATTCGTGCTGCGCATTGAAGACACGGACATCAAGCGAAACACCGAGGAAGCCATGGCCGCGATTTACGAAGGGTTACAATGGCTAGGTCTAAATTGGGACGAAGGCCCGCACGCTGGCGGCGAGTTTGGACCGTATCTGCAAAGCGAGCGCACAGAACTTTACGAGCGCTACCTGAAAAAACTTCAGGATGCCGGTTATATCTTCGAAGATCAGGGCGCGCTGCGATTTCGTTCACCGCGTGAGCACGTCATCGTGGACGATATCGTTTGCGGCAAAATCGATTTCGATCTCAGCAATCCGGCTACGCATCCAGACATGACGATTCGCCGCCCGGATGGTTCATGGATTTTTCATTTCGTCAATGTGATCGACGACCTCGAAATGAAAATCTCCCACGTCATTCGAGGCGAAGATCATCTCTCGAACACGCCGAAGCACATCGAAATCTTTCGCGCACTCGGCGCGACGCCTCCGCAGTACGCGCACATTCCGCTCATCCTCAACCGCGACGGAACAAAAATGAGCAAACGCGACGAAGGCGCGCGTGTCGAGTATTACATCCGGCGCGGTTATCTCCCGGCGGCCGTCGGCAATTATCTTTGTCTGCTGGGCTGGTCGCCCAAGGATAACCGCGAGAAATTGGATATCGACGAAATCATCCGGATTTTCGATCTCAAAAACATCGGGCGCAGCTCGGCAACATTCGATCCAGACAAATTACACTGGTTGAATGGCGAATACGCCCGCGAACTCAGCGATGCCGAGTTCTACGATCTTGCCTTCGCAAGGCTAAAGTCGAGCGGCGTGAAGCTCGATAAATTTCCCGAGAAATACGTGCGTGCAGCGCTGCAGACCTGCAAAGGAAAGATCAACACATTCGACGAACTGCCGGCGTACTGCGGGTTCTATTTTACCAACGACGTCGATTACAGTCCCGAAGGCGTTTCGAAACATTTCAGCGCCGAAAACAAGCCACGCCTCAAGGCCGTTAGGGAAGCATTGAGCGCGCTCGAAGAATTCAACGCGGCTGAGATTGAAGCGACACTAAAAAGCACCGCATCAAAGCTCGGCGGAAAAGTCGGGGCGATAGTTCATCCCACCCGCCTTGCTGTAACCGGCAGCAATGTGGGACCGAGTTTGTATCATTTGCTCGAGGTTCTCGGAAAAGAAAGAGTGCTCACGCGCATCGATCGTGCGCTGACTAAATTCTAATGCGCGGTCATCCCGAGCGAAGCGAGGGACCTCTCACAAACTCGAAACATCTTTGCTTCTTTCGCCCACGTATCCCTCAGGGTAACCGTGCGATTCCAGATTTGTTTTTGCGACGTTGAATCCGGGTCGAGCGTGAAATAGCCGAGACGCTCAAATTGATAGCACTCTTCCGGATGCGCATCTGCCAGCGCCGGCTCACATTTCGCGTTCACCACTTCCAGCGAATGGGAATTGATGAATGCTTTGAAATCACCGGTCGCATCAGGCTCGGGAGAAGTGAAGAGCCGGTCATACAATCGAACTTCGGCATCAATCGCATGCGCGGCGCTCACCCAGTGAATAGTCCCTTTCACTTTACGGCCTGCCGTCGGTCCGCCTGATTTGCTCTCCAGGTCAACTGTGCAACGAAGCTCGGTTACTTTGCCCGCCGCATCTTTCACGACCTCGTCGCACTTGATGATGTAAGCGTACTTCAGCCGCACTTCGCCACCGGGCCGCAACCGAAAATATTTCGGCGGCGGCGCCTCCATGAAATCGTCGCTCTCGATGTAGAGCTCGCGACCAAATGGAATTTTGCGCGTTCCGGCATTTGAATCCTCAGGATTATTAACTGCATCGGGCTCTTCGGTTTTTCCCTCCGGATAATTGGTAAGCACAACTTTGATCGGCCGCAGAACGGCCAGCCGGCGCGTGGCGGTGCGATTGAACTCATCCCGCATCGTGTGTTCGAGCAATGCCATGTCGGTCATGCTCGGGTATTTTGTGATCCCGACGTTGTAAGCGAACGTGCGCAACGCGCTTGGCGTGACGCCGCGTCTACGTAATCCGGAAATGGTGGCCATGCGCGGGTCGTTCCAGCCGTTTACCAGTTTTTCGCTTACGAGCTGGATCAATTTGCGCTTGCTGATGACCGAGTAGGTGAGATTAAGCCGCGCAAACTCGTATTGATGCGGGCGCGGCTCTGGCAATTCGAGCGCATCGAGTATCCAATCGTAAAGCGGTCGGTGCACTTCGAATTCCAGTGTGCAAATCGAGTGCGTAATCCCTTCGATGTAATCGCTGAGCGTGTGCGCCCAGTCGTACATCGGATAAATGCACCACTTGTCACCGGTGCGATGATGGGATGCGTGCCGAATACGGTACAGCACCGGATCGCGCAGCCAGACATTGGCCGCGTTCACGTCAATCTTCGCGCGCAATGTGCGGGCCCCATCTGGGAATTCGCCCGTTTTCATTCGCGCAAACAGGTCGAGATTTTCCTCGACTGAGCGATCGCGAAAGCCACTTGGTTTTCCGAGTCGGCGATACGCATCCGTCTCCTCCGGTGTCATGTCGCAAACGTACGCCTTTCCCTTGCGGATGAGTTCCGTGGCGTATTCGTAAAACTTCGGAAAATAATCCGACGCGTAAAATGGCGCACCGCCGAGATGATTATCTGCCCAGCCACCAATCAACCAATGCACGTCAGTCATGATCGACCTCACATATTCGGCTTCCTCCTTTGTCGGATTCGTATCATCCATACGGATGTTGCAAATGCCGCCAAACTCGCGTGCGATCCCAAAATTGAGGCAAATCGATTTCGCGTGACCAATGTGCAGATAGCCGTTCGGC
>QHNQ01000142.1 GCA_003218135.1 Verrucomicrobiota bacterium
CGATTTAGGCCTGGGACAGTTTCCAGGGTCAACATTCCCATCACTTTTACCATGACTGGGGCGTCGTACTAAATTCACCAATATGAGACTCTCTTCGCCAGTTCCGCATAAACGAGCGCGCATCGAGATCATCCCGTTGATCGACATCATGTTCTTTCTGCTCGCCAGCTTCATGATGGTGAGCCTGAGCCAGACTCACATGAAAGGCATTCGCGTGAATTTGCCGGCTGCGGTAGGGCCCCCGCCAAGCGGCGTAAAGGATTTTGTTTCCATAAAGGTGCTGGAGGGAAATGCTGTGTTCTTCGATAACCAGTACGTGGAAGACGGCCAAGTCCTGCCGCGCTTGTTTCAGCTTCACAGGGCGAATCCGGACATCAAAATCTCGATTAGCGCAACGCCGATGGCAATCTACGGCGATGTCATCGGAGTGCTCGACAAGGTTCGGTCAGTCGGAATCACCAAGGTGGGCTATCAGATTAGAGCAGCTTCTGGCGTTGTCGCTGGCGGTGCTGCGCCAGCTCCTGGGGGGGCTGCACCACCACCGCCGCCGCCGCCACCGCCCAAACCCTAGACTAGTATTACCGGAGCCGTTAGTCTTAGACGGCTGCCCAAATCACTTCTTCATGACCGCTCGCGGTATTAAGAACGTGCGTAACTTTTCCAGAGCGCGAGCTCTGTGGCTTAATTGATTTTTTTCAGCAGGCGCGAGCTCGCCAAAAGTTTGTTGGAAACCCTCCGGCATAAAGATCGGATCGTATCCGAATCCATGCGACCCGTGGGGTCGATCAGCGATTTGTCCTTCAATGATTCCTTCAAATGCTCCGAGAACGTTGCCTTTGTACGCGAGCGCGAGCACGCAACGAAATCGAGCGCGAGGCGCATTCTTTGTAGCGCCAGCGCGTGTAAGCTCCTTCAATAACTTGTCGGTTTTTTCCTGGTCGGTCGCGTTCATTCCCGCATAGCGCGCCGAGTGGATGCCCGGCGCGCCGCCAAGAGCCTCGACCTCGAGCCCGGAATCATCGGCAATGACAAAACCGGGCATGCGCTTGGAAACTGCCACGGCTTTGAGAATCGCGTTCTCTTGAAAAGTTGTTCCACTCTCCGCAATGTGAGGAATTTCAGGATGCGCAGCCAAATCAGTCACGTTGAATTGCGGCCCGAGAATCCTCTGGATTTCTTCGGTCTTATGCGCATTGCGCGTTGCAACCAAAAGGTCAATCACCATGTGAATGAAATCTGGAAACAAGGAATCCAAGAGTAAATTCTAGTTTCTTTTCCTGATTTCTTGAGTTCCTGATTGATATATAAATGAGCAGCGAGCGCCGCAAACCGTATCCATTCGATCAGATCGAACCAAAATGGCAGGCGATCTGGGAGAAGCAGCAGGTTTTTCATGCGCCGAATCCCGGCGAGAAAGGTTTCAATGCAGCAAAGCCAAAGTTTTTCATCCTCGACATGTTTCCTTACCCCAGCGGCGCGGGCTTGCACGTCGGACATCCCGAAGGTTACACGGCGACGGACATCGTTGCCCGGTACAAACGGACGCGCGGCTTCAACGTTTTACATCCGATGGGTTGGGACGCATTCGGTCTGCCCGCCGAGCAATATGCGGTTAAGAGTGGGCAGCATCCTGCCGTCACGACGCGCGAGAACGTGGCGAAATTCAAGAGGCAATTGAAGCGGATCGGTTTTTCCTACGATTGGCAACGTGAGATCAACACAACTGATCCGAAGTATTACAAATGGACGCAGTGGATTTTTCTTCAAATTTACAATTCATGGTTCAATCCGGAAACAAAACGCGCGGAGCCGATTTCCACCTATCGCGGGACTGACCCGGATAGCGTTCGGCTCGCGTATGTCGCTGAGGTGCCCGTTAACTGGTGCCCGGAGTTAGGAACAGTTCTTGCCAACGAAGAAGTCGTTGACGGAAAGAGCGAAGTTGGCGGCTTCCCGGTCGTTCGAAGACCGATGCGACAATGGATATTGCGCATCACGGCCTATGCGGAGCGCTTGATCGATGAACTCGACGAACTTGATTGGCCCGAGGGAATCAAATTGCTTCAGCGCAATTGGATTGGCCGGAGCGAGGGCGCGGAAATCGATTTCCCTGTAGCGGGCATCGATGATCCCGGCGGCCAATCCGGCTACAAGCTTCGCGTCTTCACTACGCGCCCGGACACGCTTTATGGCGGTACTTTCCTGGTGCTCGCGCCGGAACATCCCCTCGTCGATCGAATTGTTACCGAAGAACAGTGGCCGGCGGTGCGCGAGTATCGCGAACGAACTGCGCGCAAGAGCGAGCTCGAACGTGCCGATCTGTCCAAAGAAAAAACCGGCGTGTTTACCGGGGCCTACGCGATCAATCCGGCGACCAACCAAAAGATTCCAATCTGGATCGCTGATTACGTGCTGCTTGGGTATGGGACCGGCGCGATCGGCGGTGTCCCGGCTCACGATGATCGCGACTTGGAATTTGCAAAAAAGTTCGGTCTGCCGGTTGTCATTGTCGTTCAGCCCACAACAGACGTGCCGGCAATTGGATTCACCGGCGAAGGCATCGCAGTCAACTCGCCAATTATTAATGACCTGACGAGTGCAGAAGCGAAAAAAAAGATCACCGCCTGGCTCGAAGAACACGGCCTCGGCAAACGCGCGATCAATTACAAGCTGCGAGACTGGCTATTCTCGCGTCAACGATATTGGGGCGAGCCGTTCCCGATCGTCTGGGAGGATGGAAAGCATCGCGCGTTGGATGAAAAAGAATTGCCCGTCGTGCCGCCTGCGCTCGACGATTACAAGCCGACCGGCACCGGAGAACCGCCACTCGCAAAAGCAAAAGAGTGGATTCGTTACTCCGTCAACGCACTTCGTGAGACAAACACGATGCCGCAGTGGGCAGGCTCGTGCTGGTACTACCTGCGATTTTGCGACCCGCGCAACGATGAACGGTTTGTCGGCGAAGAAGCAGAGCGTTACTGGATGGGTGGTCCGAAGCCCGGTGGCGTAGACTTGTACGTCGGAGGCACGGAGCACGCGGTGCTGCACCTGCTGTATTCGCGTTTCTGGCACAAGGTGCTGTTCGATCTGGGCTGTATCTCAAAGCCGGAACCATTCCAGCGGCTAGTAAACCAGGGAATCATTCTCGGCGAAGACAACCAGAAAATGTCGAAGTCGCGCGGTAACATCGTCAATCCTGACGACGTCATCGATCAGCACGGCGCAGACGCATTTCGCTGCTACGAAATGTTTATGGGGCCGCTTGAGCAAATGAAGCCGTGGAGCATGCGAGGGGTAGAAGGGGTGGCGCGCTTTCTGGCGCGCGTCTGGCGCCTACTCATGACTGAGAACCAGGCAGGCAAGTGGGAATTATCCGGAAGAATCAAGAACATCGATCCGACTAAGGCGCAACAGAAGGTGCTGCATGCGACGATCAAGAAAGTCACTGACGATATCGAATCGTTCTCGTTTAATACGGCGATTTCCCAGATGATGATTTTCGTGAACGCACTCACCAACATCGAAACCATTCCGTTGTCGGCGATGCGCACCTTTCTGATATTGCTGAATCCTTTTGCGCCTCACATTGTGTCCGAGCTTTGGGAACAGTTGAACGCGAAATTCGTGGAGGTGCGCGGCGACATAACGCAACAGACTTGGCCACCCTACGATGAACGGCTCCTCGCGGAGGACGAGGTTGAAGTCGTCATTCAAATAAACGGGAAACTGCGCGATCGAATCAAGATGCCGATCGTTGCAACGGAGGAAGAACTGAAAGCTGCCGCGCTGTCGAACCAGAAGATTCAAGATCGAATCGCGGGTAAGACGGTGCGCAATGTAATTGTGGTCCCGAGAAAGCTCGTAAACATCGTCGTATGAGGAAGATCTGGAAGGAATTCCAGGAATTCGCCGTCAAAGGGAACGCGGTCGATCTTGCTGTGGGCGTGATTATCGGCGCAGCGTTTGGTTCCATAATCAATTCGTTGGTCAAAGACGTAATCATGCCGCCAATCAGTTTGCTGACTGGCGGACTTGATTTTTCCAACAAGTTCCTCGTGCTGCGAGCGGCCAGAGATGGCTCGGCGGTGTTCAACACGCCCGCCGACGCCGCGAAAGCCGGGGCGGTTACTTGGAATTACGGCAACTTCGTTACCTTGGCCATCAATTTCCTCGTTGTTGCGTGCGCGGTTTTTCTGCTCGTTCGTGCAATTAATAAACTCAGGCAGCCAACCGCAAAAGAACCTGTTACCAAGGAATGCCCGGCCTGTGCCACAACTATTCCCATCAAGGCGACGCGTTGCCCGCATTGCACGAGCCAGCTGAC
>QHNQ01000143.1 GCA_003218135.1 Verrucomicrobiota bacterium
GCAACTGATGCGGCACGCCGGCCATCACCCGATGTTCTTAAACAATTCGATGCGATTGTTGTGGACATCCAGGATGCGGGAGTGCGCTTCTACACTTACGAGACCACCTTAGGATACTTCCTTGAGGGGGCAGGTAAAGCTGGGGTTGAGGTCTTTGTGCTCGACCGTCCCGATCCGATCACCGGTTCGTTTGTGCAGGGTCCAATGCCGGATCCTGGCCGCGAAAGCTTTGTCAGCTATGGCGCTGTTCCCGTTCGTCACGGGATGACCATGGGCGAGCTGGCGAAAATGTATAACTCGGAACGCAATATCAGCGCGAAGCTCACCATCATTCCAATCGAAGGTTGGATGCGCGGCGACTGGTTTGATTCAACCGCGCTTGGGTGGGTGAACCCATCACCGAACCTGCGCAGCCTTACGGAGGCAACCCTGTATCCTGGGGTGGCCCTAGTCGAAGGAACCAACGTGTCGGTCGGCAGAGGTACTGAGACCCCGTTCGAACTGCTCGGCGCTCCTTGGATCCACGGGCGCGAGCTGGCGCAGTACCTCAACGCGCGCGAAATTTCTGGCGTGAGATTCGTTCCGGTCAGCTTCACTCCCAATGCCAGCAACTATGCTGGACAGAAGTGTGAGGGCGTGAACATCGTGGTGGTCGAGCGCAATGCTTTTGACGCTCCGGAGTTGGGAATCGAGCTGGCTTCCGCCCTGCATAAGCTGTACCCAGAGCAATTCCACATGGAGCGAATGATCGAATTACTATTGAACCAGAGGGTGTACGACGCCCTTACACAAGGAGTAGACCCGCGCCGCATCGCGGAAGACTGGCGCGAGCCGCTTGAGAGATTTCAGGAAATTCGGCAGAAGTATCTGATTTATAAGTAGGGTGCGCCATTCTTCGAGTAGAATGTTCTGCCCGTGGGAGGTGTTTCCGCCTGCCCGATAACCTTTTGACATTCTGGTTGCATCCTACGGAGCACTTGGGCCCATCTTTGAGGAGAATGTTTATGCGCACCATGTTCACGGTGATCCTCCTGGCAACCCTTGCGGCGGCTCAGCAAACTACGACGCTGCGGCCGAACGCTCCTGATCTGACTCCTGCAACTTCCAGCAAGCTGATCATTCCGTCCGGGACCAAGGTTCCCCTTGTGCTGAAGCAAGCGCTCTCCACCAAGAATGCCCGCGACGGCGATCCGGTGTATGCGCAAACGACCTTTCCAGTGGTGATGAATGATCGCATTGTGATTCCGGCTGGAACATACGTGCAGGGCAAAATAAGCAACGTCAAGCGTGCCGGAAGGCTCAAAGGGCGGGCTGAAGTTCTCATGCATTTCACTACGATGATCTACCCGAGTGGCTATACGGTGATGTTGCCGGGTGCGCTGGAGAATGTGCCTGGCTCGGAGAAGACATCCATGAAGGATGCTGAAGGCACCATCCGCCACGACAGTCAGGGCGGAGAGAAGGCGGGAAAAGCCGCTAATCGAGGAATAAAGGGGGCAGAAGGAGGCGCCTTGGCTGGCGTTCTCGCATCCGGGAGCAGAACCGGAGCAGGAGTGGGCGCCGGCATTGGCGGAGGCATCGGAATCGCGAGCGCGTTGCTGACGCGAGGTAATGACGTGAGGCTAGACGCAGGGACCACGCTGGAGATGGTCATCCAGCGCGATGTGCCGCTGGATGCGAATCGGATTCCAGGTCAGCGAGACAGATTTCGGTCCGCCAGCGAGTATTAGAGGCCGAGATTCCAGCGAATTTCTCGGTCATGCATCCTCCTTGCACATTCGCTCGACTCTGAGCCCCTATCTCAAGGTGAACAGAGCGTTTACGTGCGCGGTTATTACCACGGTCTGAGGCGTGAATTCCTCCGTGGGAGCAGGCGCCGCAGCCTCCATGCGCATGGTCGACATAGCTCTAGCCTGAAGCGGATTTACTACGCGGATGTTTTCAAACGTGTCCACTGAAGCATAGGAAAGCTCACCCAGTGTGCGTCCGCTGGCGCGAGCCACGGCAGTTGCTGATTCACGCGCCCTCCGATACGCGTCTTCGACGGCTCTGGTCTTCGCGGCTTCCATATCCTCCAGAGTGTAATTGAGCGACTGATTCTCAGTTACGTCGCTTTCTGAAAGCTGCTGCACGATGGGCGCGATTTTCGAGAAATCTTTCAGCTTCAAGGATACATTCGCATTCACGCGGTATGCGACCAACTTGCGCTTGGGGTTCTTGTAGTCATACACGGGCTGCAAGGAGAAATAGCCGATCTCTGCAGCTTTAGGCTCGATGCCATTGGCGCGCAGAATCTGGCGGACCTGCTCGGCGGCCTTGGATGCGCGCTCGTAGGCAGCACGGGAAGTATCTTCCTGGGCGGAGATATTGAATTGCACGAGAGCGGTATCGGGATTAGCTTCAAAGCGGCCGTCCGCGCCAACGAAAACTGTGTTCGGCTGGGCGGTGATGGCAGGGTGTTCCTGGGCAGTTGCGAGTGTAGTGAGCAGAACAAGTATCAGCAGAGCGGCAGGGAATTTCATGGCGTCTCTCCGTGGCAATTTATACGCCTCACCAGCTGGCAGTGCCAGCAGGGTTCTATGGAATAGGATTCTCGGCCAGGTGCAGTCCGGGTTACGTCGAGCTTTGCTCGATCTGGACAGCCGCGGGCGGTCCCTACGTACTTCTTTGATAAGCCGCCTGTGTGATGAGAGAAAAATGAAAAGAAGCTCAGCGCCAGGGCACTTGCAAAGGGTGATCGAGCCTGACCTCCAGCGTCGTGCCCTTGTCGAGCCGCAGATTGCGATCCATAAAAAATCCAGAAACTGCGCCGGCGGCTGCTCCGATACCAGCGCCAATGGCGGCGCCGCGCCCGCCTCCGGCCACTGCACCGCCGATTGCGCCCACACCCGCACCTGCGCCTGCCCTTTCAACCTCGTGCCGTTTGTTCATGCCTCGGCGCTCGATCTCACCTTCCTCATCGGGCGGCTTCACGCCGTGCTCGCCGGGCACACCGGTTACGGTGGCGATTAGCGGAACCCAGCCGTGATTGGTTTCAATCTCGTCAAAACTGAGCAGCAGCCGGGCATGGAAGCCGTTCTCCACAGCGCTCACATGGCCTTTGACTTTCTTGCCGCGCGGGATCAGCGTGCCGTCAGGAGCCGCGAGGTCCTCGGCCAGCTTGGCTTTGAAACGCTTGCCCTGTTGCAGCCGGTTGGTATCGAGTCTGTCTTCCAGACGCATCAGGAAAGTTGTGCCCTCTGGAATGGTGTGAGGTGGGACGGGAGCATTGGAAGACTCTTCTGCGGCGAGCGGCAGAGCCGCGAGCAGAAAAGCAAAACACCAAAGCCGGGAAAGGAGCGTGATCATAGGAGTAACCTCAGGATTTCCGATACCTGAGATTGGATGTGCGCGGCAGCGTGAAATGCTGCCCGTATCTTGCCGCACCGAAGAACATGTGCGCGAAGCTTAAGGGAAGCTTAAGGATTGTCTTCTTTGCGTGGAAGAGAGCGTCTGGCGCGCCCGGAGAGATTCGAACTCCCGACCTATTGCTCCGGAGTGTAATTAAGGAGCTTTCTAACCCTGTGGCCGTCTTGCTTTTCTGCGACTTAGAAATCGTGCTATTCGGGGAAATTCGACCAGTTCTGCTCCCAAGTTGCTCCCTCGTGACCCATTGCTCAAAAACACAATGGGTTATTCGAAGGCGAGGTGAGAGCAGCGGTTTCCTAAAAAACCTTGCCTCATACCTGCCTGTTTGGAATAAATCTTTTAGTTCGGAAGTGAGCAGCGGTTTTCGCGGGAAATGCCCCTGACCGTCTATGCAATGGAATGTGCAATGAAAAATGCACTTCACATCCGCTTCCGGTTGGTCAGGCGACTGAAGATCGTCCCCAGGCCAAAGCCGAAGTCCGCTCCTACCAGTAAACCGAACAATATCGTACTGTGGCTCGGGATGCCTCCTTCAATCGTGAAAAATAGTCCTACGAGCACCATGTCAACGGTCCACAGTGCCAGGCGGAAATTCATCAGGTTCAATAATTCCCTTTCGATTTGTGAAATCCTGCCACCGAATCTACCTCGGGGCCACAAGACATCTTAGGGCGCAACGTATGGACACGTTCACTTTCCGCGTTCCTGATTCGCTGGCAGGACGCCTGAGCTCGGTTCAGATGCGTGCCTGGCTGGCTGATTTCTTGCGCCAGCCGCACATTCTGCCGGCGGATCCAGGATCAGGGGAGGAGCGGGTATCGCTCACCTTGCCTTCGGAAGCCGTCCGCCATGCGGCAACGTTTCTTCGCTGTTCGCAAAGTGTGGCCCTCAGACGCATCGCAACCGAGCGGCTGGCGATTTCTTTTTCTGCTGCTGCAGTCCATCAGGAAGCCATTGCTGATTCCCACCGTTTTCTTCCTGGGATGGCTGCTTTTTGCTTTCAGAGGGAACTCAAAAACGGAATAGGGAACATGACAAACAGGACGCAAGAATTTGCAGAAAACAATCGTTTTCCAATTTCAGCAGTTTGAAGCTTTTTCGAACCTACAGTTACTGCTAGTTTTTGGTCAATGTCATAGACACTTCAGCGAAGCGCGTGCATGACATATCCTGCGTACTCCCGATCTCCTCGATACAACGTCCTCAAGAAGCGTGCCCTGGAGATCTTCGACCGTCACGATGGCTGGCTCAGCCCACCTGAGTGGGCGGTACTGGCTGCTTTCTACCCGACCCGAGCCGCCTACTCCTACCTGCTGCGGCTACATCGTTTCGGGTTGTTAGAACGGCGTCTCTTTGCGGGTGCAGTCCTTTATCAGTTGTCGCACCGCGGGAGCCTCAGGCTCGCGTGGTTGGAACGAGTTTTGAAGACTTGAGCCGTCCGTCGTTCCCCGTTTTCAAAAGTATTGCGGAACGAATTTGGCTCACGCTCAAAGCCTACTGGATTCAAAACTTGAGCCCAGCCCACCCGAATTGTGCGGAAAAGAAATAGTTTCGGCATCTTTGAGGTCGGACAACCTGCGCCCAGTTCTTAATTTTTTTTTCGGAACATGCTGGAATTGCCTACTTTGGGGTCGCGGAGTAAGATGCCGCTCAGCCAAGGATACTCAGACCGCAAGCCGTCCAAGTCCTCAAGTGCTTCCGTGGAGTCTGGCCGATGGCGGAATTCCGGTCCACGCGCGTGAACTCGGCTCCGGCGGCGGAGACCCTCTCCGGAACCATTGGGGGGCGTTTCCTGATTGTTGAAAGGCTGGGAAAGGGCGGAATGGGCGAGGTGTATCGCGCGGAAGACACCAAACTGAAGCGCTCCGTTGCACTCAAGCGGCTCGGACCCCACCTGCGCTCGGACACCGCGTACCGCCTCCGCTTCCTAGAAGAAGCGGAACGCGCCTCGCGTCTTAGTGATTCTCACGTAGCCGCTGTCCATGACGTTCTGGAAGAGCGGGGCGAAATTTTCCTGGTAATGGAGTACGTCGAGGGTGAGAACCTGCGAAATCGGCTACGCCGGTACATGAGCCTGGAACAGTTCTTCGAGGTGGCCATGCAGTGCGCAGAGGCTCTCGTGGCAGCCCACGAAAGCGGAATCGTTCATTGCGACATCAAGCCCGAGAACATCAAGCTGACTACCAAAAGCCAGGTGAAGATGCTGGATTTTGGCGTTGCGAAATACCTTCCGCGCTCGGACCAAAGCTCCACGGCGGACCGCGCCGGTACGATGGCTGGGACACCCGCCTACATGTCACCCGAGGTTCTGTTGGAAAAATTTCCGGACGAACGCGCAGACATTT
>QHNQ01000038.1 GCA_003218135.1 Verrucomicrobiota bacterium
AGGTCGACATGAAGCGAAAGTGGAACTGGCTCATCTGGGTCGGATTCGTAACCGTGGTCGGCGGATTGTTCAGCTACGAATGGTTCGCGCAGTTTCCGGTCACGCGGGATTTTCCATGGGCAAATCTTTTGCTCTTTGGAATCGGCGCTGTGTTGTTAATCGTCGGCTTGTTTCGCGCGTTCGGCCGGCCGCAACGTTATCGGGGCAAGGTTTTTGGTTCGGTCTTCAGCGCAATAGCATTCCTATTGTTTGCATTTTTCGCCTACGAAATTTTTTACGTGCTGCGACAGGTTCCCGCTTCGAATGGCGCGCCACGCGTTGGGCAACTGGCACCGGACTTTTTACTACTGGATCAAAATGGAAATCCCGTCGGCCTCGGCGATTTGCTCCGGGGACAGTCGGGACCGAAGGCGGTGGCGCTGATTTTCTATCGCGAATTTTGGTGACCGCTTTGCAACTCCGAGTTGCGGAGTTTTCAGCAACATCTTTCCGAATTCGATGCACGCGGCATCCGTGTCGTCGGGATCAGCGTCGATCCACCTGAGATTAACCGGCGACAATCGCAAAAGCTTGGCTACACTTTCCCACTGCTTTCTGATCCCAAAGCGCAAGTCATTCGGCGTTACGACGTGTTACATCCCGGCGCAGGCCCGAAAGGTGCTGATATTGCGAGACCCGCCGAGTTTCTCATCGATTCCAGCCGCGTCGTCCGATGGGTGAACCTTACTGACAACATCGCCGTGCGCGCGCGACCGGAGCAAGTCCTCCGTGCCTTCGATGGAATGGGGGCCGCCGCGCAGTGATTGACGGCGCTCTGCCGAGTCAATAACTTCAGCGCACGTGCATTCCGAATTGGAACAACTGCTCATTCTTCAAGATCGCGAACAAAAGATCAGACAGATTCGAACCGAAATTGAGACCGTGCCGCTTCGGCGCAAGAGCTTGGAAGCGCAATTGGCAGAAAGCAAGGCGAGCGTGGAAACCCTTAGGCAAAGGGTACGTCAGGCGGAAGTC
Organism: Verrucomicrobiota bacterium; assembly: GCA_003218135.1. Taxonomy (GTDB): domain Bacteria; phylum Verrucomicrobiota; class Verrucomicrobiia; order Chthoniobacterales; family UBA10450; genus Udaeobacter. The sequence goes on from QHNQ01000038.1 coordinate 1,015, forward strand.
GATCGCAAAAAACTTGAGCTCGATGTGGGGACTCGTGCCGAATCGGTCTCACGGCTCAAAACCCAGCAATATCAGACTCGTAAGAATGATGAATTTCAGGCAATCGGCCATGAGATCGAGCGCTACGAAAATGAGATCCGCAAGATCGAGGATGACGAGCTCGAGTTGATGGTGCTGGCCGATAAGATCAAAGCCGACCTGACTGCGGAAGAAACGAAAGCAGCTGCCACCAGAGATTCGATTGCACGGCAAACAGCTGACCTCGACGAAAAATCCAAAGCTTTAGAGTCGCAGCTACAAGGATTAACGACGGAGCGTTCTAATTTGGCCACGAAAATTGACGAGGATTTGCTCGCCCGTTTCGAACGTCTCTTCAAAAGCAAAGGCGATGCGGCTGTCGTTGCCATCGAGCATGGCGTTTGCACTGGATGTCACATGAAAGTGACGACCGCGACTGCGGCAGGAGTGAAAGCGGGAAAAGAAATCGTGAACTGCGAAAATTGCGGACGGATTTTATACGATGCGCAGTGATAATCTTCCTCTTCCTCTCAATCTGGTATTTCCATAGACTAAGACGAAGAGGAAGAGGGAAGAGGAAGAGCCATACTCACACATTAAACCGGAAGAGAATCAGGTCGCCGTCGCGGACTTCATATTCTTTTCCTTCCAGCCGGAGTTTGCCAGCTTCGCGAGCTTTCGCGAAGGAACCTAGCGCGGCCAAGTCATCGTAGTGAATTGTTTCCGCGGCGATAAAACCGCGCTCGAAGTCCGAATGGACCGCGCCGGCAGCCGCTGGGGCTTTGTCGCCCGCATGGATAGTCCAAGCGCGCGTCTCCTTTTCGCCGGTTGTAATGAATGTGCGCAAGCCGAGAAGATGATAAACAGCCCGAATAAGCGCATGCACGCCGCTATCTTCCACACCGACGTTCCTCAGATATTCCAACGCTTCCTGCTCGCTGAGATCCACAAGTTCGCTTTCGAGCTGTGCACTGATCACGATTGCTTCTGTGGCGAAATGATGTCGCGCGTAATCCTGAACAGCCACGATATGATTCGCCGCGTCGTAGCCGGGACCGGTGATCCCGGTCTCGTGTGCCTTCGGTACCTGACCGCGTCCGGCATCATCGATGCCGGCTACAGCCGCCAAATCTGATTCCGCAACGTTGCAGGCAAAAATCGTCGGCTTCGACGTAAGCAGGAAAAAGCTGCGGGCGATCGCCTTTTCTTCCAAAGTCAATTTCGCAGTGATCGCCGGCCTTCCGGCATCGAGATGTGTCAGCAATTCCTCGATGATTGCGTTTTCGATCTTCGCCGTTTTGTCGCCAGCGTGCAGTTGCTTCTGTAGTCGGTCGCGGCGTTTCTGAAGCGACGCCAAATCCGCCAGCACGAGCTCTGTATTGATGACTTCAATGTCGCGGATTGGATCGATTGTCGCGCTGACATGATGAACATTGCTGTCTTCGAAACAGCGCACCACCTGCACGATGGCATCGACTTCGCGAATGTGATGCAAAAATTGATTACCGAGCCCTTCCCCCGCACTCGCCCCTTTGACCAGACCGGCGATATCAACGACCTCAATCGCCGTCGCCGTGATTTTTTTTGAGTGCGAAATCTTTGCGATTTCCTCCAATCGCCGATCGGGCACCGTGACGATGCCGAGGTTCGGGTCAATTGTGCAGAACGGATAGTTTTCCGCAGGCGCTTTGTGTGTGCGCGTAACGGCGTTAAAAAGCGTCGATTTCCCGACATTCGGCAAGCCAACAATTCCCGCGCTAAGCATCGCCGAATGTAGCGCAAGCGTCTCCTCCGCCATAGGACGGATTCGCCGTGGCGAACTTGCGTCGGGGAAAATCGAACGCGGGGTTACGTTGGTTCAGCGAATGGATGTCGTCGTTATTTAGCGAGGAACTGCCAGCGGAATTTGGTACACGCCGCGGCCGAAAGTCGCCGCAACTAGCAGGCCTTGCTTTGGCAGGATTTGAAATCCCATCACGATGGTGCGCGGCAGACCTTGCCCAAATAGCAACCAGTGCATTCCCAAGTCGATCGACGAAAAAACACCTCGTGTCGTGCCCGCATACACGGTGAGATTTCCAGCTCGCCAATCGACTGCGAGCGACATCACTAGGAGATTTGCCGGGATTCCGGAATCGAGGCTGGTCCAGGACAACCCTCCGTCGCTGGTCATCCAGATTCGGCCTCCTTGTTCCGAGGTGTTAGTGGTTTGAATAAACACGCGGTTGGGACGCGTCGGGTCGATCGCGATGTCCCGCGTCAAGCCGCTGTCCGGCCCGAACGGCAAGCCTTGATTGCGTTCCAGCCAGCTCGCCCCGCCGTCGAAGGTGGCGAAGAAGAGACCATCCTGGGTGGCGGCATACAGCGTGTCTGGTCGCGACGGGGCGATGGCGACTGCGGTGATAACGGCGGGGCCGCCCGTTGGCGAAAGAACTGGGCTAATTGCCGTCCAGTTTTCACCGCGATCGAGCGTCTGCCACACGCGCTGACCACCTAGCACGAGTCGCGATGGCTGATTCTCATCGAGCGCGAACGCGTTGTTCGGGGCCTGAGAAGGGAGAGCGGTTGAAAACTCGCTTATGTCAATTCCATTCGAGATGGGGAGCCAATGGATTCCGCCGTCCGTCGAGCGTTTCACGAACGTGCCATACGGCGGGAGTGGGGACCGGTTGTACACGACATCGGGATCGTGGGGGTCGATGAGCACCTTGCCGACTTCGTAGCCGATCCCCTCCACGTACGTCCACCTGGGCGCGCCGCTGAACTTGGTGACGTAGAGCTGGTCCTGACTCACGCCGAAGCCGCGACGCGGATCGCTGGGATCCAAAGTCACATTGTAAAAGAGGAAATTGCCCAAGTTCCCACGCTTGGAGACGACTGTCGGCCTCGGCTCGCGCGGAGCGACCACCCGCTGGATACCGCGGTCGCCCACAAACGCCGCCGCGCCGGTACGATCGAAGTACACATTGATGGGGTCTTCGTCTAAGAAGGAAAGCGGGGTCCAAGTCTGACCTGAATCCGTGCTCACGACAAAGTGTTCGGGTTTAGCATTTGCATAAACGACACTTGGATTGTTCGGGTCCACCCCGAGAGCGACGTGCCAGAACCGAAAATCCGATCCCGTTGCAGGCAGGTTCAGCATCGACCAGCTGTTACCCGCGTTGCTTGTAACGAAGCGCTCGAGGCTGGGATTTGAGGCGGAGTTGTCCGGCTGAAAGATAGTGGTGTAAACCGTCTGAGGCCAGGACGGTGCCAGTGCGAGCGCGATCCATTCACCGACCTGCGACCCACTGAGGAGCCCGTTGGTCAACAACTGCCACCTCTCTCCGCCGTCAGTGCTTTTGTACAAGCCATTGTTGGTGGAATCCGTCGCCCCGACGAGACCGGCGTAGAGCACCAGCGGATTACTCGGATCGATGATGACATCGGTCGCCACGGAACCGGGCGCGACCTCCGACGTCAGGTTTATCGGTGTCGAGCCAGTGTTTGTAAAAAGGCGATAAACGCCGCCCACCACATGGTTGCTGCCTGGGGCACTGCCGCGGACAGCAACATAGACAGTGTTGGAATCAGTTGGATTGATGACGAGCGCGCCGAAGATCGCGCCGGAAAAAGCGCCGCTGAGCAGATATTCCCAGTGGGCTCCCCCATCGATCGTCTTCAAGATGCCGCCATTCGGCCCGCTCGCCGCTGCGTAGAGGATGTCCGGATTACCTGGATACAGCGCGAGACTCTTGCCCCAGATGCATAGGCTGGGGAAATCATCGGTAAGAGGGATCCATGTCGGGCCGCCCGCATCGGTGGTTAGGTAGTTGGTGGTCTTCCAGACTCCGCCGCCTCCGAGAACGGGTCCGCCGCCCACATTGGTGCCGACGTACATTACATTGGCGTCCCTCGGGTCGCTCACAGCGACATCGATGCGGCCGGACAAAAGCGTGAAACCACCGTTAGCGGGAGCGTTAACGAGTCCCGCGGGGCCGAGGGGCGTCCAAATGGCTGAGCCCTTCCCGCTCCGTGCATCTGGAAAAGCTCCGACACCAACCAGCAACAGCATCAGCCCAGCAGCCGCCCCGCCCATATTCCCTTTTCCCATGTTAGGCGTAATTTCTAGCGCACTAACCAGTCAAGTCAAGCAATGCACTTTTGGCCAATGAATCTTGAGTAAATCGGGCTGGCGGGATTTGAACCCACGACCTCTTGAACCCCATTCAAGCGTTCTACCAAGCTGAACTACAGCCCGCGAGAACGAATACTGTTTGCCACTTCTGGCTCTGAGGCAAACATTTCGCGGGTTGGGATGAAAGCGATTATTCTGAAAGATGCATGTGTCCGTTCCATCGCAGTCGTAATTCTTCTCAATGCGATCAGCGATGTTCGCGCTCAATCGCGCGAGAGCATAAAGCTAAACAAAAATGTCTCCGCATTCGCCGCGGAACTTATTAAAGAAGGACATGTTATCACAGATGGTAAGGGTGCGTGGAGCAAACATCGGCCTTCAGCAGACGAAGAGAATGAGTTCATCCGTGTGCACGGATTCGGTGAATATGCAAAATGGCATCTCGGGATCGATGATCGCTACCCGGAGAATACGAAGAGCAGATACAAATTTCCGTACGGCGATTTCAAAAATGTTCATCGCTGCGGGTTGCTTGCGGCAAAAGCCAGAGCTCGCCAACATGGTTACACCGAAATCGAAAACGCGGCGGCGGAACTGGAACGTGGGCTGAAATCTGAGCCACAGATTAACACCGACGTTCACTGATTCAGAACGTTATCTGTGTTTGCTTGCTACGATCGGCGTTTGACACAAACGCCGTCACAACTCAATCGTTCCAGGACGTTAGGAACGCGTCGAGCAATTCTGGCAAGTCCTCGCTGTAGCCGCCCTCAAGGACCACTGCCACCGGATAGTCGATGTTGCTTAGCCACTCGCCAAATTTCGCAAAGTCTTCGCGCTCGAGAGTCAGTTGCAACAGCGGGTCCCGGACGTATGCGTCGAATCCTGCCGAAACAAGAAGCAAATCGGGTTTGAACGCGATCAGTTTCTCCAGCGTCGGCTTTGCAACCTCCACGTGCTGTTTCCGCGGCGTGAAAGGAGCGACAGGATAGTTATCGATGTTCGCGAACGATTTCGCGCCGGTTCCCGGATATGCGGGGAATTGATGAATCGAGGCAAACCGAATTCGGGGATTATGCATTACGATCGCTTCGGTTCCGTTGCCGTGATGTCCATCAAAGTCCCAGATGGCCACGCGATCAGCGCCGGTTTCCAATGCATCGAGCGCAGCAATGGCAACGTTACTAAAATAACAGAAGCCCATCGCTCGATCGGATGTGGCGTGATGCCCGGGCGGCCGCATCAGGCTAAACGCAGGCTCGCCGCGTAAAGCCGCGCGCGCTGCTTCAATCGCTGCGCCTGCCGAGTGACGCGCGTACATTCCAATGTTTGGATAAGACGGCGTATCGATATCGAAATCCGCCCGCGCACTGGTGACGCGTTCGATATGCTGACGCGAATGGGCGCGCAGCAATTCGTTGTCGGTAGCCGCCTCGGGCACGCGCCACTCCCAATCGGGATGACGTTGCTTGATTAATGGCGCGGTGCGCGCGATGCGCTCCGGCCGTTCCGGATGGCCGGGACTGGAATATTCCAGGCAGTGTGGATCGTAAAAAATCCTCATCTGTTAGCGCGCCGAACAATAGAATTCGTTTTTGAAAACCTGGTCTGGCAAAAGCTCAATCAGTGCGATAGGGCTGGCCATTCCGGTAGAATGACATTTCGCGCTGGATCCCTTCAGCAATTTCAGCGTTGCGTTGTTCTTGAGCCAACTCCAGCGCGCGCTGGGAAGTTTCAAGCGCTTTATCAAAGCTCTTCACGTTGGCATAAGCTGCGGCCAGAGTCCGCAAGACAAATGGGTTCCCGCCGCGCGTTAGATGAGCGGCCCTTTGGGCCAGTTCCACTGCTCTAGGACCTCCTCGGGTGGCGGCATCTGAGGAAGTGGCCAGTATCCATGCCAGATTCGTCAGCGCCTCAACATAATCGGGCTTCGCTTCAATTGCCTTTTCGTATTGGGCGATCGCTTCGCCGGTCTGGTGCTTGTCCAACAGAGCAATGGCCAGATTATAATGAGCCTTGCTGTGGTTGGGACGAATCTCCAGCGCTTTGGAAAACTCGGCCACAGCTTCGTCAAGCTGCCCTTTTGTCATTAGCACCATGCCGAGGACGACATGCGCTTCGGGGTCGTTAGGATCCAGAGTCAGACCGACACGGGCTTCGCCAATAGCTGGCTCGGCCCCGCCTTTGCGCAGCAACGCGTACGCCAGGTTGTAATGAGTTTGCGGATAATCGGATTTCAACTCCAACGATCTGTTGAAGTGTGCGATTGCGCCATCGACGTCCCCTGTTTCAAGCAGCTCGCTCGCGAGATTGTTTTCCGCCATCCAACAGCTGGGATTTCTCTGGATGGTGGTTCGCCACAGTGTCTTGATATCGGAATAACTCCCGCTTTGGCGCCAGGTCAATGTGCCAAGCACCGCGCAAATCAGAATGCCGAGCGTCCACTCGCCAAGTTCCAGCGAGTCGCTTAATTTTAGCAACCCAGCCGAAACCAAAGCAATTGGCCCCATGCTCGCGAGATACTGAAAATGGTCGCTTACAAATGAGTAGCGGAAGAAATAGACGCTGAAAAATCCGAGTACTGGAAGCAGCGAGACTACAAAGTATGCAGCGGCAAAGAATACTGCTCGACCCCATTTCGCGTGAACGAACCACAAGGCGGTCAAACCAACCAACGTTGCCAGCAATGGCAGCCAGGCTATGAGCTGCGACGAATGAATTGCCCACCGCGGATACATAAAGATCAGCGGATGCGGCCAGAGCAGTTTGCTCAGATAAAACCACGGCGCACGACCCGCTATGATGAAACGCTCCGGCCACGTCTGCGCCCAGTCCAGTCCTACGGCACCGGAATGAAATCGCTGTTCCCAAATCGTCCAAACGCTGGCAATCGCTGAGATTCCGACAAACGGAGCGAGGCTTACTATGTCGCGCCACTTCACTCGAGGATTTCGCCACCAGATACAAAGCGCAAGCACAGCCGGAAGCATGACAACGGACGGCTTACTCAAAGTCGCCAGTACGAAAAAGACCAGAGACAAGGCGAAGAGCTCCAGGGAGCGGCGCTCGCTTGACCGCTGCCGGGGCAGCTTCGAAATCGGTCCTGCTTTACTTCGTGATCCTTCCCACTTCAAAAAGCAAAGGATCGACAGCAAATAGAACAAGCACGATTGCGTGTTTTTGAGCTCGGTGACCCAAGCCACTGATTGGACCATCACCGGATGCAAGGCCCAAAGCGCTGCTCCCAGCCATGCTCCCGGAATTTCGAGCTCCTGCAAAATGCGCCAAAGTAAAACCGCCGAGCCAGCGTGCAGCAGCACGTTGAAAATATGGTATGGCCAGGGATTCAAACCGACCAACTTGTGCAGAACCCAAAAGGTCGTGAGCACGAGCGGGTAATAAAATGCCTGGGCGGTGCTCCACACGTCGCTTAGCCCAAGTGGCCCGATGACGCAAGGGTTTCGGGTTAGGTGCGCATCATCGTCCCAAATGAACCCAGCCTTCCAAACAGGGAGGTAAACGAGAATCGGTGCGATGGCGAGAGCGATCGCAAACAGCCAGAAGTGTTCACGTGCCGCAAAGAAGGGTTTAGCCACGCCAGCACGTGGTGGGCTGGTCACTCGCCGACCCCGATTCGAAGATTTACGTTTCATCGCGCATTTGCTTCCGGGATAGAGCCTAATGTAAACATGAGCGATGTTGAACAGCCAGAAGATCGTCGTGGTAATGCCGGCCTATAACGCCGCGCGCACGTTGCGCCAGACTTACGACGAAGTCATGGCGCATGGCATTGTTGATCTCGTGATCGTGGTAGACGACGCGAGTCACGATGAAACGGTAGCGATTGCGCGCACGTTGCCGCAGGTGGAAGTAGAGGTGCATCCGGAGAATCGTGGTTACGGCGCGAACCAAAAGACTTGTTACCGGCTCGCATTAGCAGCAGGCGCAGACATCATTATCATGATTCATCCTGATTATCAGTACACGCCGCATTTGATTCCTGCGATGGCCGCTCTGGTTGCGAGCGGCCTTTATCCGTGCGCGCTCGCGTCGCGTATTTTGGGTGGAGGCGCTCTGCGCGGCGGCATGCCATGGTGGAAATACGTCTCAAACCGCTTCTTAACGCTTGCGGAGAATTTACTCCTCGGCGCGAAGCTTTCGGAGTATCACACTGGTTACCGCGCCTTTTCGCGTCAATTGTTGGAGCGGCTGCCGCTGGAGGCAAACTCCGATGATTTTGTTTTCGACAATCAGATCCTCGCGCAAATCATTGCCCTTGGCTGTGCGATTGGTGAGGTGACATGTCCAGCCCGGTACATGCCCGAAGCCTCATCGATCAATTTCCGCAGAAGCGTGCGTTACGGATTAGGCTGCCTGGCAACAGGCCTGCGTTTTCGCCTGGCCCGCTGGGGCCTGGCTAAGCCGATCGTTTAACTCGCTGCGCCAAAACAGCGGCAGGCGGCACCCAACGCGCGCGATCAGTATCACCTCACGACGTAATGGCCGTGGATCCAAACTCGCTGGTGGTGGCGCCACGCCCAATGTCCCGGCCTCCAAACATAGTACGCGTGGCCTGCGTAATAACCAGAGCCGTGAACGTAGTAAGGCCGGTCACCAACCGCGATCGAGACCGAGGCTGGGTAACCACCATAGTAGGGCCTGCCGTAATACGGTCCTCCATAATATGGTCCGTAGCCAGGGTAGGCGGCATAATTGCCCTCGCAGCCACCCACGCCAAGCGCCACGCAGAGTAGAACAAACAGCACAATGGAACACTTCACTTTCATTTTCATCATTTGCTATTCGTATCCAAGCGACGATTTACGCGCCCGCATTCGCAGGCAGGATGCATTTCGCGCCACTGCTGGTAGGGAACGCAACAGAGTAAGCCACCAAAATCGACGGGCGAATTAAAACAGACGAGGCCGGGTCCACTCTGTGCCGTTTGACCACTTGATGCGTTGGCCATTCTGCGTCACGCGGCCAGTGACTCCCCAAGCGGGGACAGCCAATTCGCCATTACCAGTGATGCGCCCGTTAGCCCGCAGCCCCAATTCCTGGACAATAGTAAAGTTCCGGCCGTCCCGCGCGACATCGATACTCGTCGGTTGACCATTACGAAACCAGCGTCCGCCAATGTTAACCGTTGGGATTGGACCGGGCATCGATGAGTCACGTCTCCATTCCGTGCCGTTTGTCCAAGTGATTCGTCGTCCGTCCTTACTGACCTTGCCCGTTATGCCTAATGAGGGAATCGCTAGGTTTCGAGGATCGGCCGCGTAGCCGTCGCTGCTTTTGCCGAATTCGTTCACAATTGTTATGCTTCGGCCATCCGGCGCTACGAGAATTCTTGTCGGTGCACCGTCGTGGTACCAACGACCATCGAGGCCGGCTGCAGAACCTCGGTCGGTGGCGCCGAGTGACAGATTAGTGGCGGAAAGGAACGCTGGCGGTGAGTTGACGCGTGTTTGCCCAGTCGACGTCGAAGCGTTGAACTGGCCAGCGCATCCAAGCGTTGCGGCGATCAAAAACACAGAGATCGCCGCTGCGCCTTTCGCTCTGCCGTGGTTTGTCGTTCTCTTCAGATATTTTTTCGTGGTAATGCTCATCATTTTCATACAGGCCGATCTTTATACCACACCCTGATCTAGCATTGCATCAGCTACTTTTACGAAACCGGCAATATTCGCACCCACCACGAGATTACCGGGTTGCCCGTACTCTTCCGCCGTTTCCCACGCATTCTTAAAAATCGTCGACATGATGTGGCGCAAACGCGAATCAACTTCTTCACGCGGCCACGGCAGACGCATCGAGTTTTGGCTCATCTCCAGGCCGGAGGTCGCCACACCGCCGGCGTTCGCCGCTTTGCCAGGACCGAAGAGAATTTTTTTCTCCAGGAAAAGATCAACAGCCGCTGGGACACTCGGCATGTTGGCCGCTTCTGACACCAGATAGCAACGGTTCTCGATCAGTTTTCTCCCGTCTTCAACAGAGATTTCATTCTGCGTGGCGCACGGAAACGCACAATCACACTTGATTCCCCACGGTCGCTGCCCGGCCACATATTTTGAGCCGCGGAATTTTTTTGCGTACTCGCCGATACGTCCGCGCCGGATGTTCTTGATGCTTTTTACCCAGGCAAGCTTTTCTTCATCAATGCCGTTCTTGTCGTAAATGAACCCACTGGAATCGGACATGGTGATCGGCTTTGCACCGCACCCGATTAATTTCTCCACGGTAAATTGCGCCGCGTTACCGGCTCCTGAGACTGTGCATACCTTGCCCTCAACAGTTTCGTTGCGCGTTTTGAGCATTTCCTGCGCAAAATAGACTGCACCATAGCCGGTGGCTTCCGGCCGGATAAGCGAGCCGCCCCAACTGAGCCCTTTTCCGGTTAGCACACCCGTAAATTCGTTTGCCACCCGTTTGTATTGGCCAAAGAGGTAGCCGATCTCGCGACCGCCTACGCCGATATCGCCTGCAGGTACATCGGTATGCGGACCTACGTGTCGGAAGAGTTCCGTCATGAACGATTGACAAAATCGCATGACCTCCCTGTCGGATTTGCCTTTTGGATCGAAATCCGAGCCGCCCTTGCCACCGCCCATCGGCAGACCTGTAAGCGAATTCTTAAAGACTTGTTCGAACGCGAGAAACTTGATGATGCTGGCACAGACAGTCGGATGAAAACGTAATCCACCTTTGTAAGGACCGAGGGCGCTGTTCATCTGCACGCGAAACCCGCGGTTCACCTGGATCTGTCCTTTGTCATCGATCCACGGGACGCGAAACTGAATCATTCGCTCCGGTTCAACGAGACGCTCCAGAATTCTGGCGTCCCGCAGCTTCTTGCTACGGTCGATGACTGGTCGGATAGACTCCAGCACCTCCGTGACCGCCTGAAGAAACTCAGGCTCGTTTGGGTTACGTTTTCCAACGATTTCGAGAACTTCTTGAATTAAAGCCATGGAATTTTGCGGCGTGCCTATTGGTCGCCGTTCGAAATAATAAACCTCGTGCGCGATGCTGGTATCGAACCAGCGACCCCTTGCGTGTGAAGCAAGTGCTCTACCACTGAGCTAATCGCGCGAGTTTTCAGAAGCCGACAAAATAGAGAGCGTGCCGGAGAGCGCAAGCCGCGCAAAGGGCGTGCGCTGTCGCAGCGCATTAGGCGGAGAGCATAATCGCTCACGCAACGTTCCACTGAGGACAGCGGACACTACGGCAACCTGCGTAACAAGAGGAGCGCTTGCCCTGCGTGGCGTCGCATTCTATTTAGAGATATGTCTGAACACAAAATCACTCTCACGTGGAAACGCGGCGATAAGCCGTTCGAGTATCAGAAATATTCGCGCGATCACACTTGGAAATTTGAAGGCGGACACGAGATGCAGGCGTCCGCTGCTCCAACGTATTTGGGTAATCCAAACCTTGTCGATCCGGAGGAGGCATTTGTGGCCTCTCTCTCAAGCTGTCACATGCTTACGTTTCTGGCGATCGCCTGCAAAAAGAAGTTCGTGCTCGATGAATATGTTGATGATGCCGTCGGCATCATGGAGAAAAACTCCGAAGGCCGATTAGCCATCACCCGGGTGACGTTGAGGCAGCGTCTCAAATTCTCCGGCGAGAAGCAACCAACGGCGCAGGAAATCGAGGAGATGAATCATGGCGCGCACGAGCAATGTTTCATTGCAAATTCGGTGAAAACCGAGGTCAAGGTCGAATCGCAAACTTAGCCACAGATTTTCACAGATTAACACAGATGGAGGGACGACCTGCGAGTCGTCCCGCTTCCATTGATTCCACAGGGACGCGACGGAGCGCTATTCGTCCAATTCTCTGGTTTGAATCTGTGGCAATCTGTGTTCATCTGTGGCGAAAATAATGAGCACATCGACGAACGCCGAGCGCATGGAAAAAATCGTGAGCTTATGCAAGCGGCGGGGGTTCATCTTTCAATCGAGCGAGATTTACGGCGGTCTGAACGGCCTTTGGGACTACGGCCCGCTCGGTGTCGAATTAAAGCGCAATCTGAAGAACTACTGGTGGCGCGTGACCGTGCATGAACGCGACGACGTGGTCGGCATGGACGGCGCGATCCTCACGCATCCCGAGGTTCTAAAGGCCTCCGGACACGTTGAAGGATTCTCCGATCCGATGATCGACTGCCGTACGTGCAAGGCGCACTTGCGCTTCGATCAGCTTATCGAGAAAAAAGGAGTGAAGCAGTGTCCAAATTGCGGTGGCAGGGATTTAACCGACGCCCGGCAGTTCAATCTCATGTTCGAGACGCATGTTGGGGCAGCCGCCGAAGAAAGCTCGATCGCATATCTGCGGCCGGAGACGGCTCAGTCGATTTTTGTCCAGTTCAAGAACAGTCTCGAGGTGTCGCGCAAGAAATTGCCTTTCGGTATCGCGCAAATCGGGAAAGCCTTTCGCAACGAAATCAATCCCCGCAATTTCACTTTCCGTTCCCGGGAGTTTGAGCAGATGGAACTGGAATATTTTTGCCGGCCAGAGCAGGGGACGGAGCTGCTCGAGTATTGGAAAGAGGAGCGGCTGAAATTCTATGAGAACATCGGCATCTCACGCGCGAACCTGCACGTGCGCAATGTGCCGGATGAGGAGCGCGCCTTTTATTCCAAAGGCACTTACGATATCGAGTACGATTTTCCGTTTGGCCAGCAACAGTGCTGGCGATGATTTGTGAAGCTTATGCGGAAGACCAGGCCCCCAACGATAAAGGCGAAATGGAAACGCGGACGGTATTGCGGTTCCATCCACGGATGGCGCCGATCAAGTGCGCAATCTTTCCACTGCTTAAAAACAAGGAACCGCTGATCGCAAAAGCAAAAGAGGTTGTCGATCTTTTGCGGCCGCACATGTTTGTTTTCTACGACGAGAGTGGTGCGATTGGCCGTCGTTATCGTCGCCAGGACGAAATTGGTACGCCATTTTGCGTCACCGTGGACTTCGAAACGCTCGGCGAGAAAGATGAAAAACTGCGCGATACCGTGACGCTGCGAGAGCGCGATTCGATGAAACAGGAACGCATTGCAATTTCTGACTTGCTAGCCGCGCTTTCAGTGCGCATTGCATGAGGAATGAAAGTTGAAATCTTTACTCTCTGTGATGCGGCTACTGTGGATGCGGCAGGGAAGTTGAACATCCTTGGTTCGTTTGATCGTTTGAACGCCACAACGACGCCAGTCATACATCCTCAGTGCGCATTAGCGATTAAGCTACGTTTTCAGCGCGTGGAAGAGGGACAAAAGCGAATTCGCATTACCTTCATTGATCAAGATGGTGTTACGGTAATGCCAAACGTAGACGCTACTGTTGATGTAAGAATTGCAGGGAATGAACCGTCTGGCGCAGTCTCGGTAGTATTGAATATCCAACAGCTAAAACTGCCCAGGCTCGACGAGGAATATTCCATCGATCTAGCGGTTGATGATCGGCATGAAGCATCTGCTCCACTTTTTGTTAGGCGCCCTTAATCTTCGCACATATTAAGCCAGTCGTTTCCAAGCGTGAATGGAACTATCCGACTTTCGCGAATATTGCTTGAGCAAACCAGGGGCGGTTGAAGAAACACCGTTCGGTCCTGATACGCTTGTGTTTAAAGTCGGCGGGAAAATATTCGCATTGGCAGCGCTCGACGAAGTGCCAACGACCGTGAATTTAAAGTGCGAACCGGATCTGGCGCTTGACCTGCGCGATCGTTACCAGCAAGTGACGCCCGGTTATCACATGAACAAGAAGCATTGGAACACGGTGGAAATCGAAAGCGGGATTCCAATTACGGAGCTGCGTAAGATGATCGATCACTCTTACGAATTGGTTACGAAGAGCCTGCCGAAGGCTCGGCGCAAGAAATTAGAGAACTGATCGCACCTCTAAATCGCTGATCTCGAGTTGCAGCGCTTCCTTGGCCACGTCGAGGAAATTGTCGGGCCGGTCTTCCGTTTACCCGACATGCATGGACGATGCGCTTCGGACCATGAGCCATGGGTTTTGGTGGAAGGGTGGGGGACCGAATGTTTGCGGGTAAGTACGAAGGTTTAATTTCGGATATGCTGGTCTTGGATAAAGGCTTGACTGGACGTTATCTTCCGCTTGCTATTACTTTCATCCCTGAAGAAATATTTTCGACGTTTGAAGGGTTAGTTTCAGGGGTAGGGCGCTAACGTATGGTCATCGCTACACCGGAAACGCACCTTGCTTGCGCCGACAAAGCAAGCAGAGATAACTCTGGGAGGAAAAATGCCGAAAAAGCTACGGCTTGATCAGCTTCTCGTTGGCAAGGGCCTATTCTTGAGCCGCGAACAAGCGCGGCGCGCGATAATGGCCGGCGACGTGATGATCGACGCCCGTATTGCGGCAAAGCCAGCAGAGCTTCTCGATGAACGAACGTCCGTCACAGTGCGGCCGACACGGAAATACGTCAGCCGAGGTGCGCTGAAGCTGGAGGGCGCGCTCGATCATTTTGAAGTGAACGCGCGCGGAAAGACGGCGCTGGATATTGGCGCCTCAACCGGCGGGTTTACCGATTGCATGTTACAACGCGGCGCAGCGAAAGTTTACGCCGTTGATGTCGGCCGCGGCCAATTGGATTGGAAGCTCCGGAATGATCCGCGCGTGACCGTTCTCGAAAAACTCAACGCGCGGTCTCTATCACGTGAGCACATTCAGGAACTTGTCGACGTTTGCGTGATCGATGTCTCGTTTATCTCGTTGACTTTGATCTTGCCGAATGCGTTTGAGTTGATAAGCCCGACTGGAGTCATCCTCGCCCTCATTAAACCGCAGTTCGAGCTACAACGCTCCGACGTCGGGAAAGGCGGAATCGTGCGCGATCAGGACTTGCACCTGAAGGCACAAGACAAGATTGTCGCATTTGTGAAGCAGTTTGGTCACGTGGTGACCGGGATTGTTCCGTCTGCTGTTAAAGGCGCGGACGGAAACCAGGAATTTTTTGCATGCATACAAAAACGATTGGCTTGATAGCACACACGGGGAAGCCAGGCGTTGCCGAGCTGATCAACGCGATTGCCCAGGAGTTCGGCCGCTTTTCAATCTCCATTCTTTTCGAAAAAGAAACGGCTCAAATTGCTGGAAAAAAATCGGGCCATTCGATCGCCGAATTGGGAGCTGCGACGGATTTGCTGGTCGTAGCTGGGGGCGACGGCAGCATTCTGCGCGTGGTCGGCCAACTCGGCGAGAACATCAAGCCGATCTTCGGGATCAACGTTGGCTCATTAGGCTTTCTGACAACCGCAAGTTCTTCGACTTATCGCGAAGCGGTGGAATGCATAGCGAGAGATCGGATTAATTTCAGTCAGCGAGCGCTGCTCGAGGCTCGAGTCACCCTGGGCGACAAAAGAACGAACAAAATGATCGCGCTCAACGATGCGGTGTTAAGCCGCGGTGAACTCTCACGGTTAGTCATGTTGTGCACACGCGTCAACGGCGAGCCGCTGACTGAGTTCAACGCCGACGGTTTGATTGTCGCGACCCCGACCGGTTCAACGGCTTACTCGTTGTCAGCTGGTGGACCGATTCTCGATCCTGAGTCCGGCGTGTTCGTGATCACGCCAATTTGTCCACACGTTCTCACGAATCGATCGATCATTGTAGCGGACGATTCGATAATCGATATTCAAGCAAGCGATCCCGATTATCCGGTGTTTCTCACGCTCGATGGCCGCAGGCCGATCCACGTGGAGCGAGAATCAATAGTCACGATTCGGAAAGCAAAGAGGACGCTCCCCCTGGCCTCGTTGCCGGAAGCCTCATTCTTCAGTGTCGTTCGGCAAAAGCTGAAGTGGAGCGGGAGCAACGTCTGAATCAAGCACGACAGTGCGTAGTGTTTGGTCAATTGTGAGTTAGCAGGTTCAGACCGGTGGAACGTTGAACGTCAGTTGAGGCTGTAGGAGGCCCGCCTCTCCCCTCTAACAAAGGGGAGAGGATGAAGGTGAGGGGTTCGGAATTCCAACTGCCAGCTCGCAAGAGTTTCGGAGCGAATTGCGCTGCATCGACCCTCACCCTCCCCCTCTCCCTGGCCAAGGAGAGGCGACCCATACGCGCGCGGGAAGAACACTACTGCAGAGCGCGACCTGAGCTGGATCTGCAATTCTTTTTCTTTGTGCGTTTATCCGAGACCTGATAATCAACATTGCCATGAATCTCTTGAGTTTGCCGGATGGCCGGATTGTAAACCTCGAACACCTCACATACGCCGAGCGAATGGGCGAGTACTTGGTCTTGCATTTCAGCGGCGGTGGCGGAAGCGACGGCGGTACCGGGTCGGTTGTGAGGCTGAAGCAGGGCGAAGGCGCCAGGCGGGTGTGGACATATCTTGCCGGAAAATGCAGTGGGAAAATCGAGCCGGCGCAATGAAATGATGGCGTGCATCTGCCAGGATGCACGATGACGCATCAACGCCCGCCGTCGGCAGTACTTATTCCAGAACGGGAGCAACGAAGTCCTTCTGTCTTGAGCTCAACGAATTTCATCTGCTTCTCGTCAATCTTCCACGCGCTCACCGCTGAAAGCATTTCAACACCGTTTTCGTTCTTCAGCACACCAATCGCAAAACCCGGGACATCGTGGCCATTTAATTGACACGAACCGATAAATTCGGGCGACTCGTTGGAATGTTTCGGAAATTTCAGCACATCGCGCGCGATGTTCTTATTATCTTCGAGGATGACGTACTCCTCTCCACAGATTCGCCAGGATATTACAGACAAACGGTCTGAGATTTCTGAAGCGCCCAGGTCTTTAAGCCCCAGATCCTTGTGCCTCGCTTCAATGGTAACGATCGTCTCATTTGACATGGTGCGACCAAGAAGAGCTTTTCGAACGTCAGATCCACAGCGAAGCGAATCAAAACCGTCCGCATTGCAAATGCTGGTCCCGCAAAAGAACGGAAGCACTAGCACAAAGATCGCGACAATTCCTTTGGTTTTCATGCAGAACGCTTTTACTGGCAGCCACTATTCAAGGCAAGAGTGAAACGGAGTGTTCAGCAATCCCTAGTACCAATCCAGCCCGGGATTTATGCCAGCCGCAAATGCGGACAATTTCAAGCGGCGTCACTTATCTGTTTTCGGCATTCTGGACAATTAGAAAGCGCCACGCTGCGCGAGTGTAGATAGGCAAAGCTTTTGGTCAATACCGAAGGGAAGCAAGGCCACCTTCCCTCTGGCCGAAAGGCCATCTACCCGTCGTGCCACACTTTGGGCGCGAATAGCAGTTCATGTGCTTGTCGTTTACCAAGCGCCCTTCATCGGCATCAATGAATTGAAACATTGTCTGGATCTCCGACCTGGAAGCCATGGCTTCTTTTTTTTTCTCGTTTTCTAGCGTCTCGGAGAGTTCGTCATTCCATCCCCGTTTTCGCATGAATTCATTCCACATATGAATCTCATCCTCGGACGGTCGGCGTCCCGTTCCGAAACACGATTCCAAAATCGCCTCGTCGCTGAGGCCGTAATTCAGGTAATCGACTACCAGCTCATATCTAACTCGGAGAAAGGTTACGCATTTTTTGTCGAAACCTTTTCCCAGGTTCACTTGATATTCGAGAGGCAATTCTCCTTTGGCATGGCTACGGATTTTGTCGAGCATTCGACCGAAATAAAACAAGTCGCCGACCTTGTCGTATGGACTACGAACACCCAACTCTCTCACACGGCAGCTCATTTCTGGTGGCCCTCGGGATTTATTGCAAGTTCTTAATAGTTATATGGACTGGGCGGTGTTTTGGTTATGCGAACCGGCCACACCGCCCGTAATCACTTCGACTTTCTGCCTTGGGAACTCCTGCTGAAGTGATTTGTCCGGCACCGTTCTTAGGACATTTGCCCTAGGAATGTCAAGACACAAATTTAACGCGCTTGGGGTGGCAGTCCGGCAATCAGACCCAGCACCTTCAGATTTCATATGACATATACTTTTTTACGGAAATTTTTAGGCACGATTTTGCCCCCGAATTGCAGTTGACGGCTCGCAGTGTTTGCCGGCAGACTGCCTCTAATGGAGGCAAAAATAGATTGCAGGTTGGCGTCTATTCGTTAGGTCTATGCGTCTCCACCATCCAAAATGAAAAACAACTATCTTCACGCAGGAAATACGACGAAGAAATCATCGGCGCGAGCGAGGCCCGTCTTTCGCGCCTTCGGCGTAGTTGCGGCAGTCACTCTGGCCGGTGTCGTTTTGCGTGTCGCTTTGGCGGCTGGCCCCGACCACCTGAGTGTCCGAAGCAGCAAATCGGAGATTGTTGCGGAGAATTCTGACGCTTCAAACAACGGCAAGAATCCAATAGCCGAGAAGTACAACACGCTGGTAATGCGCGTCTACTTCCGCGACCGTGCCGAGCGCGACCGGTTGGCGCAGGAACTCAGCGCCGAAGAAGTGCCCACAACCGCGGGGTATCTGACCGTAATCGGCGACCGCGACCTCTACTACAACCTGACGGCACGCGGCCTCCGTGTGGAGATAGATGAGAACAGCAGCCGCAACCTCAGCGATCCGCAAATCATGCGCGACACTTTCTACGGCGGCTACAAGACGGTGGAAGAGATATACACTTTCCTCGACCAGAAGGTGGCTCAGTTTCCCAATCTGGTCGAGAAGATCGACATCGGCGACTCCTGGTGCAAGATGAACCCAGGCTCGTGCGTCCTGCCCAGTCCCTGGAACGGCTACGACTTGTTTGTGCTACATATTACCAACCGCAGTATACCCGGCCCGAAACCGGTCTTCTGGGCGGACGGCGGCATACACGCCCGCGAGATCGCTACGCCCGAAGTCGTCATGCGCATGATTGACTACCTGCTCAATAACTACGATACCAATGCCGACGTTCACTGGCTCGTGGACCACCACGACATCTGGCTTATGCCCGAAGTCAACCCCGACGGCCACCACATCGTCGAGGCAGGAGGCGGCGGCAACAGCCCCTACTACTACCGCAAGAACGGCGACAACATCGGCGGCGGCGTGTGCTCCTGGCCTCCCACCCCTTCTAACCACTTCGGCATAGACAACAACCGCAACTTCCCCTTCAAGTGGGGTTGCTGTGGCGGGTCGAGTGGTTTTGTATGCGACCAGACGTATCGAGGAACGTCGGCGGGATCGGAGCCGGAGGACATGGCTATCGTCAACAAGATTCGTACCCTCGTGCCCGACCAGCGCGGCCCCGGCGACCCCGACCCGGCGCCTCTCACTGCCACAGGCGTTTACCAGAACATCCACACAAATGCGTTTGTCAACCTCTATACATGGGGTTGGAGTTCCATGCAGATGCCTAACTTCGCTGAGACGAACAACATCGCCGCGCACATGGCCGCGCCGAACGCGGGCGGTAACGGTTACCCCTATGGCTCGATCATCCAACAGTTGTATCCGGTAGATGGAGGCTCGATTGACTGGGCTTACGGCGAGCTGGGCATGGCGGCCTACTCCACCGAGTTGGGCGGCCAGAGCTTCCTTCCCTCCTACTCGTGCATAGATAATCCAGGTTGCGGCTCGTCACAGGGACTCTGGCCGGAAAACCGCGGGATGCTTCTTTATCTGGCGAAGATAGCGCGCACGCCTTACAATTCGCCTACCGTGGTCGTCGACGCAACCATAAACACTGCCAGCCTGTCGATAGGCCGCCACGTTATCTTCGTGCGCGGACGCGGCGTGAGCGACTTCCAGGGCTTCCAGACCTGGGGGCCGATCAGTGCGGCGTTCCTGGATGTGACTGGAGGTGCAACACCAACCCCAAGTGTAACTCCCACTCCAACTCCTACAGCAACGGCAACAGTGACTGTAACGCCAACCGCGACACCGACGGCAACAGCTACAGCAACGGCAACAGCGACAGCTACAGCAACAGCAACAGCAACAGCGACGGCAAGGCCGTCGCCGACACCAAGGTTATCGCCGGTAGCTAGACCGCGCCCAACATCCGCTCCTCGCCCATAGCCTAGTGTTGTGTAACCGATATGGCTTGCCAATCGTTGAGTTCAAAATGGCCCGCCGCCAAGGCGCGACGAGGGAGCATGTCCTTTACGACCTGTGACCGAGACGCAACGCAGGCGCCGGGCCATTTTCAACTCAACCCTCCGGGCCGCAGTTCTTTGGTCGAATTTCGGCGTCGCTCGCTCGGCCAGTATCGCAATGGATACAGGCGCTTCGCTCGCTTCTTGAAATTCGCCCAAACTCCTTGCGGCGATTGGCAAGCCATACCGGTTACACAACACTAGTAGGTCTCCTGCTGCGCAGATGTCTTTTCCTCCCTGGGGAAGGGGCATGCCCGCGAAAAGCGTCTTACGAATTCCGCAGCGAAGCCTTCGGATCCTTAGCCTCGCAAAGCGTCGTTGTAGTGTTGTACACTACAAACAGGAGTGGAGCTTTAGCCGTAGTCCACAGAATCTTGAACGTTCACAGCGTGACGCATGCTCCCAAGACATAGAACAAGAACTGTTCCCCCCGAACAGATTTTATGTGACATATAGTTTTTTACGAAATCTTTGAACGCCGGTTTTGCTGCCTCACGGTGTCGGGCGAGGCCGGGGCCTCGGACGCGGCCTC
>QHNQ01000144.1 GCA_003218135.1 Verrucomicrobiota bacterium
CTTGGTGCGAATCGCGAACGGCAATCGAATGACAAGACGCTACGATTGTAGCAGAGGTTAATGGTTAGTGGTCAGTGACAGGCAGTCGCCCCTCAGATAGATTGCTGAGCTTTTCAACTCTGCTCATTTTCCCATCAGGTGCCGCACATCATTGCTCGTAGCTCATTCATTGGTTTTTCCCTGGCGCTTCTCGCTGCGACCGTTTTCACGGACCCGAGCCCGCTGAAAAAGGAGTCACAGCGGAATCGAACTCCGGGCCCAGCGCTCGTCCAATCGCCTGCGTCAAAACAGGGCTTGAATTTCGTCGTAGGCGTTCACGGCCTCGATTCACTCTCATTCAATGAACAATCGCTACTCAGTTCGCCCGAAAGCGGAGAGTTGCGGCCGCAGAAATCTGTTTTTCGGGCCGTACTCGACGCACTTCTTCCTGGTTCTTCATCGCGAGCCGGAACGCCGAATAAGAAGGCCGACACAATCCACCTGAGTTACCCCTGGGGACGCATCTCCTGCAGCTACGGCAAAGAAGACGATAAAATCACGATGAAAATTGAGATTTCGAATACCAGCTCAGAACCGCTCAACGAACTCTCCATTCGTTTGATGGAACTGAACTTTCCGCGTATTCCCAACGGCGGCACGCTTGAGGCGGGTATGTTCGGATTCGGCTTTAAAGGCCCCGAGTGGCCCTTGGGTCAGTCTCCAGCTTCGATTCCTACGGTTGCCGATCCACGCTTTGTTGTGCCGCTTGTCCATGTGGATTACGGAACTGGAGCACTTAATTTGTGCAGCGATGATGTGGAATGTGCCGTGAATGTGCCCTATTCAACGAATTTCCTGGCCAGAACCAGCTATCCATTGGTGATCACTTGTAGTGACATCAAACCCGGGGTTACCAAGGTATTCAACGTTTCCCTGCGCTTTGGCCCGGCAGGCGCGCGCATCCAGGATCTCTCAGGCGACGTTTTGGAACGGTACGCAGGGAAGTATCCATTCCAGTTGAACTGGAACGATCATCGCCCGATTGGCGCGATGTTTCTGGCGGGCCCGCAAATCAATGTTGCGAGCAACCCGCGCCGCTGGATCGTGAACTTCGGCGACATCGACATTACTAATGACAAGGGTAAAGCAGCTTTTCGAGCCGCGCTTCTTAAGCTGGCCGATAACAGCGTTCAAGTCCTAAAGGATATTGGTGCGCAGGGAATGATCACCTGGGATCCAGAAGGCGAGGAGTTTCTCGGTGCTTGCTATTACGGCGATCCGCGCCTTGTCCCGAGCCTCGCGCCGGAAATGGAGTTTAAGAATGACAGCGCGAAAAGCGTGATTGACGAATACTTCGAGAAATTCCGCGCTGCCGGACTAAAGGTGGGTGTATGCATTCGGCCGCAGGGAATCGCGATGGTAGATGGCAAGCCGGTGCACCAAGCTGCCGATGACGAGCACGCGGCCCAGATTCTTCGGGAAAGGATTGCCTACGCGAAGCAGCGCTGGGGTTGCACACTTTTCTATGTGGATTCAACCGCGACCGTAAGTGGGTCGCTTAATCCGGACGTTTTTAAAGCGGTCGCGGACGCGCATCCCGATGTCCTGTTGATTCCCGAAAATGAATCGATGCGTTACTTCGCCTATTCGGCGCCGCTTAATTCCTATGTGCACCACAGGGTGACCTCGACGCCGGCTGGTGCACGAATGGTTTATCCAAAAGCGTTTAGTGTGCTGATGGCGCCTGATGGCGATCGGCCAGAGGATCACCACGCTTTGGTAAGCGCCGTCCGCCGTGGCGACATTCTGCTTTTCAACGGCTGGTATCACAGCGACGGGGCGAAGAAAATCAAAAGACTCTACGAAGAAGCGAGCCCGCTGTCGGAGGTCAATAGTGAGAGTTCAAATCAGTGATCACGAGTCATTCGTCTTTTAGCAGCCGGGGAGTCTTTGACACCCGAGTTTTTTCCGCAGATAGTTGGCCCCAATTCGCCATTACAGGATGTGATGCGCCCATTTTCGTGAACGTGTAACGACGCCTTGCCCCGGTTTATTCATAATGTTGCCGACCTGATTCGTCGCGTTCTCTTTCTCGCGCGGCCATACGGCAGAGCGAAACTGGGTTTGATATTTTCGTTCTCGCTAGCGCAGGCCGTGTTTCAAGTCATCGGGATCACATCGATCTTTCCATTTTTGGCAATCGCAGCCGATCCCGACCGCATCCGCCGATCTGAGTTCGGCACGCGTTTCCTCAGCCTTTTTCCGCCCATGGAAAACCGGCAACTGCTTCTGATAGCCGGTACCATCGCTATCGCAGGGCTCTTTGCCTCCAACGCGGTGAACTTGCTGGCCGAGTATGCGCGCACGCGTTACACCCAGAACTTTGCTCACTGGTTACGCCTCCGGCTTCTGCGCCAGATCGCGTCGCAGCCGTACACCTATTTTCTTCAGCGCAACACTGGGAATCTCCTCAAGAAAGTTCTCGGCGACGCGACGAATTACACCCTGGGAGTGCTTCTCCCTTTACTGGACTGCGTGGCGCGGGGGCTCACCGCCGTGCTTCTGTTGGCTATGGTGTTTTTGGTCCAGCCGGTGATCGCTCTGTCGGCGGCAATCGTGTTGGGTGGGTTTTACGTGGTCATTTTTCGACTTCTTGCCCGCAAACGCCGAGACGTGGATGAAAATTTGAGAATATCTGTTGCTGGGTTCTTCCGGGAAGCCCAACAGATGCTCGGCGGGATTAAGCCGGTAAAAGTCCATCGCGCCGAAGAATATTTTCTCGACCGTTTTGCCGGCCACTCCGCGATTATCGCGCGGATGGGTGCGCGACTATCGATCTTTGGCACCAGCGTTCGTTATCTTGTGGAACCGCTTGCTTTCGGCGGTCTGGTGCTGGCTGTATTGCTGCTCGCAATGAGAGGCCGCGATTTCTCCGACATTCTTCCGAACCTGGGAGTGATGGCCGTTGCAGGGTACCGGCTACTGCCTTCGGTCCAGTTGCTTTACAGTCAGCTAACTCAGGTCAGCGCCATGCGCCACGCGGTGGACGAGGTGTACGATGAATTTATTGCCGCGGAGACCGACACGTCCATGCCGCCGCGGATCCGTGGCGATGCTTTTGGCCGAGCGACGCCTTTTCATTGGGATGAGGCGATCAGTCTGCGCGAAGTTAGTTTTCGTTATCCCGGTGCATCACGACTGGCACTAGACGGCCTTTCTCTGACCATCCCCAAAAACACTTCGCTCGGCATCATTGGCCCAACCGGTTCCGGAAAATCGACTCTGGTCGATTTGTTGCTTGGCCTATACCAGCCAACCGCAGGCGAGGTCGTGATCGATGGCCAGCTCCTTACACCTGCGCTGGTGCCCTCCTGGCAAGCTTCCATCGGTTATGTGCCACAGGAAATTTTTCTCATCGACGATACGATCGCGCGTAACGTCGCTTTTGGCCTGGCGGATAATGAAATCGATCCTGCGTGGCTGCGTGAAGCTTGCGCGACAGCGCAGTTACTCGATTTCATTGAAACGGAATTGCCTGCCAGCTTCGATACAATCGTGGGAGAGCGTGGTATTCGTCTTTCCGGCGGGGAGCGGCAGCGCATCGGTCTTGCGCGCGCGCTTTACCGTCGTCCGTCGCTGTTGATTCTGGACGAAGCAACCAGCGCGCTGGATATCGCTACTGAAGCAAAGCTGCTCGAGGCGCTCGGCAGTCTTGCGGGCAAGCTCACGATGGTTGTGGCCGCTCACCGTCTTAGTGCCGTGGCAAATTGCGACCAACTGATTGATCTGCGTAGTGCCGCCGGTGTCGTTGCGGAGGCTACACGGTGAACGCGACCCTCTATCGTTGTTGAATGGTGGCGAAACACCAACAAGGGCGAGGGTTGCTGATGGAATCGCCGTCCCCTTTAGGAGATGGCGGCCAGGATCTTGATCCCGGCGAGCCTACCGCAGATGTCGATTGCTATTCGACACAATGAGTATGCTGCGGAGCTATTTGAAGCGGAAGATTCGCCCAAAGATCATCGACTATTTTCACCGTTTCTATTACCACAGCATGGAGACGTGGCTTAAGAACACGTTTCTCGGATACGAGATTCGACAGTGCCCGTTAGATTTGCAGTTGTATCAAGAACTCGTGACGCGAATTCGACCATCTTTTATTCTTCAGACGGGAGTCGATCAAGGCGGTTCAGTCCTTTATTTTGCCAACCTTTTAGACTTGATCAAAGCGGGGGCTGAAGGACTCGTCATCGGAATTGATTTTCGCCTGAAAGAACGAGCTCGGACATTGACACATCCCCGAATACGACTCGTAGAAGGAGATTC
>QHNQ01000039.1 GCA_003218135.1 Verrucomicrobiota bacterium
TGTAACGGGTCACCATCGGTCCGCGCAAAATCGCAGGCGAAGTGTCGTCGAGCAGAAATCCCATCGACATGAGTCGCAGCCCATACTGCTCGATCGGCACGATCTTGTTTTCTTCTGTGGCAGTTGGCCGCTCCCGCGTGCCAAACATCATAGAAATGCTCGGCCCGTAAATGTCGCAATCGCACAAGCCAACGCGCGCGCCGGTTTGATCCAGCGCGACAGCGAGATTTGCCGCTACAGTTGACTTGCCGACGCCGCCCTTGCCGCTTGCCACCGCGATCACGTGCGTGACTCCAGGAATGCGGGTCGAGGCCATGCCAGCGCCTGCACCGCCGGGTGGCGCATGGATGTCGATCAAAACCTTCGCGCTGCGCACTCCTTCGATGTCGCGCAATGCACTTTCCGCATCTTTTTTTATCGTTGCCGGAACATTCGGATCGTTTGTCGCCAGCGCGAGCTGGACCTTCACCTCTCCGTTGTCGATTTCTATGGACTTCAGCAGGCCGAACGACACGATATCGCGACTAAATCCCGGATATTTCACCAACTTCAGCGCGTTCCTTACGTGTTCCTCTGAGATCGACATACATGAACCTTACGTGCGCGGCGGGAGCGGTCTAGGTGGATCGGCTTCTCGTGAAGACCATGCTCAACGATGTGCGTCACAATCAACGCAATTTTATTGCGAACGCGCTCCCGCCGACGATCCGAGAAGATCGATTCGTTGATGGGTGTTTGCGATTTCGAGAACCAGTCCCGAATAGTCTCATCGACCGAGCGACTTCTTTGCAGCCACGTAGATTGTACATTTTCCTTTTGGACCGGAGACGGGAATTGCCAGATTCGCTTCTCCGGATGCGCCGTTAACGTTTGTGTTTCCGGAGACGAGAAATCCCTCTGTAACCGGAGAACCTAGCGCCTCAATCACGGCAGGATGGGACTTGGCCCGTGTCAGCGCATCCTTGTAAACGTCCGTCGATTTTACTGCGCTGAACACGATCACGACCACTGAACCAACGAAAACGACGAACAACAGCGCGATGCTGAAGCAGCCAAGCGGGACGAACCACTTCCAATTTCGCTTCCACCAATTTGGTCTTGGCGTTGGGGAAACTGGTGGCTCTGGCGGGATCTGTTCCACGGCGACTTTGTACGTCGAACGCGAACTCCCTGGCAACCAATCTCTTTGCCGCAGTCGAAGCTTGACGAATTCAGTTGCGATGAGGCAGAATGCCGCCCATGAAATTACAACACTCTCTCCGAATTATTTTTGCAGGCGCGTTGATTGTGCTGATGAGCGCTTGCGCGACGACTCCATCCGGTCCGGCCGCGCTCGCCGGCACATGGACCAACTCGTTTGGTACTGTCTGGACAATCAACCCTGACGGTACATTTCACGTCATGGCTGCGAAGCCAAAGGCTGAAATCTGGGGCAACTATACCGTGACAGGTGATACAATCACTGTTCAAGAGACGCGCAGGGCGGGGGCTGTTCCCAAATCCTGCAGAGGCCCTGGTGTGTATAAATTTAGCCGGCCGGATGCAAACACGCTGGCGTTCGTTTTGGTCAATGACAAGTGCAAGCCGCGAATCCAAAACGTGACGCAGCCGTGGCACCGGCAGTAATCCGGGAGTAGCAAACTCGTGGCGTAGCGATTTAGAGGTAGGGCGGTCCACCCGAATCGCCCTGAGCGATTGAGGTCAATCGCCCCTACCTATCGTCCGCAGATAAATATCTTCGAGTCGCTGCGCTTGCAGTTGGAGATCGAAATTTTTTCGAACAGCCTCAGCGCCACTGCGCGGAATCTGCGAAACAAAAGCTGGATCTTTCGCTGCATTGACCAACGCCCGCGCTAAGCCTTCGTGATCGCGCTCAGGCACGAGCACGCCGCTGAGACCGTTCTCGACTGCTTCGGGAATGCCACCGTGCTCGGTTGCAAATACCGGCAGCCCACTGGCCATTGCTTCGAGCATCGAATTTGGAATGCCTTCTACGTTTCCATCACGTCCAGTCTGGCTCGGGTGCACAAAAATGTGCGAGCGATAATAAATGTCGCGCAATTGCTCCTGCGAAATGAAACCGGTGAACGAAACGCGTCTTTCGATGTTTAGTTCGCGCGCCAGTTTCTGAAGCTCGCCGAGCAGCGGCCCTTCACCGGCAATCGTCAGCGTCGCATTTGGATACTTTCTCAGGAAAACTGCAAAGGCGCGAAGGGTAACCGGCAGACCTTTTTTCTCGATCAAGCGACCGGCCTGCACCAACCGCCATTCACCGTCGTTCGGAAAACTCCGTTCGTGGAACGCAAATTCCTCCAGTGGAATTCCGGCGCGTTGGACTTCAATCTTTTTTGGATCGCACCCAAGATCAATCAGTGCGCGCCGCAAAGATTCCGAGCGAACCAGGACCAACTTCACTGCGTCGAGCATCTGCCGTGTGGACTCTCGATAGGCGGGTTTGTTCATGTCCACCGTAACATCAGCGCCGTGAAACGAAACGATCGACGGGTTTTTCCATGTGCGAATCAGTGGCAGGAGGTGGACAGCGATTTGGCCAAAGTAAATGTGCAAGAGGCGAGCGTCGGTTCTACTCAAGAGGCGCAACAGCGCACGCAGCTCTGCATCCGAAATCTGCCATGGCATGTCGCGGACTTGCCTGAACCAAAATCGCCTCAAGAAATGTGTTGCCGGCTTGGGAACAATCTGGACCGGCTCAAATTGGAAGCGCTCGGTTTGCTCGCGTTTCTGTGCGATGACCACTGGAGCGCATCGTTTCAGGGCGGTGATTTGCCGATAAATATGCAACATCTCCGGCTTCAGAAACGTCGCGCAATAACAAGCGATAACCGGTCGTGACTGAGGAGATGGAACTTGCAATGCCCAATGCTCAACGCTCAACGTTCAACGTTCAACTCCCGGAAGTGCACGGCTCGTATGGTTCTCAGGTGGAAAACTGTGCGCGGACTTCGGCTGGCACGCGCATCGGTCGACCGGTTTGCGCATTGGTCGGGCACCACAAAGTGCGAGCCTTTGACAAGAGCTGACCATCGCTGCGGCGCCGGATTTCCGTGAACCGTTCAAACGTGAGGCGAGTCGCTTTGCCGACCCAGGTCCGCAGCGTGATGTTGTCACCGGCTTGCGCGGGAGTCTTGTAATCGATCTCGTGCCGGAGCACGACCCAGCCGATGGTCTCCTGTGCTTCCGGGCTGGCGATGGCCCGCCAGTGTGCGGTGGCAACATCCTGGACCCATCGCAGGTAAACGGTGTTGTTCACGTGGTTTTGCTCGTCGATGTCACTCGGCAAAACTAAAATGATCATCTCGAAAGACGCGGAGGACATTGACGAATTGAAGGACGAGTTAGCTCAAGAATTACGCGAGCATTAAAATGTGCTGTCATGTTGAGCGGAGCGAAACATCTCTGGTCTGTTTCAGTTGGTGAGGATCGATCCAAATCATCCGAGATTCTTCGCTTCGCTCAGAATGACATTGTGAGGCGCAGCGACATCAAGTCTTTCGATAGTCAGCTTATGTGGAATCGCCGCATTAACTCCTGCCGCGCTTCCATGGCACGCTCCGGGTGCATTCGACTAAGGACTTTTTCCCGGCGTTCGGGGTCCATCGCTGCCAGCTCGCGCACAAGTTTGTTGCGCGTTTTCCATTTCGCATACTTGCTCGCGCCGATTCCAATCGCAAGAAGCGCAGAGATAATCCACACGGTAATGTCTGTCGCGCTCACGAGATAAATAAAGAAGCGAAACCGTCGGCGACAACTCAACAAAATGAAATTTCCTCCTTGCAGAACAGAGCTGACGCAAGACTCAACAAGCGCGTTAATTTGACGTTCCTGATGCGGGGATAAGATTTTTCCGATGTCTAGCTACGGAGGCACGGTCGCCATTCTCTGTGCTGGTATTGTATTTGCCGACGTCCCCTCGGCGCGGCCTCAGGATGCAACTTCGACAAATCTGCCGGAGCATTTAGAGACCGGCGAGCCTGCCCCACCGGCGCAATCGAAAAGGAAAAAGGCGGAACGCCGGCGGGAAGTCGCAGCGCGAGCACCAACTCAAACGCCAACACCCGCGAGCCAGCAAACGCCGCAGGCAGAAGAACCCGTAACAGCGGCTACACCTGTGGAAAAGAAAGCTCGTGTCAAAAGGCGCGCGCCTTCCGTGGTGCAACGTGAGATGGCCAGCATCCCGCCCCCAACTCAGCTGTCGCTCTCCGCTGCCCAAGCCATGGCAGTGAGCGCGCCTTTGCCGGAATACCCATACCAAGCAAAGCACGCCAATATTACTGGAAGCGGGGTTTGCGTCATGCTTGTCGACACTGTGAGCGGCAAGGTTACCAACGCAACGATGATGCAGAGCACCGGTAACCGCGTCCTCGATAAAGTTACCACCGACACGTTTCGAAGGTGGCGGTTCAAACCTGGAAGCGTCTCACAGGTCGGCGTGCCAGTTACCTATGAATAAAATCGTGGTCGCTTCTTCCCGCAGAACAGGTATTTCCTCAGAAAATTCGCAGCCGAACGTCCGGCGATGACTATGCTGTGTAATCTCGAGTATGTACGCCGTTGAGCTCGATCGATCGAAACGACTCCTGGTGATTAGCGCCACGCAACGGGTTACGGCGGAGCAAGCAAAGCTCGCTGCGCAACGCGTGCGTGAGCTTGTGCACGATGTCGTGCCCGGGTTCCGAGTTCTGGCCGATTTCCGGTGGTTGGAATCAATGGATCCGGCAGCGGCACGCCACATTGCCGAAATCATGGATGCAATTGCGGAAAAAAGAGCAGCCTCAGTGACGCGAGTGATCCCCGATCCGCACAAGGACATTGGCCTCAACATCCTGTCGCAATTCCACTACGGACCCGAAATCGAAATCACGACTTTCGAGACGCTGGCTGATGCGCTGCAAAGCATCACAGCGAAGTAAACGGCTGGGCCCCGCACATTGCCTGATGCTGGATGTCCAACGTGCTATGGGCCCTTGGCCGCGGCTTTATTTCCTTCCTTGATCGCTTCGGCCTCGGTCATGTACTTCCCCTTCTTCGTCGTCCCGTAGAAACGCGAGCCTTCCCGGTGGTACACGTGCGTCTCTGTATTGACCCAAACGAGGCCGTGGCCGCCGCCCGCCGCCGGGGACCTACTGGCAACCTCTGCATTGGCACCTTTTGCAGGGCCAGGCGTGCCGGTCGCCGCACTCGTAGATCCAGATGTTCTGGGTTTGAACAAATCGCCCAGGGTGAATTTACCCGACGTCGGTGACGGCGTCGGATGCGCCGCTGCGGTCGCCTGGGCTTTCTTCACCGCGCGATGTTTTGCAGGCGTTGGTGATGGAGAAGGTGATTTGCCCGGTGTCGGCGACTGAGCGCGCGCAACACAAACGCCGGCAAATCCGATTATGGCAATAAGTGCAAAAAATTTCGTAGTCATAGAGGCGAGCCTAACAAAGTCGCTGGATCGCGGTCAATCCCTTTCAATTGGCGTTTGTTTTCCCCGGCTCTCCCCTTTGAAAAGGGAGAGGGTGAACGTTCCTGCAAGCGCGACGACGTTGTGAGATTAGACTCGCTGCGTACGCCTGACGCACTTGCTCACATTGCGTGGGGCAGGCTCTCTTCGATGTGATCGATCAACTCGGGAATGTTGATCGGCTTGGCGAGCGATCGATGGCCTTCGATTCGGAGGCCAGTGTTTGTCTCAGGTCTTGTGACCAACGCCGTGAGAAAGATAATCGGCGTGCTGTGCAATTCGGGATCGGCCTCGATCTGTACTGCGAGTTCGGCGCCATCCGTCTTCGGCATCATGATGTCCATCAAGATCACGTCCGGCCTAAAGCTCCTGGCACTTTGATGGGCCGCGGCAGAGTCGTTTTCTTCGAGCACGACATAGCTGCCGGTCTTTTCGAGAAGGATTTTGACAAGGTGCGTACTGTCAGAGTCATCATCAACAATCAGGATGCGTCGCTTCTCTTTAGTTAGCGACCTGGCGATTACATCGATCTCAGATTGATCGAACCAGTAAACATGAGATTGCTGCGGTGGATTTTGTCCGACGACGTACGAAGCGTTGACGCTAAATCCGTCTGCGTTCTCGACGATCTGGATTACACCGGTCACTTCGGAATCGATTCCGTCTCGCACCGGTCTGAAGGTCACACTCTGTCCATCGATTTTTTCAGCGGGAATTTGCAACGTAACCGTGGGCGGTCTGTAGCTCATAGCAACTGCGTTACTATAACTGAACAAGGTTCGGAGCACATCTAATTTGCGGCCGTAGGCGACAGTCAAGTAGTCAGTTACAGTTTGTCGAATCTGTGGAGCTCTCCCGTCAATCGCCAGGCATTTTGAACGATGATCTCTGCGGCAATGTCTAGGTTTCCCACTATGACGAAACTCATTGCGGTAGTAACGGCGGGACTCTTTGCGGCAGCGACGATGTTTGCGGGCGAGCATGGCGACTGCACAAAGCAAGTTGGCAACCAAGCGAAGATGGCGTGTACAGTTTCATTGGCCAGCCTCAATCTGACGCCCGATCAGAAGACAAAGATGGACGCGGCCATGGCCGACCATCAGAAGGCCGGCTGCTCCGAGGCCAGCGAGGCCAAATACATGGAACAGGCAAAATCAATCCTGACGCCGGAGCAGTACGCGAAGTTCGAAGCCCAATGCAAAAAAGGCGACAAAAGTAAGACGCAGACCTGATCGCCGGGTTCAGTCAAATTAACGCGACGCGCCGAGAGAGATCTCGGCGCGTTGCGCGTACGCGATTCTGGGTACTGTTGAGGGCGTGATTCCTCTCAGCCTGAAGATTATCTATACGCTTTTCGTTTGTGCGTTGGTGCCGATCTACTGGCGACAGTACGGACCGGCCAATTTCCGTTGGTTCTCGGATATCGCGCTGCTCGCGCTCCTGCCCGCGCTTTGGCTGGAGAACGCGCTGCTCGTCAGCATGATGGCTATCTCAGTCGTGTTCTTTGAAGCGCTTTGGAATCTCGATTTCTTTTTCCGGCTCGCGACCGGCAAGTCATTGATTGGTTTGAGCGCTTACATGTTCGATCCCAAGATCCCCTTGTTTATCCGCAGCCTGTCGTGTTTTCACATCATCCT
Organism: Verrucomicrobiota bacterium; assembly: GCA_003218135.1. Taxonomy (GTDB): domain Bacteria; phylum Verrucomicrobiota; class Verrucomicrobiia; order Chthoniobacterales; family UBA10450; genus Udaeobacter. The sequence continues at coordinate 7,105 of QHNQ01000039.1, forward strand.
GCCGCTGCTACTTCTCTGGACGCTTCACCGCCTCGGGTACGATCAGCGCGCTTTTATCTCGCAGACAATTGTCGCGCTGGTGGTGCTGCCGCTCTCTTATCTGCTGAGCAATCCACAGGAGAATGTGAATTGGGTCTATGGGTTCGGCCAAAATCCGCAGAAGATTCTGCCCGGACCGCTATTTGTAATTCTTTTAATGCTGCTATTCCCGCTTGTTGTTTATCTGCCAACGCACCTTCTTTTCACCACAATCTTTCGCGAGCGGGCGCCGTGACAGGCAACACGGCGTACCCGGCAGCCGCATCTTCCTTGTGTAAATCGTCCCGAGCTGATAAAAACGCCGGCCGTGATCTGGAAAATCTTCAAAATCGTTTTGTGGCTCGCTGCCGGCGCCTACGGGGTTGTGGGTGTTCTCTATATCACAGTTGCACTAGGCACCGCCCGCGAAGCTGCTTCGTTGCGCATTGCCTACATCGTGTTCGGCTCGCTGTTGCTGACGATCGGCGCGATGGCTGCCGTCACGACCTTTTTGGCTAACAAATCGCGAGGCTGGTTGATCGTCGCGCCTCTGATTCTTTGTCTTGGGCTGCCTGTTGCGGCTTTCGGTGCGTTTTTCATTGAAATGGAGAAAGGTGACGTGCATCGCCGCCAATTAGAGGCGGAGTATAACTCGGGAAGATTGGATTTTGGCGATCAGCCGGCGCTATTCGCCGTCGCCCAAGGTATCGTGAAGAACGATCCGGACGCGATCCGCGCGGCGGCAAAGGGCGTCCCGGATTTACAGGCACCCGGACGGGACGGCGCGACGCTGCTCAACTTCGCTGTCATGCAATCGTGGCAACGTCCGGAATCAATCGATGCGGTGAGAACTTTACTTTCGCTCGGCGCGGACCCGAACTCCAGGAAGGGCAATCGGAGGAGCTCCTTCGCGATGGCAAACGCGGTGCATTCATCGGCACCCGTTCTTCGCGCGATGCTGGACGCGGGTGGAAATCCGAACACTCGTGACGAGTTTAGCCGGCCCATAATCCTGATGAACTGGTATCTGGGTTACTACGAAAATCAGGCCAGATGGCGATTTGAGCTGCTCCTCGATCACGGTGCTGACGTCAATTCCGCCATGCCGAAGGACGATTCGGATTCGGCCGATTATCCGTTGCTGCTTTACCGCACTAAAATGGGACTCAATGACAAGCTCGCCTACGCTGACGTGCTCACCTTACTTGAGCGCGGCGCCGATCCGAATCGCGCAGGGGCTGACGGAATGACATTTGGAAAGATGCTGATAGAACACCGTGCGCATTTCCAACGAACGCACAAACCGCCGCCGGCAGAGTTCACTGCGCTTTGGGACTGGGCTGAGAAACACGGGATCGTCCAGTAAGCGCAGTAGCTCCTCAGATCAGAAGAGCGAGTCAAGCGTCGGACAACAACGCCTCATCGCAGAGACCAGACCAGATGGATCATTAAACCTTGCCACCGAAAACTGCGCATGATTGTCTAGCCGAGTCGTGGCGCGAGAATTTAAACCGTTGCGTTTCTTTGTGATGATGGCGGTCGCGGCGTTCATGGTCTGTGGTGTGACCGCATTCTATACTCATCGCGCAGCCCACGGCAGAACTGCGGAAGAGCGGGCGGCTTATTGGATCGGAGAGAAAGCCGGAGAGCAAGCGCCGCACGACGCAAAATTGCCGACACCCGCCGAGTTGAACATGATGGCTCAGAAATATTTTGAGCAGGGATCCGGCAATAAGCAGAATTGGGATTTGTCCTTTGAAAACGGTTAAGAGGAGGGGTTCAAGAAGACGCATCGGCAGTGAGCCGCGCAATGAATCCGCCGCCTCTACCGGTCAGGAAACGGTTCCCCTGGATTCTTTACGGGGTTGCCCTCGTCCTCATTGTTTTGTTCGCGTTTGCGCCGATTGGATCAGTGATGTTGTGCGCAGCGATCGCCAATGCCTACGGATGCAAAGTGGACGAAGGTTCGGTGCATCCGTGCATCATCAACGGGCACGATTGTGGCGAGCTTCTTTATTCGCTCGGTGTGACGGGTTGGTTCATGCTGGTTACGCTTCCCGCGGGCCTGTTCGCATTCGTCGGCTGGCTCATCTTTCTGATTCTTCATCGTGCCAGCTGGCAAAAACGATTCGCTGCCGGAGTTACTCCTCCGATCCCCCCGCCGCCGGCGACAGCATGAGCGTATTACTTGTGAGAGTTCGCGTCGTTCAGTTTCTTGCGGCAATGACGCTCGGGTGCATCTCGCTCGATGCGCAACACGCGCGCGCCGCCGCCACAGCAACGAAGCCGGCACTTGTTTTCGGAGGAATCGATTATTTCCATCGCTGGTCCCAGAATGATCAACATGAATTTACGCCGGAAGGTCAGGAGAACCTCGACAAGTGGGCGGACATGATCACGATCAACGTTTATCAGAGCGCTCATGATGGTGATGCGTTGGCAGCGAAGGCGAACGCGGTCCTGGAAAATTACAAAAGCCACAATGGTAGAGTGCTCAGGACTGATTCAGTCCCTCGGACACCAGATCGGCCAGCGGAGCATTTCATCGCCGTCGTTTTTGGCCGTCCAAATTTTATCGAGGTGGCGTTTGCCCGGTTTAAATTGGTAAACGGTGTCGGCTGCTCGATTGTTTATTCACATCGCATTTACGGCGAAAAAGTCGGCGACCAAATGAGTGCCTGGCTGAATGACAATGGTCCAAAAACGGAAAAGATCCTGATGGAGTGGAACAATATTCCATCGCCAGCTTCACTTCGCGAGCTGGCGCGGACTGAAAGTCGTCCCGGCGAGAGGAAAGCTTCGTCTTCGAAGTCTCAATAACTGCGAAATAGAAGGTTAGATCGTCGAAAGCCTGGAACGTGGCTCGACTGGTAGTATTCAAATCTTGAGCAACTGAATGATTCAGCGAAGCTTCGCGAACGCATGAAGGATCTTACTGAAGGCTCAGTGACCAAACACTTGCTGCATATGTCGGCGTTTTTGGCAGCGAGCGTGCTCGTACAGACGCTTTATTTGTTGGCCGATCTCTACTGGGTGGGACACCTCGGGAAAGAAGCGATTGCTGCAGTCGGTGTGGCCGGCAACCTCACAATGATTGTGCTGGCGCTCACTCAAATGCTCGGCGTGGGAACAACCACGTTGATCTCGCAAGCAGCCGGAAGAAAGGACCAGCCGCACGCGGAACTCGCATTCAACCAGTCTTTCGTCATGTCGATCGTGATCGCATTCGCGCTCGGCGTGGTCGGGTTTATTCTGCGCCCTGCGTATTGTGACTGGCTAAGCGCAGACGCAGCAACCGCGACATTGGCAAAAGCTTATCTGCTCTGGTTTCTTCCGGGAATGTTACTTCAATTTCCACTTGTGGCGCTAGGTTCGGCCTTGCGAGCCACCGGCATCATAAAGCCGGCTGTGGGATTTCAGGTCCTCAGTGTGCTGCTCAATATCGTCCTTGCTCCGTTGCTGATTTTTGGAATCGGCCCTTGGCCGAAGCTCGGTGTGACCGGCGCAGCGCTTGCTACGTTCATTTCGATTCTGGTCGCCGATGTGTTGATGATAATTTATTTCGAAAAAAAATACCATTACCTGCGGTTTCGGTTTCCGCTGTTCCGGCCGCAAACAAAAATTTGCGGGGCGATGCTGAAGATCGGTGTGCCGGCCGGTGCCGAGTTTTTGCTGATGTTTGTTTACATCCTGCTCGTTTACGCGATCATCCGCGGCTTTGGACCAGCGGCCCAGGCCGGCTTCGGAGTCGGCGCGCGCGTGATGCAGGCGCTCTTCTTACCGGTAGTTGCGCTCAGCTTTGCTGTTTCGCCCGTTGTGGGACAGAACTTCGGCGGACGCCGCGCGGATCGAGTCCGGCACTCTGTTTATTCGGCGATCGGGATTGCGTCGCTGATGATGCTGGGGCTCACGCTGATTGTATATCTCGCACCAGCGACGCTGATTCGGATTTTCTCACGCGACCCGCGAGTGATTGCCTTTGGCAGCGATTACCTGCGGATCGTCTCATTGAATTTCGTCTCGGCGGGAATTGTTTTTACAAGTTCGAGTGTCTTTCAGGGAATCGGTAACACGCTGCCGCCGCTGTTTAGCTCGATGACACGCCTGGTGCTATTCGCTCTGCCGGCGCTGCTGATCTCACGTATGCCTGGATTCGACATCAGGGAGGTCTGGTATCTCTCGGTTGGGTCGATCGTTCTTCAGATGTGCGCAAATCTCTTGTTGCTCCGCCATGAGCTGCGGAAGCGACTTCGATTCGAAGAATTTGAAAATTTTATTCCCGCGAGCGCAACAGCATCGTGATCGATCACAGAAACGTCAGCCGTCACAGACCGTCGCCACGTACACGATGGCGTTTGGCGGAAAAGCCTTACAATTGGTTAATCCGCGGCTGCTGCGTTTGACTAGCAATCGCAGCTCTTGCCGCAATTGCATGCCTTACCGTTATTCATCGGGCAATTCTTGCCGGTCTTCTTGCACGCGGGCTGGTCCGCTGCAAACGCAGTCGCGCAAATCACAGCCGCGAGCATTGAGAATAGAATTTTAGCGTAGTTTCTCATACAAATTTAAATCGTCCGCAGCAGGCAAAGTTGCGCGGGTAATAAATGAAGAAACGTACATCCCCGCAGTCGCGGCTAACTGTGCGGTATCGTTACGGTTTCGGCGGCTGACCTGGTTTTGCGGCTTCGCCGGGTTTCGGTGGCGCGCCGCCCGCTGGCGCGCCGCCTCCCGGAATGTCCTCATCAGGAGCCGCGAGAATGTCATGCTCTGTGAAGGATTCCGGATGACTGGCGAGTTCTTTCCGTAACGCTGCGACTTGTTCAGCTGTGACTGGGCTGGCGCTGTTGCCCCAGTCACTCCGCTCGTAGGTCATGACGTCGGCAATTTTTTGGTCGGTCAAGGTTTTGTCCCACGGTTGCATGACTGCGGTACCATACTGTTGTCCTTTCACTTTCACCGGTCCTTGCAAGCCTTTGAGCACGATCATGCCCATGCGCCGGGAGCCACCGTTTGTAAATTCAGAACCCGCGAGAGGCGGATATTGCCCGGGCACACCCTGTCCGGTGGCTTGATGACACGTCTGACAATTCGCAGCGAATATCTTTTTGCCGCGATCGCGCGGCGATAGTTCGGCAACTTGCTCACCGCCAGCAGGACCTCCCGCTGCTTTCTTTGCGGGAGGAGGCGCCCCCATCGGATCGAGGCCGCCGCTGCTAAAGTTTCCGGAGTAACGCCCGAGATACGCACCAGCAAAAAATATCGCCAGTCCGTAGATCGCGATCAGCCAAATCGAGAGCGGTTCGGCGCCGACGCGCGGTTCGCGTTTTTCGCGCTGCACAGCGGCATGGACCTGTTGGACATCGGCCTGTTCGCCGTAATCCATCCCCTGGCCAATGCGCGCTGGCGATTTCGGTTCGTCGTTCATTACATTCTCATTTTGCAGGAGCGGGGGATGGCGCCGGCGATGCTGCGCTCGCGGGTGCGGCCGGTGCGCCGCTGACCGATCTGACGTCTTTGAGCGGATGCGATTGATTGAGCGCCATCATGTACGCAACGAGACATTTCGCGTCGTAGGTGGGAACGATCTCCCAACCTTCTGGTGGCGCATCCGCGCCGGTAAGCTTCAGAGCATCTGCCGAACGTTGCTCATGGACGCGGCGCTTTTCATAGAGGAACCGGTAGGACGGCATGTTCGAATCAACGTTGATGCTGCGCGGCGAATAAAGATGCACATGGTGCCACGCCGCCGAATACATCGCCGGCTCGCCAACGGTTTGAATTGGCCACGGTGCGCCAACACCTGTCTGGGGACCGGCGGGTGCGGCTGCGGTTGGCGGAGATGATCCTGGCGATGCCGCTGGCGACGCGGCAACTGCCCCAGGCGAAGTCGCACCTGAAGGCGAACCTGCTGGTGCAGGCGAGGTGGCCTGTGGCGCAGGAGAAGAACTTGGACTTTGCTTCGCAACAGGCGAAGCAGCTGATGCTGCTCCTTGTGGCGCCGGCGAGGCCGCTGGACTTGTTCCGCCCGCAGGTGATCCTGCAGGAGCAGCAGCTCCAGTTGGCGAAGGACTCGCCTGTTCTGCGGGCGCGCGGGCGCCGATATTCGCGAGATCCTGGCCCATCCGCATTTTCCCGAGAAGCACCTGCCGCTCAAAAATGTAATCGCGCGGCGCACTGCGGCGGTTACCCCATCCGCGGTCGATATCGGCACCGGCGTACTCGGGGCGCACCTGCTCGCTGTGGCAATAGACGCAGCCGTTTGCCACGTAAACGCGCCCGCCCCGTTCGAACATTCCCGATTGAGGCTGCGGATAAATGTCGGTGCCTTCCTCGTCCGATTGCGGATTGAGATGCCCGATCTGCCAATTCGGAATCACGGTCAATCCCACCCATGAAAAGGCGAACGTGCCGAAGATTCCGAGAAAGAGAGGGGCGAGGCCTTTCATCAATGTCCCCCCGAAGTCTCCGCTTCAACCGGGTTGAGAAATGTGGGGACAGTCGATGTGCGCCCCAATCCCAAAAGCATCAATCCGAAGTGATAAGCGAAAATAAAATGCGAGGCGGTTAGCAAAATACCGGCGAGACTGCGCCCGCGCAGATACGGCAGCACGGTTTCCACGCTCTCGCTAAAGGCGAGCGTAGGATTCTCCATACTTGAGCCTTGACTAAAACCGCCGACGAGCAGCATGAGGGTCATCAAACCAATGCCGTAAGCCGACGCCCAAAAATGCAGCTTGATCAGCGATGCGTAGCGCCATTCGCGTCCGACTAATCTCGGCACGATGTAGTACATCGAACCGAAGATCACCATGGTGAAAAACGCGTACAGACCGAGGTGCGAGTAAGCGACGCTCGCCTGGGTGAAGTTCACATAGCTGGCGACGGAGCGTAATGAAATTAACAGGCCAACCACGCTAAAGACTGTGTAAGACATCGCGCCGAACACGGTGAACCGCAGCGTGGGGCTGTAGCGCATCAGCGGAAAATACCCCTGCATCGTCATGTGATGATTCAGGCCCACCGTCGCGACGGGAATCATCGTCAGAATAGTCGCAGCGATACTGGCGGTGATCATCCACGCCGGAAAAGGGCCGTCGATGAGTCGCTGCATCCCGGTCCAGCTTGAGAAAAGCGCGTACGTCCAAAAGCCGATTGTGGCCAAGTGATAACTGTACACCGGACGCCCGATCACTTTCGGAATCATATAGTAGGCGGTGCCGAGGGCGATGGCGCCAAACCAGAGAAAGAGCAGGTTGTTCGCATACCACCAGCCGACTGCCGTTTGCAAAACGCCCTGCACCGGTACGGCGAACAGCATCAATTGCCCAGCCGCATACAGCCACGGAAACCAGAGAGAAGCGCCGAGCAAATACCATTGCGTAATGTAAATTTGTTCGCCGCGCCGATAACGGAACATGAGCACTGCCCACGAGGCAACGAGCGTGTAGGCGACGAACAAAATGATCGCCGCGTAACGCGGAAACTCGAGCCACTGGTAGCCGGTGCTGTCGCCAAGAAGAATTCCGCCGATACCCAGGAATACGCCCAAATTCCAAAGACACGCACCAGCAACAAGCAGCAACGGATATCGCAAAACCGTCCGGCACAACCGTGCCATAAGCCAGATCGCTGTGCCTATTCCGGCCATGGACGCCCAGCCGTAAACCATCACGTTCATGTGTGCGGGCCGCACCCGTCCCCATGTGAGAAAACTGATATTCGAAAGCAGGTCAGGCTCGTGGAGTTTGAATGAAACGAACCCGGCCAGCAGCGTTCCGAGGATTAACCACGCCATTGCCGATGCATAAAACATCAGCACTGGCACGCGGGTTGAAGCGTCGATGTACGCGCGCTCCAACTGCTCTGTGTCTCCAGCGACGGCAGAGACAGCCGGTTCTTTCAACGGAATTCCAGTGGCGGTGGCATTCATGGACTCGTGGCTGGGCTCGCAGAAGCGGCTGCGGGTGGAGATGACTGCGCCGCCGCAGAAGGCGACCCAGCAGTTTGGCTCGGCGGTGACGCCGATCCGCTGGGAACAGATGCTGACGGCGAGCCAGCAGCCTGGGTACCACCAGGTTTTGAAACGGCGGGCGCTGGTGACGCTGCGGCACTCCCTGCGCCCGCGGGCGACGCTTGCGCCGGAGGAGGCGTGGCAATCGGACCCGCTGCAACAGGCTTTTTCTGCGCGAGATCTGCAACGGTCAGCTCCATGGCACGACTAATCGGTATGCGAACAACCCCTTTGTTCTTGTCCACCCAAGCGTAAGTGTTCAGCGCTTTCTCCGCGTCTTCCTGCGCGGTCTTGAGATTTTCCATCCGCTTCTTCGCCCGCGTCTCTTCATAGTCACTTCCACGCGGCATGGGCCCAATGATCGCCAGCACGATTACGCCAAACAATGCGAAGAGAAGAACGACGCCCAGCCACGTCGACAACGGAGCCCGCGAATGCGCAATATTGCGAAGAGATTCAGTGTCAGCCATCTCAGTTAACGGTGGTGAGAGATTCGATCAGGCGCGGATCACGCACGGGGAACAGTGAAGTCCTCGGCACCATTCGTAGATAAACAAAACCGAGCGTCGCGCCTATTGCGACGACTGAAAGCAAATCCCAGATGCTTGGATGAAAGCCTGTGCCGTGTAACGAGGGCAGCACAATCAGGTAGATGTCGAGCATCTGCATGCACACAAGCCACGCCGCGACGATGCAGAGCTGGCGGGGATGCGTTTTGACCGAGCGCAAAAGCAAAATCGCGAACGGTACGAAGAACCGTCCAATCACCAGGAGCATGCTCAACGCCCACCACGATTGGGTGTTTCGATTGATGAAATACTGCGTCTCCTCTGGAATGTTTGCGTACCAGATGAGCATGTACTGACCGAAGCCGATGTAGGCCCAGAAAATGCAGAAGGCCAGCATCCATTTCCCCATGATGTGATAATGCTCGACCGTGACGACATCCTTCAGGTAACCAGCCTGGCGTAACGCCGTGATCACCAGAACGAGAAGCGACATCGAACTGCCGGCTGCGCCCGCAAAGATGTAAACGCCGAACATGGTCGAGAACCATCGGTAGTTGAGGCCCACCAGCCAGTCGTAAGCGCCGAAAGTCAGACACAGCGCAAACATCGGCAGGCTAATGAAGGAAACCTTGCGCATACTGATTGTGAAGCGCGGATTGCCGTCCTTGTCTTGTTCAGCAGAAAGCCTCCGCAATGCGAGCGCCGCTAACAGAAAGAAGCCCAGGAATATTACGGCGCGCACGAGAAAGAAAGGCCAGTTGAGGTAAGCCCGCTTCGTATCGAGCGAGGGATCGACTCCGGGCGGAATATCCATCCACACAAACAGGTGGTGACGGAGCAAAAGAATCGGGACAAACAGAAGCGCAAGCACCGTCAATAGTGCACCAAGATTTTCCAATTGCCGGCGCACCACCACGCTCCATTCGGCATCGGTTGCATGATGCACAATTGTCCAGAAAAAGCAGCCGGCACACAGCGTGAAGAAAAACGCAAAAGCAAACAGCCAGGAATAACCAAACTGGTGCGGGTTCACAATTGCGCCCACGGCGCATAGCACCAGCGCGATCACTGCAACGACTCCAAGGACAAACGAGAGCCCGGCAAATCGGCCGCTGTCGAAGTATTCGCCTTCTGGCGTCGGGACGCCGTGTAACCGCTCGCTCATTTTTTTGGCGCCTCCTGCTTCGTTGCGGGTTTGGCCTCAGGCGGTTTGCTCTCGGCGGCTTTGTCCAACTCGCCGCGATGCTCCGGCGGCACATCGGCAATCGCCGCGTTTTGACTGCGCTGCAGAGCGCGCAGATAAGCAATGATCGCCCAGCGGTCCGGCACGATGATGTTCGGCCCGTAAGCCATCATCGTGTTTTTGCCATTCGTAATTGTGTTGAAAATTTCACCGTCAGACATTTTGCGGATGCGTTCGTCTTGAAGCGAAACCACCGTAGCAAGCCCATATTTTTTGGTGATCCCGTCGCCTGCGGCCGCGGGGCCATGGCACATCGCGCACGTGATGTTGAACCGCTGTTGCCCGCGCTCCATCAACTCGCGCGTCACTTCCACTGGAATACCAGTTCCCCACTGATCGCGCATTTTGCCGGTGTTGTAATAATTTGTGCCGACGCTGAAACTCGCGTTTGGATGCGACCAGGGACCGACTTCAATGGCCTGCGTTTCAGCGGTCTCGGGCTTCGGCATTTCGTACCCGATCGGAACTGTGCCGGGAACCGGCAAACGCGGACCGCGCCCATCCGCGAACAAATCGAGTGGCGCTTGTGCGCGCACCTTCGGCTGGCGCACCATGTCGGGAAAAACTTCAGTTGGCGGCTGCGTGCTTTTTTGGCCGCGAAATCCAAACACCGCGATGACCGCGATGGTAGACAGAAGAAAAATCACGAAAAATCCGCGCAACATACTTAGTCCTCGTGCACGATGGTGATGTGTTGTCCGCCGGTTTGCTCGAGCAACTGGCGAACACCATCTTCGGTAAATCGTGGATCGCGCGCTTCTATCGCCAGGAAAAATCCGTCGTTCGTTACCCGGCTGAAGCGGTCCCAGTTAAACATCGGATGATTCCACCGCGGCAGGCGGTTCATTGCCTGCCACGCAAAAAATGCGGCGAACGCGGCGAAGAGCACGGTCAACTCAAACATGATTGGGAAAAACGCGGGAACGGTCCAAAAATTCCAAGGCTTGCCATGCACATCGACCGGATAGAGAAACCATGAGGGGCCAAATTCGACGAGGGCAGCGGTGAGCAGACCCGAAACTCCGCCGAACAAAACCCAGCCGCTCAACCACGATTTTCCCAATCCCATCGCTTCGTCCATTCCATGGATCGGAAACGGCGAGTAAACGTCCCAACGCCGGAACCCAGCATCGCGGACACGCTCGGCCGCTTCATAGAGAGCAGCAGCGCTCTGATACTCCGCCGCCATTGCGTAAACTCTGTGGCCGTACGGAGTCTTTATCATCGTGTGCGCTCCTTTCCGCCCGGAGAAACCGAGCGCACTCCAGGCGGCTCACCGTAATGCGGGTCCGCCTCGGGTACCGCGGTCTTCACTTCGGACATTGCGATCATCGGCAGGAATCGAATGAAAAGCAGGAACAGCGAAGTGAAAATCCCGAGCGTGCCGATGTAGGTCCAAATATCTACCCACGTGGGATGATAAACTCTCCAGGACGATGGCAGGAAATCGCGGGCCAGACCGCCGGCAATAATGATGAACCGCTCAAACCACATCCCGGCGTTCACACACATCGAGACAAAGAAAACGACAAGGATGTTGCGGCGGCACCACCTGAACCAGAAAAGTTGTGGCGAAAGGCAATTGCAGAAGAGCATGCCGAGCCACCAGTACCACCAGTAAGGACCAAAGACGCGGTTCCAAAACGCGAAGCGTTCGAGAGAATTGCCGCTATACCAGGCGACGAAAAATTCCATGGTGTAGGCGTAACCGACGAAAGAGCCGGTCAACAAAATGATCTTCGCCATTTTGTCGATGTGCTGCGGCGTAATTACGTCCTGCAATTTGAAGATCGCGCGTGCCGGCAACAGCAGAGTGAGCACCATGGCGAAGCCCCCAAAGATCGCGCCCGCAACGAAGTAGGGCGGGAAGATTGTGCTGTGCCAAGTCGGAATGACTGTCGTGGCGAAGTCGAAGGATACGACGCTGTGAACTGAAAGAACCAGCGGCGTCGAAAGCCCTGCCAAAAGCAGATACGCCATTTCGTAATGGCGCCAGTGCCGATTCGCGCCGCGCCAGCCAAGAGCGAAAAATCCAAAGAGAAATTTCCTGATCTTTGTGGTCGCGCGGTCGCGCAAAGTCGCCAGGTCCGGAACCAACCCGGTGTACCAAAACAAAACCGAGACGGTGAAATACGTCGAAACCGCAAACACGTCCCACATCAATGC
>QHNQ01000040.1 GCA_003218135.1 Verrucomicrobiota bacterium
ATCGTTCTGTTCCATCTCCGCCTTTGAGATCAGATCGGACACCTTCTGGTTGACGTAGATTTGTTCGGCTGTGACCGGACCCTTCGGGTCTTTAAAGAGCGAGGCATCGAACTTCTGCTTTCCGGCCAACACAGGGTCCACCAGCTTCAGATAACGATCTACATCTCGAGTCGAACGCCCTTCCAGGCCCGAGAGCAACGCCAGGACATCCTTCAAGTCGTTAAGGCGTGCACGTAGCCCCGGTGTGTTCGCTTTGGGTGCGAGCTTTTGGATCTCGTCATTCGCGCGATCCTGCCGCCGCGTGAGCGGATTGAGTTTGGCTTGAGCGACAATCATCTCTTCGTAAGACCAGCGCATGGCGATGAATTGACAGACAAAGGGCACCTGCAGCTTGCTCTCCGTCTTCACCGTTTTGTCGGTACTCGGATGTTCGGAGATCCAATGTGAGAGCGAATAGAGCAACGCAAGGTTGCGGTTCATATCCTCATATTTAATAAGAGCGCCACCCATGATGATCTGTGGAATCAAAACCAGCGGGACGATATTGGCCGCCGTCTTCGGGTCGGCCACGAGGGAAGAGATGAGCAGGCCCAGTGCGACGCCACTCATCGCAGTCATGAACATGATCCCCAAGTCTAACCAAAACATTCCGCGGATTTGCAGGAAGGAATTGCCGATAAGGACAAACAGGACGCACTGAATAAAGGCAAATACGCCGAGCGTGAGGGTTTTGGAGATGACGTAGTACGACAGGCGAACCTTGATATTGCGCTCACGTTGCAGCACAGGCCGATCACGAATGATGTCATCGGCGCTGTTGGTTAGCCCAAGAAACATTGCCACTATCAGGCCGAGAAACAGGAATGTCGGAATGTGATACGCAGAAGCGAAGTCGTACGTGCCGTTTTCAGAGTAGCGCAGGATGGTCGCGATCAGCAGCGCCAGCACAGGCGAAACGCCAATCGTAATCACCATGTTGGCGCGGTTGCGTAATTTGCTTAGAAAAGAACGGCGCAGCAGCGTGCGAAATTGCGTCCATTCATCATGCCAGCGAACTGGGAGCCGCTTTCTCTCGATCGGCGCGGCAGGCAACGGCGCGACCGGTTCCTGAAGAAGGGAAACTTGCTTGACGTCCTGAATTAGGCGGAACGCCTCGTACTTGTCGCGCCAGAATTCCGGAGAGTAACGGCGGGCCGCCACAAGCTGACCACGGCTGTTTTCTTCGTAAATGATATCGCCACTCAAGTCGCGCAACGGTGTCTCCAGCACATCGAAAATGAATTCCGGCCGCGTCGTTCCGCACGATGGACACGCGCCCAATTCAGCGCCGAACTGATGTTGATGCTCCGCCTCCGCAAAATAGCGCAGCATGTCCGAAGGCGTTCCGAAAAAGACAAGCCGTCCGCCTTTGTCGAGCAGGATTGCTTTGTGAAACATCTGGAAAATTTTCGAGCTTGGCTGGTGAATAGTGACAATGACGATCTTGTTGTGCGCCATGCTCCGAATGATTTCCATGACGTGCTCGGAGTCCTTTGAAGAAAGGCCGGAAGTCGGTTCGTCGAACAGATAAACGTCCGACATCCCGATCATATCGAGCCCGATGTTAAGGCGTTTCCGTTCGCCACCGCTCAGCGTCTTACTCTCAGGACTGCCGACAACCGCGTCGCGGCGTTCGCCCAATCCCAACTCGACCAGTTTCGCGTCCAGGCGCCGGCTGCGATCGCGCCGTGAGAGGTGTGGCGCGCGGATCGCCGCCGCAAACAGCAGATTTTCGCCGATCGTGAGATGTTCATCGAAGGCGTCCTGCTGAGGCATATAACTGATGTACTGCTTCAAAGCATCGAGATTCTGGTAAACGGACTGTCCGTTGAGAAAGACGTCGCCGCTGGAGGGCTGCAACTGACCGGCGAGCACTCGCATCAGCGTGCTTTTTCCACAACCGCTGGCACCCATCACGCAAACAAGCTCGCCCCGCATGACGCTAAATGAGATTCCCTCCAGACCAATCTCACCTTTGCTAAAACGATGGGTGACTTCGTTTAGCTCAAGACTACGAATGATATTCCGCTCTTCCTCGATGATCCGTTCCGAGAAGTTGCACCGCAGAATCTGTCCAACGTCGATTCGAATCGTATCGCCATCTTTAAGCTGCGCGGTTGTGCGCACCGGCTCGCCGCCGACCATGATCGGCCGATCGGCTTCGATCACTTCAAGAACACCGACTCGCTGATCGTAATCGCAAAAAATCTTCAGCACCACGTCGCCGCTCGTGCCTGGCGAAAGCAGAATATCGTCAGCTTCGAGCCGGCTCGGATCGTTTGAAACCAAATACTCCGATTTAGACGCCTTGAGTTGAAATCGGCCGCCAAGTGCGCGAGCGCGCCGGCGCAGATCGTTCAAATCCAGTTCGCTGTCATTGTGGAAAACGATTTTGTCCTCCAGTGCTGCCTCGACCTGTGTGCCGGCTTTCAACTTGACTCCTTTGAGTTCGGCATTCACATCGCGCAACGCTTTCACGCGCACGTTCAATCCAAACGTCACGCGGAGCGCGCTTTCGCGTGTTCGCGACCGTTCCAACTGCACTTCATCCGAGTCTCTGTTTACCCGGATGAAAATCTGTGGGAGTGAGACGTTTTTCTTAGCGTTGAAATATTGGGCTAGCTCCTGGTAGGTGAGCACCTGGTCGCCTGCCAAAATGCGTTGGCCAGGATAAATCCGGCAGAAGCCGCCGCGCACCAAAGGTCTTCCGCGAACCGAGATGTTTTGGTTGCTATAATTTTTTAGCAAAATGAGATCGTGATAACGAAAGGCCATCAGCCGATCGGTTTCGCCGAGGTTCTTGAGTATGATGTCGGCCTTGCCGTCAGCGCCGAACGAGAGTGACTCCAGGGGCGACGCGCCGTGCTGATAGATTGACGGGTCCGAGTCCTCGGACGCGTTGAGTTGATAAACGATGTCGATCGCCTGCGCAGCCATGCCCATCTGCGACATGAACGAATAGAACGCCACCACCTGTTCTTGTTTTAAACCGGCCTGCGAGATCAGGTCGTAGAGCTGCACTCCGAGCATGATCTTGCGTTCGGTGCTCAGTTGCGCGCCGAGTTTCTGGGCCATCACAGCAAGATCCTGCTGCTCGTAAAGCGCCTGCCGGAACAACTGCCGTAGCTCCGAGTAAACCGCCTCGGGATAATCGTAACGCAGGAAGCCCAGGCTCGAATCGATCTCTTCCTCCATTATGACGCCGTCGGCTTTCGTGAAACCGGCCAGCACCTGGATCAACAACGGCAACAGATTTGGTCCCTCCGAAACGCTGCGGGGCTTGCGCAACGCCCGGCGCATCCATCGGCGGCCAGTACGTCGCACCCGATACGCAAGCGGGGTGACCCGCTGCACGGCGCGGTCGATCTTATCTGCGACGGATGAAACGAGTTCGGTCATGTCGGTTGTCGAGTGCGAATTTTAACCGAAACCGGCAAGCGACGCAATGCGCGGCCACGAATATAAGGTGAAAAGAAATGACGAAATCCGAACGACGAACCATGCTGTCATGTTGAGCGAAGCGAAACATCTCTGGTCTAACCCCATGGTCCCAGAGACTGATCCGAGATTCTTCGCTACGCTCAGAATGACATTATGAAATGACTAATGTGATGACCAATGATTACCTCATATACGCACTGCCACCCCGCATTTTGCATTGCCAATTTGTTCATGATAATTTTTAACATCGTTAACATTTGTTATGCCCCAGTTTGATCGTAACTCGCAAAAGGACAATAGGTCGCGCGGAAGCGAGCCTAATTTTAATTGGCGCGGCGTCATTCTCATCGTGATCGCTTTCAGTCTGATTGCGATGGCGATGCTCTTTTATCGCGGCGGCATGCAGCCGGTCGAAGACGTGCCGTATAATCGTTTTCTCGAGCTGCTGGAAAACAAGCAGATCGTTAACGACAAAAACTATCCGCTCCAGCTGGTGGTTGAGGACGGCCGCCCGACTCAAACCTTACGCGGTGCGTACATCCGCCAGGGAATAGGCTCGGCGCCAGCGCAGCCGATGCCGTTTCGAACCACAGTCTATTTGACTTTCACCAATAATTTGCAGGAGAAACTCGCTGCCGCCGGCATGCAGCCCGCCATCAAAACGGAATCAAACATGCTCGCGCAAACGGTGGTTGGTTTTTTGCCGATCGCCCTGTTCCTGCTCGTGCTTTATTTCCTGTTTCGACAGCAAATCCGCATGGCAGGCAAAGGCGCGCTTAATTTCGGTAAATCGAAAGCGCGAATGCTCGCCCGGGACAAAAATAAGCTCACATTTCGCGACGTCGCCGGGGTCGAGGAAGCCAAGGATGAAGTGCAAGAGTTGGTCGAATTCTTGCGTGACCCGAAAAAATTTCAAAAACTCGGTGGCCGCATTCCCAAAGGCGTGTTGATGGTCGGCCCGCCGGGCACGGGCAAGACGCTGCTGGCGCGCGCCATTGCAGGCGAAGCGGATGTTCCGTTCTTTTCCATCAGTGGCTCGGACTTTGTTGAAATGTTTGTTGGCGTCGGCGCAAGCCGTGTGCGCGACATGTTTGAGCAGGGCAAGAAATCCGCGCCGTGCATCATCTTCATCGACGAGATCGACGCCGTCGGGCGTCACCGCGGCCACGGCGTGGGCGGCGGCCACGACGAGCGCGAACAAACATTGAATGCGTTGCTCGTGGAGATGGACGGTTTCGATACGCAGGAAGGCGTGATCATCATCGCCGCCACGAACCGCCCCGATGTACTTGATCCCGCGTTGTTGCGTCCCGGCCGCTTCGATCGCCAGATCACCGTTAACTTGCCCGACGTGAAAGGGCGCGAAGAAATTTTGCGCGTCCACGCCAAGAAAGTGAAACTTGCCGAAGGCGTCGATCTCGCCGTGGTCGCGCGCGGCACGCCCGGTTACTCAGGCGCTGAGCTGGCCAATGTGATTAACGAAGCGGCATTGCTCGCCGCGCGGCGCGGATTAAAAGGGATTACGCTCGCCGAACTGGAAGAAGCGCGCGACAAAGTTCGCTGGGGCAAAGAACGCCGGAGCCTCGCGCTCAGCGAAAAAGAAAAACAAAACACTGCGTATCACGAGGCGGGCCACGCGCTGCTGCTCGAACTTCTTCCTCACACCGAGCCGCTGCACAAAGTCACGATCATCCCGCGCGGACCATCGCTTGGATCGACAATGTGGTTGCCGGAAGAAGACAAATATACCAATCGCAAAAACGAATTGCTTGCCGGTCTGGCCGTCAGCATGGGTGGCCGCGTTGCGGAGGAAATCATCTTTGGCGACATCACAAATGGGGCGCGTGGCGACATCAAAATGGCTACGGCAATTGCGCGCCGGATGGTTTGCGAATGGGGCATGAGCGAGAAAATGGGCATGGTCGAATACGGCGACCACGAAGATTACGTTTTCCTGGGCCGCGACATATCTCGCGCGCGCGATTACAGCGAAGCGACCGCCGAGCAAATCGATCAGGAAGTGCGAAAACTGCTCGATGAGGCGTATCAACTCGCGAAGAAAACTCTTACCGCGAACCGCGATAAACTCGAAGTCATCGCGAAAGCCTTGCTCGAGTACGAAACGCTCGACGGCTCGCAAATCAAAGAAATCGTCGAGCACGGCCGCCTGATTAATCCGCCGCCAGGCGTTTCTCCGCCGCCGGGTGAAAAAATGCCAGCCGAAAAACCGCCCAAGCAAGTCGTAGCCGCGCCCGACGCCGCCCCGCCGCTCCCCGGCGCCCTCGGCGGGGCTCCAGCGTAGGTGCGGCCAGACGTTTCGACAACCGCTTTGCCACGCATCTGCTTGAAGGTGGCTATCCCGACGAGGAGGCGGCACTCGGTTCCGAGTTAGACGAATTTTCGTCCAATTCTTGTTACGCCAATTACCGTCGATGAATATGGAGCCACCATTAGAAGCATCACCCAAAGAAAAGTTCGATACACTCTTCGGCCTTTTAAAGGACCATTACGCCGGCCTTTTTGATTTCGAGTTCAAAAACGTAACTGTGCTAACGCTCCTGCTGGGATGGACCCTCGCTTCAAACGATGCCCGAAGCTTTCTTCACACTCATCGAGGAATTGCTTACTGTGCCTGCGTTGTAGTTCTCCTCTATGCAGCCCTTCTCTTAATTTCGATTTGGAAATTCTATCGGCGGTCACTTCTTGCATATGCGCAATTGTCCGAACTTGGATATATGCCGACCGAATACTTTCGGATGAGGCGGATTCAACCGTTTACGGTCGTGAGTTTCACGCTGCTGAATTGGGCCGTAGCCTTTCTGATATCCGCGGTGATTCTCTTCACTTAACAAACTTGGAGAAATGGCCTAACCATGCGCTGCAGCGAACTGCTCCGCGCGTCACGCTGGTTGCCGCCGGCCATCCCGCCGCCTGCGCCCATCCTGACCCTCACCGCCTTCGCCCGCAACCAGAGCGCGCCGCGCTCCGCAATCGCTGAGCTTGAGGTCGTTAGGCGTCATTCGCACTTTCCATGAAACTCGTAATGTTTGACATAGACGGCACTCTCACTCAGACCTCCCAAGCTGACGAAACGTGCTTTGTCCAAGCTCTGCGAGAAGTTTTTGGTTTTACTGACCTCAACACGGATTGGGCGAGCTATCCACATTGCAGCGACTCAGGCATTCTGGAAGTGTTATTCCAGATACGGCTCGGACGTTCGCCACTGCCAGACGAGATTTCCATTTTTCAGATTCATTTCGTATCGCTGCTCACTGCCGCAACTGCTATCCAGCCGTTCAACCCGATTGCAGGTGCGAGGGACTTCCTTTGCAGTCTCACCAGCAGTTCGGCTTTTGCTGTTTCGCTCGCCAGCGGCGCGTGGGAGTGTTCCGGCCGATTCAAGCTTGCGAGCGCAGGTTTAGGACTTTCACAGATTCCAGCGGCATTTTCGGATGATGCCCACGCACGCGAAGCCATCATGCAGGCGTCGCTGGGTAGAGCAGCACAGTCCCGTTTACGAGACTCATTTGATGCCGTCATGTACGTTGGGGACGGCGTCTGGGACGCACGCGCAGCACGCAACCTTGGCTTTGGCTTCATTGGCATTTCCCACGAACCAGCCAGAGTTGAGAGGCTTTATGTCGAGGGAGCGCATCGTGTCTTCGCTGACTATCTCGATGCAGACTCTTTTATGGCCGTCCTACATGAATCCAACCATGTCGCCTAACCATGCGATGCAGCTATAGGCTCCGCGCGTCACGCTGGCTGCTACAAACCCGCAGACCCACCGGCAGCCAGCGCGCCGCGCTCCGCCTGTAGCTGATCTTGTTCTCGTTAGACCGAAACGCCGTGGCGGATCCTCTTGACGCAAAAGATGCAGTAGTTGCCTTAGCTGAGTTGCCCACACCTACAGGCTGGTCCTATGCGAAGTAAGCTGTTAAATTTGGATGCCTACGACACTGATAAGATAAAGAATGGCTATTTGGACGTGTACGACCCAATTCTGGCACCATGGGTCAACGAAGAGATTACGCTCTTGGAGCTTGGTGTTTATCGGGGAGGCTCACTCAAATTATGGCGTGATTATTTCCCTCGCGGGACTATCGTTGGCACCGATCGCAAGCTGCCACCGGACTTTCGGCCCGGAGAGCGTATTCAGGTCTTCGAGGGGCACCACGGAGATAAGAAGTTCCTATCCGAAGTCGCTAGTAAAACCGCTCCGGATGGATTTGACATCATAATAGACGACGCTTCGCACATCGGCGAAAAGGCTAAAAGAGCGTTTTGGTACCTGTTCCATCATCATTTGAAGCCAGGCGGATTGTACGCCATTGAGGACTGGGGCACCGGCTACTTGGATGATTTCCCTGACGGCAAGCAATTCAACCCCAGGACGCCAATTCTGCGGCGAGTTCGGTCACTCCTACCGCAGCGCATAGGCACGAAGATGAAGGTTCCTTTCCCTTGTCATTCTTATGGGATGGTCGGCTTCGTTAAGGAATTGGTAGATGAACAAGGGGCCGCTAGCATCGCAATGGGAAGCAAAGTCGGTTGGCGAAAATCAAAGTTCAAAAATGTCCTTATTACGCCGGGCATCGTTATCGTCACCAAAGCCGCGTCCACTCTGGCCGCCTAAGCAATCGATGAAGCCAACCCAGCACTTTGTTGTAAGCTTTCGAACCATGCGCACTCCAATTCCCAAAGTGCTGGGTGGCTTATCTCCTTCTCGTTAGGCGTCAGCGGGGGGGATATATTATGACACCCGAAGAATTCGAAGCTTGTTGGAAAGACCCGGGGAATCGAAGGTGCGGCGTGTATTATTGCAAGGCCGATCCACGGGTGATTGTGCCGAAGCATTTGAAGTGGATGGGTTGGACGATCAACTTTGCCCGTCCCAGCGCCATCCCCGTAATGTTGCTTACGCTCGCCATTGTGGTGGTTCCTGTTCTCTTCGTGAGAGCTTGGGATGGTGGAATTGAGGCGGTGTTAGCTGCCATTGTGATCAGCACTGCCGCGATCTGCCTGCTGTGCTCCTACTTATCATCAAGCAAACGATGGCATCGCTGACGCCTAACCAATCGATGAAACCAACTCCGAAAGCATTCGCGAGGAGGCTGGCCGCACCTCGAAATAAGTTCAGTGTATATGCCATGGCCGCCTTCTGCCGTTGCTTACCACAGCTGCTTTTGCGAAAATAGCTGGGCGCGAGCATCTCTTTCTCGTTACATGCCAGCATGGCGCATTTACAAAGAACTTTGATGGTCTTGTCGATTCTTGTGACCTGCTCGCAGGCGGTCTGCGGACAGGAAACTTCGGAAGGGACAAAAAAGAAGATCGAAGCGCGTTCGCCTGACGGGCAATTTGCTTTTCGTTACACAGGGGAATCGGACTCAGAAGAAAAGCAAACGTACGATCTCATCGATAAGCGATCGGGAAAAGTGCTGACGAGTGTCGCCGAGTCCGATCCTGATCTCGGCCCAAGCGCACGGTTCTACATGAAGGTGCTGTGGAAACCGGACTCCAAGGCGTTTGCGCTCACGGCCACGCTGTGGAAGCGGGGAAGTAACGTCGAGGTCTATTTGCGAAACGGCTCTACGTTTCGTCCCATCGAAATACCGGAGCTGCTGGCGGAAATCCCAGACGAGATCAAGAAAGGCAAAAGTTTCCCGCATGTCTCCGAACTGAATGCGCAGAGCGCGAAGCGATGGCAAAAGGATGGTTCGCTCGTTGTGGAGATCGAAACGATCGAGGATGGTAATGACGAAGGCTTCTCAGCCACTGCGACCCGCACGGTGGTGCTCGGCTTCGATCGATCCGACAAAGCCAAGATTCTGAAATCGATAATAAAATTCAAAGTCGAGAAGCTGTAAGGCAACAAGATTTACTAATCGCTCCAGCCAACCCAGCACTTGTTGTAAGCTCTCGATTCATGCGGTGCCAAATTGTTAAAGTGGATGTCTCAGCTCCATTTCGTTGGGCGGCATGAGTGAACTTCTCACGGGGAAGGTTCAGGCTGGCTTCGGCAAGGCTTCTCATTGGTTGAATCTCTTCAATGTGGCCTACAGCGAGAAGCTAGGGATCTCTGTGTTTCCCGGCTCGCTGAACATCGCACTAGATCAGGTGTTTGATTGGTTTGATGCGCGCTACGAAGCGCACAGAATTTGGTTCGGCAGAGAAGAGTATTGCGGCGAGCGCGACATACTACTGCTTCCCTGCGAACTGGTGAGTCTCGACCATCGAAGGGCGTTCTTATGGACGCCGACGACTGCGGCAAGAGATCGACGAGATCCCTGGGTCGTGGAGGTCGTCTCTGACGTCAATCTGAGAGATCAGTTCGGCTTGCAGGACGGCGATGTCGTCGAGATCAGGGTGTCCACCAGTGGGATCCAGAGATAGGTCGGCCCCACAGCCAGGATGGCTGTGCCACACATGCACTTACTTCGGCGAGCGGGTGTCGGCGTGTGTTTTGACGTCGCGCCGTTGCTTGTCTACGACGCGGCGCAGCTCGCGCTCCATTGTTTTGAACGCGTCGTGAATGGCTTTGGCCAACGGCGCATGCGAGCCGTTATCCATCTGCTCTTCTCTGGCAACCAGTTCGTGCCGTGGTCTCACCGTCACATCGATGCGGACGTGATAAGGATTTCCCTTTTGATGGGCGTGGTTTCGTTGCTCGATCGCTACGTCGCAGCGGTTGATGTGGTCGCAAAATTTCTCAAGTCGCGCTGCATATTCAAAAACGAGATTGTCGATCTGGTCAGATTTTTCCAGACCCCGGTACGAGAGCTTAACAGGCAGTTGCATAATTAATTAGATAGTAGCGAATCCCCAGACGTTGAGGGAACAAAAAATATTCCAGCATGGAGCCATCAAATTTGTTGCAGCGAGCGAAACCGCGAAATCAGTTTCGCCGATTCCATTTTCACCAAATCCGATTTCACGTGTTCGACGATCCGGTCGCGCACTGCGGGAGGCAAAAGCTCAACAATCGCCGAATGAATTTCAGCAGGCGCGGCAAACGACCAGCCTTCCTTTCCGTTGCTCGAGACGATTTTCGTAATTTGATCGGCGAGTTCTTTGTGAATGCGGCGATCGGTTTCCACCTCGATCTGTGTCCGTTCCGCAATGGAAGCCGCCCCATGATGAGCGCCCGCGCCGTCGCTCACTGGGAAGCGACCGGCAAAATCGCTCACTTTATCGACCAGCCTTCCGTGCGCGTCGGTGATGTTGAAGGCCTGTACTAATTGCAGGCTCGGGCCACGCATCGGCGTCTCGTTCACCCGGTATGCTTTCAAACTGCCGCGATCAGTGACGATTATAAGAGAACTCGCTGTCATGAACACTCACTGACCAAAAAATTGGGCCGCGCGTGATAACACGCGCTTCGTATCTCTATAAACTAATTCGTTTTTGGCAACAAGATTGCGTTGCCTGAATTTTGCCTCCCTGGCGAGCGCGCTATTTGCGGCGAGCGCGTTCTTCCTCTGCACTAAGCGGCGGAAATTCCACAGGCCGTTTTTTCCAGGATTCCGCACGTGCCTGAGCTTGTGCGCCGCGCACAAGTTGCAGCAAACAACAGGCGCGCCCCCGAAGGTCGACGTCTTCGCCGGATGCGAATTTTCCCGGCTCCGCCAAAAAACCGTTCGGATCCATCGTGTCGAGAATCAGTGCCCACTCGAGATTCTCCTGGCCTGGAAGCACAAAAGGAATCGCCTCATTGTGGGCATTAATCAGCAGTAGAAACGTGTCGTCGCGAATGGGTTCGCCTTCAAAATTAACAACATCGACCGTGTCGCCACTGAGCAGCATGCCGACACAGCGAACGAACGGCGACGCCCATTCCTTGTCGCTCATCTCGCTCCCGCCGGGATTGAACCACATCACATCCCGAATTTCGGAGCCGCGTATCCGGCGGCCTTGAAAAAATTTTGGACGCCGAAATACCGGATGCGCTTCGCGAAACCAGATCAGCTTTCGCGTGAATTCCAGAAATTGGTTCTGCTTTTCGTCGTGCCTCCAATCGAACCAGCTGATCTCGTTGTCCTGACAATAAGCGTTGTTGATGCCCTTCTGCGTTCGTCCCCACTCGTCGCCACCCAAAAGCATCGGCACGCCTTGCGAAAGAAAAAGTGTGGTCAGAAAATTCCGCCGCTGCCGTTCGCGCAGCGCGTTGATCTGTGGGTCGTCGGTTGGACCTTCGACGCCGCAATTCCAGGAAAGATTGTTGTTGTCGCCGTCATTGTTCCCGTCGCCGTTTAGTTCATTGTGCTTTTCGTTATAGCTGACCAGATCGTTCAGCGTCAAACCGTCGTGTGACGTGACGAAATTGATGCCGGCAGATGGGCGCCGACCATTGTGTTGATAGAGGTCGGGGCTCCCCGTGAGCCGGTAGCCCATCTCGCCAATGCGCCCCTCATCACCTTTCCAAAAACCGCGAGCAGCGTCGCGATATTTGCCATTCCATTCCGACCACGGCGCCGGAAAGTTTCCCACCTGGTAGCCGCCCACGCCCACGTCCCATGGTTCCGCGATTAGTTTTACCCGCGAGAGAACGGGGTCCTGTTGAATAATTTCAAAGAAAGGGTGCAGCTTGTTAAAACCCCCATGATTACGGGTCAGACTAACGGCCAGATCAAAGCGGAATCCGTCCACGTGCATTTCCAGAACCCAATAACGCAGGCTGTCCATCACGAGCTGAAGCGTATGGGGATGCAACAGATTGAAAGTGTTGCCGGTGCCGGTGAAATCCACATACAAACGCGGATTCTCGGTATGCACACGGTAGTAAGCGAGGTTGTCGATCCCGCGAAAGCAAAGCGTCGGGCCGAGGTGATTTCCCTCGGCAGTATGGTTGTAAACCACATCGAGAATCACTTCGATCCCTGCCGCGTGCAGGTTGCGCACCATCGACTTGAACTCGGAGACCTGTGCCCCCGTTTGCCCGCTGCTGGAGTACTGCGCATGCGGCGCGAAAAATCCGATCGTGTTGTAGCCCCAGTAATTCGTCAGCCCGCGATCGACTAAGATTTTGTCGTCGATGTGCGCATGCACTGGCAGTAGGTCGACCGCGGTCACTCCAAGTTTTTTCAAATAATCAATGGCTACCGGGCTACCGAGCGCCGCGTACGTACCACGCAACTGCTCCGGAACTTCCTGCCAGAGTTTGCTAAAGCCTTTCACGTGCACTTCGTAAATCACGGAATTGTGCAACGGGACGCTGGGTCTCCGATCCCCCTGCCAATCGAATCCGGTGTCGATGACCACCGACTTCGGCACGCCCCACGCATCGTCACGAAAGTCCTGCGCTAAATCCTCTTTCTTGTCGCCGACCGCGTAACCGAACATTTCATCTGCCCAAATCACTTCTCCGGCGATAGCTTTCGCGTAAGGGTCGAGGAGAAGTTTCGAGCTGTTGAAACGCAGTCCGTGTTCTGGATCGTACGGACCGGCGACGCGGAAACCGTACAACTGCCCGGGGCCGACATCGGGCAAAAACACGTGCCAGATTTGATCGGTGC
>QHNQ01000185.1 GCA_003218135.1 Verrucomicrobiota bacterium
CTGATCAGCCGACAGCGCTCATCGGCTATTTTGGGATGCAATTCGTTTACTGAATGAGATCAATGCGCTTTTGAAGCGGGCTTCTGCGGGAAAATCAGGATCAATGCGACGATCACCACCAGGAGCGCGAGCGATGCGCTGTAACGGCTCAGAGCCAAGCCGCCTTTCGCGATCGGCTTGTCGAGAAAATCGCCAACGACGGCTCCGAGCGGGCGAGTCAAAATGAATGCAGTCCAAAACAAAATGACGCGGGAGAAGCTGCTGAGGTAGTAAAGAAGAGCGGTCAACAAAAGTAACCCGCCGAAAACGGCGGCAGCGCCGAGATAGCCCATTTCATTTGTGTCGGCCACCCAATCGCCAAGCGCCGTCCCCAAGGTCTGTGAAAACATGATTGTCACCCAATAGAAAATCTCGACCTGCGGCGTACTCACCGTTTCGATCGATATGCTCCCGGTCGACCACCGCCAGATCAGAAGCGACGCAATTACACAGATGAGCAAGATGGTTGAACCGCCGGTGTAGCCGATGCCGAGCGATCTCGTGCAATAATCGGCCAGCGTCGTCCCGACGGTCGTCGTCGCGACAATCGTCAGCCAGTAAAGGAACGGGTGAAATTTTTTTGCCATGATCTGCACCAGGACCGCAACGAAAAAAATGACGCCGAAGATTCCCGTGCCGATCAAATAGCCGCCAGCTTTGGCTTCGGGCGTAGTTTCACCAAGCCAGGACATGGTGACGGCGTCGCCGCCGGTTTCGCCGAGCGTGGTCGCGAGAATCTTAACGACCCAGAACGCAAGCGTAACCTGCGGAACTTTGCTGACAATGGTGTTGAGGTTTGAATTAAAGATGTGCATTGATTTGCATTCGGTTAGCCGCGGGCCGCAACGAATTTTGGCCAGGCAGCGCACATTTCAAACCTGTAAACTACAATCGGTGCTGCTCCATCAAAAGGCCGCTGAGAGTGTTATTCGACAATCGCCAATGAACGCGGCGAGCGTTCCGACGTAGCGTTTAACATTGATGGCACATGGAAATTGAGCAAGCATGTCAACGTGCTATTCGCTGCTGGGCGCGACATTGTCAGCAACAGACACGCCATGGCTTACATCGGATTGCAAGTCCTTACGAAATGAGCCTGGAATGGATTTTTATTTGCGTAGCAAAAACAAACCCACGATCGCGAACACAACGCCGACGATTCTTTGCCACGATGGTGTTTCGCGAAAGAAAAGAATGCCCGCGATGGCCATGATTGCCGCGCCGCCCGCCAGAATGGCCGGAACAGACGAGAGTGGGCCGCCCTTTTGAAAAAGTAAAAAGAACGCGATGGTACCAGCGCCCACACAGATGCCGGTGAGCAACGAATAATTAAAACCGGGCATACTGAATTTCTGGCTCCAACGTCCACCAAGCCAGAGAAACGCGAGATAGATTAGAATCGATAACGCGGCGCTGGCTTCAACGACAAATCCGCCCAGACCTTCGCCGATGCGCTCCGCCGCAAGTCGTGTAAAGATTTGATGGGCGCCATAGAGAATGGCGGCAATGACCGCATACCAGAACCAAGCTGCCACAAACGAGGAGTCTAGTTCATGAAATGGATCACTCGCGAGAAAATTAAAGTGGACCGAGTTGCCTGCCCATGGCTGATCAAAAAATTCATCGACCGAGACGCGGAGTTTGTCTTCTTGCGGCGCGATACTGACTGGAAAGCGATCGCAGACGGAATCGTATTCGACGTGTCCGATTGCGAGCTTGGGCATCACGGCGAAGATGTTTCGTTCAATTCGATCCTGAAAAAATACAAGCTCACAGATCCAGCGCTCGTTTTGCTGGGTGAGATCGTGCGCGCCGCCGATTCGCATCCTACGAATCCGCATCCAGCCGGAGAAGGGCTACGCTGGATTGCCGGCGGGTTCGGCGCCCTCGGACTGAGCGATCACGAAATTCTCGAACGCGAATTTATCGTTTACGATGCACTTTACGCAGAATGCAAACGCCAGGTCAGCCGCGGTTGAGTCGCCGAAGCAGACTGGCTGACTTCTTCGGGCTCAAACGCAATCTGGTCATCCTGCTCATCGCCATTTTTGTCATCGGCGCGGGCGAAGAGCTTTGGATGCGTTTTGTGCCGAAGTACCTGCAAGCGCTCGGCGCGACGGTTTTTGTCATCGGTCTTTACGACGCGCTGCGTACTCTGGTCGGCGCGATCTACGCGTATCCCGGCGGAGTCTTAGTGGATCGTTGGGGACATCGGCAGTCATTTATAATTTTCAACGTCGTCTCCATCGTCGGCTACTTGATTGTCCTGCTTATTCCGCATTGGGCTGCGGTGATCGCTGGAATGTTTCTCTTTCTATCCTGGACCTGTTTTTCTTTGCCGGCGACGTTCTCTTTAATTGGAGCGGCGCTCGAAGCAAATCGCCACTCCATGGGTGTGGGCGTCCAATCGGTAATCAAACGATTGCCGATCATGATTGCGCCGTTTTTCGGCGGAATCCTAATCGATCGATTCGGCATCATCCCCGGCGTGCGCATCGCACTCGCCGTGTCGGTGTTCTTCTCTGCTGGCACAATTTTTCTACAAAGACAATTACGCGAAGAGCCAAAAGAGAGAGTTCAGAAAAGCGATCGTTGGAATTTCTGGCGAAGCTTGCGCGAGTTCAATTCGCCCATGCGACGTTTGCTCTTAAGCGACATCTTAATTCGTTTTTGCGAACGAGTTCCCTATGCGTGGGTGGTAATCTTCGCGATGGATTACATCGGCGTTAGTGGCCGGCAAGTAGGCATCCTAACAGCGATAGAAATGCTTGCTTCGATGTTATGCATCATCCCCGCCGCGCATTACGCCGATCGATACCGCCGCGAGCCATTCGTGATCGTGACCTTTGTCATGTTCACGCTTTTTCCGATCAGCCTGCTGATGGCGCGAAGTTTTCCGGCTCTCGTCATCGCATTCTCCATTCGAGGCCTTAAGGAGTTCGGCGATACATCGCGCAAGGCGCTTATCATTGGATATAGCGACTCTGAGCGACGCGGGCAAATGATCGGCACGTACTATCTTGTTCGCGATTCAATAGTCAGTACCGGTGCAATCGTTGGCGCCTATCTGTGGAAACTTGGGCCGGCACTAAACTTTCTCGGAGCAGCGGCTCTCGGCGCTGCCGGAACGATTTTCTATGTGAAAACGATTAGCCGGAACCGGCAATCAGCGTTGAACGATCTAAAAAAGCAGTTGGAGATGCGCCGAACTCGCTGGAAATAGCAAAATGTCGATCCTGTTGTTTCGGATTGCAGCGGCGCTTTGTTTTCTGGCTGTTGCGCTGGGAGCCTTTGGAGCGCATAGCCTGAGATCGACTCTTGAACAGCATGGGATGTCGGATGTGTGGAACAAGGCGGTCCTGTATCATTTCGTTCACGCGATCGCGCTGCTCGTTCTCGCGCTTTATGGTACGATCAATCGCGGCGCCTGGTGGCTACTCCTTGTCGGGATACTCCTTTTCAGCGGGAGCCTGTACGTCATGGCATTAACAAATATGCGCTGGCTAGGATCTGTTACTCCCCTTGGCGGGCTCTGTTTCCTTGCTGGCTGGGCCTGGTTAATTATCGTACCAACAAAGTGATCATGGTAGAGCCGCCTGTGTCGGCCGCCTTTGTTCCCAGGCGCGCCTCCTCCTCCAAGCTTCAGCGTGGCAAGCGAACTGCTTTCTGATATACTTCGCATTTGATGTTCGACGCGGTTTCTGAAGCGCAGCGAGACGCGATCACGGTGGTCGTGTTTATCGGGACGTTCTTCATCGCCGTCGGCATTG
>QHNQ01000186.1 GCA_003218135.1 Verrucomicrobiota bacterium
TCGACGATCAGAGACGTTTGCGAACCATTAGTGGTGTTCACGGAATACATGTATTCCATGTTGTCCACACCGGTAATTTGCTGTTCGATCGGCGTAGCGACGGACTGCTCGAGAGTCTTTGCGTCGGCACCGGGGTAGTTAGCTTGCAACCAGATTTCCGGCGGCGCAATATTCGGAAACTGTGCGATTGGTAAAAGCGCAATCGTGATCGCGCCAACGATGACGGTAAGAATCGCGATCACAATCGCGACGATGGGGCGTCGGATGAAAAAGCTCGCCATGGTTAGCGCTCCTCCGTTTCTTTGTAAGGCGTTGGGTTCACCAGTTCGCCATTTCGTGCTTTCTCTGCGCCGGCGGCAACGACTCGTTCTCCCCGTTTCAGGCCGGATGTGATTACCCAAAGCGGGCCAACTCTCGGCCCAACCTCTACGGTACGGAGCTGCGCGCGATTATCGGTGCCGATGACCGTCACCTGATAGGTTCCCTGCAGCTGATTAACTGCCGCCTGCGGCACCAGAAGCGCTCCCGTGATGTTGCCCGTGGGCGTCTGAATGCGTGCATATTGGCCCGGTCGCAACAGATTCTTGGAGTTGGGGAACTCGCCCACGATCTGGATGGTTCCGGTCTGCGTGTTTACCTGGCGGTCCGCGAAGATGATTCTGCCCGGATGCGGATAGGCACTCCCGTCGGCCAAAGTTAACTGCAACGGGATTCGTGAGGCATGCGTCAGAAAGTCCACGCTCCCCGGACCGCCGCCGTCCGCCATGCGCAGGTATTCTCGTTCGCTGATCGGGAAATAAACCTTGATCGGACTGACCTGCGAAACCGCGGTGAGGACCGTGGACGGTCCTACCAGGTTGCCCACCTGCACCGTGTTAATGCCGGCGATTCCGTCGACTAGCGAAACCACTTTGGTGTAGCCCAAGTTCAGCTCGGCTTGTTCGACCGCCGCCTGGCCGGCTTCTACTGCCGCCTTCGCAGCGAGGAGCGATTGCGTGTCGCTCTCAAGCTGACTCATGGGGATGGCGTGAGCTTCCGCCTCGGGAATATCACGCTTGACGTTTAGCTGTGCATTGGCCCTCTCTGCCTCAGCCTTGGCCAGTTGTGCCTTAGCTTGATCGAGCGAAGCCTGAAACGGCCGCGGATCGATTTCAAACAGCACTTGACCCTTTTTAACGAATGCCCCTTCGTGATAATCCTGGCGAATGAGGTAACCGTTCACTTGCGGAGAAATCTGTGCGTTGACGTAGCCTTCGAGCGTTCCTATCCACTCGCCCTGAACCGGCACGTCTTTTTGAATGACCGGTGCGACTTCGACCAATGGTGGCGGAGGTGGCGCCGCAGCTCGTACCTTACCGTTGCTGCAGCCAAGGGCATTCAGCAGGAGAACCGCACTAGCTAAACCTGTGGATATTTGCTTCATCATTTCCTTCCCCTCAATCGAGTTATTGACCTTTTCTCTTCAATCGCGTCACGAACGCGCCTGAATCGGGACGCTGCTCGGTTGAAGGGAAATGTGCCCAGAGAGTCGTCTCGTCGATTTCAGGCGCGTCCGTCACGCGATTGCACTCTTCATCCAAGGGCAAATCGGATACCAGAACCGACGGGATGCTAAGTAGCACGTAATCAAGAAGTTTCTTGGGCCGTTCAGGACCAACACTGTCGAAGAGGTCGAAGAGGTCGAAAGTGTCGAGAGAGCCGATCACTCGAACGAGCGCTCGCCAATAAGAAAACAGGTTTGGGGCGCCTAATCGCTTGAAAACGTGCAGAGACAAATGAATGTTCCTGATGGGATTTCTTGGCAAGGGTATTGCGGCAGTGCGAGAGCGGGCGGCGATTCGCTTCGTTACGACGCGAAGTGGCCCGGCCAAAGGAATGGTGTAAGGAATTTAAGGAGTACGACTTTATTCGGAACCCCGTTGTGCAGAACGAGGTTTTTTCCCTGCAATCGAAATGTGGTGCGTGTGGTTTGTGGGTCCTGGTGCGCTCACTTGAAGAATTGATCGAACACGAGAAATTGCACAGAACGCAATGTAGCCCGTCAAACGCCGCTGATTAAGAGAGCCATGAGAGCCGTTGTGTTGAATCGCAGAATGTGAAGACGTTTACATGATCATCCCGAGGCCTCGATCTCCAGAAGAAAATCCGACCTGGACTCGCGAAGGATCAAAATGCCCGCGCGCCGTCAGAGCTTATTCAACCCATTGAGAGCCGCTACTTTGTAAGCTTCGGCCAGTGTCGGGTAGTTGAAAACCATATCCCGGAAGTAATCCACCAATCCGTTATAGAAAAGCACTGCCTGGCCGATGTGAATGATTTCCGTTGCGCGCTGGCCTAAAGCATGCACCCCGAGCAGTTTGTGGGTATCTCGGTGAAAAAGTAGTTTGAGCATACCCATGTGATCCCCAAGCATCATGCTTTTTGCCAGCTCGGAATACCGGGCAATCCCCACCTCGTATGGAACTTTAGTCGAGGTCAGGGTTTCCTCCGTCTGGCCGACCATGGAAATTTCTGGAATCGTATAAATGCCGTACGGAAAAAGTTCAGGCATATGCTCGAAGGGAATCCCAAACATGTGGCATGCGGCGAGTCTCCCCTGTTCCATCGAAGTACTTGCGAGAGCCGGAAATCCAATGACGTCGCCAGCCGCGTAGATGTGAGGAACGGCAGTTTGAAAGAGCTCATTGACTTTCACTCTTCCTCGCGCGTCCGCAACTAATCCAGCAGCTTCCAGATGAAGGTGATCTGCGTTGCCTTGGCGTCCGACGGCGTAGACGAGTGCGTCACCTTGTATTTTCTTGCCGCTTTCCAGCTCCGCGAATGCGAATTCACGCTGCATGTCCATGCTGACGCGCGTCACCTTTTCTCCTAAACGAAACGTAATGCCGAGCTGGCGCAAGTGATAAGACAGCGCCTGGACAATCTCCTGATCGACAAAGTCGAGAATTATGGGCCGCTGGTCAACCAATGTAACTCGGGAGCCCAAAGCGGCCATGAAAGACGCATACTCTAGCCCCACAACACCGGCGCCCACGACGATCGTTTCTCGCGGCAAGCCACTCAAACCGTGAAGGTGGTCCGTGTCTACTATGCGATGATCGTCGAATGGTATCTCCGGGCTGTGCGCCGGGCGCGTACCGCAAGCAATTAGAATGTTCTTGGCTTTGAGTTGGTGCCCATCCTCACCGTCTTGCACCGTCAGCGTATGCGGGTCCAGAAACAGTGCCAGACCTTGATAGATGCTGATTCCGTTCCGCCTCAGTTGAGCTCGGACGACGTCGGTTTCGCGCTCGATGATTTCTCTTACCCGCACCGAAACATCGCGAACAGAAATGTCGCCATGCGCTACATGCCCGTTACCGTACTGCGCTTTGACGGCACGGCCGGTGAGCTGAAAGATAGCTTCGCGAATGGTCTTGCTTGGAATCGTGCCGGTATGAACGGAAACACCGCCAATCATCGGGGTCCGGTCAATTACAGCAACGTTTTTGCGCACCTTTGCGGCCGCGATAGCAGCCTTCTGTCCGGCAGGCCCGCTGCCGATAACGACGAGGTCGTATTCAGGTAGCATCAAGACGATACCGTTGTCTTTCTCGACTCCAACGTAACCACACGCCCCAGCATAGAAGCCTTCTGAGCAGTGATGCTCAAGAGCGTCGGTGCCAAATTCAGGCTGTCGTAAGGCTCGGTTATTAGGGCACATGCGCCAATGGACGCGATGACGAACACTCTGTTTATGAATCTGGTTGTCATCATGATCTCTTCTGTTCGATTGCACCAAAATTGGAGTTCTTTCGCATCCGCACAACGGACCCGTTCTCCTCGAAGAGGACTTCATCCATTAATGTCTTCATCAGGTAGATTCCACGACCGTGCGTGAAGAGCAAGTTTTCGTGAGAGGTGGGATCCTCCACCGTGTTGCTGTCGAATCCTTTTCCTTCGTCCCGAACCGTGATTGAGACTTCTCCGTCCATATAGCAACGGCATGTGACGTACACTCTCTTGCCGGAGTTATCGCCGTTGCCATGGATCACGGCATTCGCGAGGGCTTCAAGCAGGGCCATCTCGATGTCGACTTCACTTCCATCCGCCATTCGAAAGTTCAGAATGAACCGCATGAGTTGATCGACGAATGGGGAGACGACTCCGACTCGGCTTGGGAGCGACTGGCGCAACTCAACGTAAGGGGCAGAATGATTAGTTCGGGGCAGAGGCGAGAGAGATTGAGTGTGAGCCATAGCTGCTACAATCTCCATTTGAAATTTCCGTGCCATCGCTCATGCAGAAGGCAAGGCTCATGCCAAATATCGCTCCGATTAAGTGATTGAGTTCTAGAGATTGGATCCGAAATTATCCGTCATGCGGGTGACGAATCTGTTGAAAGTGTTGAGAGAGACGAGAGGTGACCGCGAGTCGAAGATGGCCGCCAACGCGGAAATGCTCTCCGGGTCCAAAGATCCGCTAATGAGTCTCATTTACAGCCTTACTAGAAAAGCGCTTCATCTCCAGTAGAAACACACGAAAGCCAAGCAGGTCGCCAATGCGGTGTATAAACAGACGCAGATCACGACGCCATTATCTCGGCCGTGATCGCCCGAATCCTGCTCGCCGGCGTTTCCTGAGTCTGGCTCAAGATAGTGAATCGCCGTGTAGATCTCTGTATCGGTTAGGGCGTCGATATTCCAATCTGGCTCCTGATTTGTCAGCATTGAGACACACTCATCCCTGCATCGTGCATCGTGTATCGGAACTTCGCCATCCGAAGTTGGTCTGAGTCATTTCATCTCCTGCACCAAAGGTTGGCCCGGAGAAGAACTTCGTTGGCTTGAGTCCACCAGTTTCCCAAAAGCGCGGCCACGAGCCTCCAGGATTTCTCTAATTGAGCACCCGAGCAGAAGGGCACAGTCATGATCCGAGTAGTGCTCCAGGACGGACATAGTGAATACAAACCGCTCGAAATCTTCAAGGTTCAACACAGCTTCTAATGCGAAGTGTCGGTCTGGAGCGCTCGATAGTTGCTCAATCTCGGAAAAACTGGTGTTAGACAGGCGCGAATTGGAATGGATTGGTCGCGGCTTCATTTCACGAATCGCATTCTGGACTATTACTCGCTTCGCCCAAGAACGTGCCCATTCACGAAATACGCGGTTTTCCCTGACACAATCTTCAAGGCCAACTACGAGGCATCGCTCCGCCTTTGCGGGATCGCGCGTAAGTAGAAACGACAAATGATAGAGCTGCCTCAGATCCTCATTGAAGATTGTGTGAAAGTCCTCGCGACTCGCGTATACATTCGCTTCTTTCTGGGGAGCCTGCATCTGGGTTTGTTCAATCATTTCTTGGTCTCCAAATACCAGAGCGTGGGACTCATTGGCGCAACCACTCCCGAAGCCTGCTACTTTTGTTCGTCAGTTGTGGGGAATCAAAAGCAGTTGCCACTCGCAGGGCAGCCTTGCATCGACTTACAGGTCGCAGCGCACAAAAGAACAAGGTTGCCACTGCCAGAATCGCAGCATGCGCCAGCGATCTGCGGCGCCACAATCTTGCTAGAAACACTACAATGCGAGCGGCCAAGAGCGGACGTAAAGTCTGCGCCAGCGTCCAATGCAGGTGACCGTGAAAAAGGTATCCAACCGCAATGTAAGTGCCGGACCATGTCAGAGAGCCAATGCTTTCGTAAGTGAGAAACTGGGGAGCGACACGCCTGCTTTGCCAGCCAGTAGCGACGCGAAATTCGAGCCAGCAACGAATTTTGCTAATAGCATGCTGGCAGCTGAATGGCCCCGCATGAGCTTCAGTGCGCGAGCTTGCCACTTGCCGTTTGTTCGGCAAAACCGATGACCCTCGGGCCAGCCCTGCCGTCCTACTCGGTACCAGAATCCATTTGCCAGCAGACAAGCACTAAAAGTTGCAATCAGGGAAGATGCCAGCCCTAACCGCCTTGAGCTTGCAAGCGATCCGACCGCAATAAGCACTGGCGCACTCGGAATCGGTGCACCGGCTTGCTGGGCCAATATCCACATGAAGTGGATCGAAGCACCGTGCGTGAGTGCAAATTGTGCGGCGTTAGTCTTCTGCTTGTTTCTTGAGCCTCGTCGACCTGCGCGGTCGAACTCACTGGCCGAGGTTTCCGACGCACTAATTTCAGCTTGTCGAACTTGCGAACTCCAATAATCGACTTGGCAGTCTCCGATATTGCGGCCTGAGAGTACGGCGCATTAGTTCTTTTAGTTT
>QHNQ01000187.1 GCA_003218135.1 Verrucomicrobiota bacterium
AGATTCGGCATTTGCACGAGAAAATCGATCATCTGTTACGCCGGCAATACAACCGGCTATTTGAGATTCAGCAGATCCAGATCGAGTTACTGGAAGAAATCAGCCGCAAGAAAGCGTAGCTGCTTCATCGGGGAATACATTGGCGCAGTTGTTGGTAACAGTTGCGTTACCTTTTTCTTAGCCAGATTCAGCGGTTCCCCAAAGATTCTGCTTGGCTTTGTTGGAAACTCCTGCGCAATATCCATCCCTGCATTGAATCGCAGGGCGTCAGCTGGGGTTCAATATAGAACAAAATCCCAATCACACTGGCGCACAGAAGAAGGGTTAAGACCATGAAAAAATTGAGCACGGCAGGACGGATCATTTTTTGGCTGGCAATCATTTTTACGATTACATTTCTGGTGCGAGCTGAATCCGGCGACAGGCGCGCAAGTACGCATCCGCAGAAAGAACTCGCCGTGGCACCGATCACAATTTTCGATGAAAATGGCCAACCAGACGTGAACGGCGTTCCATCGGCTACCAGCACGATTGTCGATGTGACGGTAGCCCCCGGTGGGAGCTTTGTGTTCGACCCGAGCACGGTCAATATCTCGGTTGGCGACACGGTGCGGTGGACCTGGGCCGGTAGCGGGCACAGTGTCACCAGCGGTCCACCTTGCCAGGCCGATTCACAATATTGTTCCCCTAACGATATGAACTGCGCCTCAGGAATTCTTTCTAATACAGGCACTATTTATACGCACACTTTTGGGCGGTCTGGCACTTATTCGTATTTCTGCTCTGCGCACTGCTTTTTTGGCATGACTGGTACGGTCAACGTTTCAGGAGGTTGCGCGCCGTCTGGCTGGTCGGCCGGTCCAAACCTGCCTACAGTATTGGTCAGAGCGGTTGGCGTTTGGTTCCCGGCCGATAGCAATTTCTATAGTGTGGGCTCCTTTGCCACCGGGACCACAGCCACAGCGCGAGTGTTCTTCTACAACCCGGTCACCGACGCTGTGACCGTTCTCAGCGCTGGAGACAACTGGCCTGGTGATGCGACAGGCACAATCCTGCCTGGTGGATTCACAATCTATAACAACAAGCTGTATATCTTGGGCGGGTTTAACATCAATGTAGCTTCGACGAACCAGATCTGGCAGTTTGATCCCACGCTCGCCGTAGGATCTAAGTGGCTACAGCGAGTGAACGCGCCGGAAGGAATCATGTATGCGCCCACTTGCACAATAGGCAACACCATCTATGTGAGCGGGGCATCTGATTACTCCGGTGGGGTGATCGACACTACCAACTCGTTCAGCTTCAATCCCATGGCTAACACCATTGGCACGATAGCAGCGATACCACGGGCCACTGGTGAAACACGAGCGCTTAACTTCAACGGCAAAATGTTGGTCATGGGCGGAGGCAGAACGGCACCCAATCCATCCATGGAGGTGGATGCCTACAATCCTGGCACTAACACTTGGACGATGAATACACCTGTTCCAGCGTTCACGACTCCGCGGCGCAATTTCCCGACCGACACCGACGGCACGACCAGGATTTGGTTAGGCGGTGGTTATGCTAGTGACGGCATTACGCCGCTGAACTCGATGGAAATCTTCTGCGCGGCTGCCGGGGCAACAGCAACTCCAACGCCAACAGGGACTGCGACAGCGACCGCTACACCAACGGCAACACGTACACCAACGGCAACACCAACAGCGTCACCATCACCTACAGTTACGGCATCATCTACTGCAATAGCTACAGCCACGTCTACGGCAACACGTACACCAACGGCGACCGCAACTTCTACAGCAGTCTCAACGGCGACCGCTACTGCTGCTGCAACCGCAACACGTACACCAACGGCAACGCCGACTGCCACTACAACGCCGGCGGCTACACCAACCGGAACTCCAGGCATTACACCCAGGCCGGCTCCTACACCACGCCCACGTCCTACTACGCCGCCGCCGCGTCCATAGGGTTCGATAGTCAAGTGGTCACGATCTGTTTTAGCCTGGATCGTTGACCCGGGCTAAGCCGCTGGAGAGAAAATCAGACGGCTTCCGCCGCATTTGGTGCCAATGCGTTGAAGGCAACGCGTTCCATCCTGTTTGCTAAAGCGTTCCACTTTAGTCGCCGAAGTGCAAAAAGGGCCGTCCGCAGTCGAGCATGCGATTCTTTTTTGAAACAGAGGATTATGCAAAAGCGAATTGTCCGGTCGTGTACGTTCTTCGTCCTCACGATTCTGTGCGCGCATGCAGGTGTGTTTGCGGCCGCAGCGCAGGAATCCACGCCTGCGCCGCCGCGGGAGGGGATAACCGCGACGTTCGCGCCAATTGTGGAGAAGGTCGCGCCAAGTGTTGTCACGGTATTTACTACGCAAACGGTCGCGCGCGGGCTGACGTCATTGCCATTTGGAGACGACACGCTACGTCAGTTTTTCGGGGGATCTCCGCAGAGGCAGGGTAAACAAACGCTGCAAGGGCTTGGCTCCGGTGTGATCGTCAGCCCGGATGGATTTATTCTTACTGCCAATCATGTCGTTTCGGGCGCGGAGGAAGTCATGGTGGGATTGGGCACCGAGCTCCGCAAATACAAGGCAAAAAAAGTCGGAACCGATCCGGGCACCGACGTTGCATTGTTGAAGATCGAGGAGAAAAATCTGCCGGCGATCGCGTTTGCTAATAGCGAGAAAGCGCGCGCCGGCGACATCGTGCTCGCGATCGGCAATCCGTTTGGCTTACGGCAAACAGTAACCATGGGAATCATCAGCGCCGTGGGGCGTGGCGGCATCGGCATTGTTGATTACGAGAATTTCATCCAGACCGACGCGGCTATTAACATGGGCAACTCCGGCGGCGCGCTCGTCGATACCGCCGGGCGCTTATTAGGCATCAACACGGCGATTTTCAGTCGGAGTGGTGGAAATCAGGGCGTCGGCTTTGCGATACCCGCCAATCTCGCGCGCGATGTGATGCAGAGCCTGCGCGAAAAAGGCCGCGTGGTACGAGGCTATATTGGCGCCTCTGTGCAGACGCTCACTCCCGAACTTGCTGAAGCGATGAAGCTCAAAGGAGAACCAAGCGGCGCGCTCGTCGGCGAGGTCACGCCCAAAAGCCCTTCGGAGAAAGCCGGGATGAAGACCGGCGATGTGATTACTTCCGTCAACGGGAAGAAAATCGGTGATGCGCGCGAGCTGCGTCTGATGATTGGCTCAATGCCGCCCGGGACAAAGGTACAGATCGAGCTTAACCGCGAAGGCCAGAACAAAATCATCAATGTCGAGCTCGCGGAAATGCCTGCGGGTGCAGCGGAGCAAGATACCGAGGCGTCTCCGGAAGAGAACGCTCAACCTGAAAAAGCCACCGTGTTCGGGGGGGTTGCGGTCGCGGATGTCACCGATGAGATCCGCAACGCGCTCAATCTTTCAAAGGACATTAAGGGAGCAGTGATCGCCGAAATTGATGCCGATTCGCCAGCCGCAAAAGCTGGCCTGCGCGAAGGTGACGTGATCCAGGAAGTAAATAAACAGCCTGTGAAAAATGCCAAGGACCTGGTGGCTATTAGTAAAAGATTGAAGCCTGACGAAAAGATTCTGATCCGCGTCTGGAGCCAGGGCCGCAGCAGTTTCGTCGCGCTGGAGCCGAAGTGAAGTCCTCCATCATGCTGTAGTGTCCGCTGTTCTCAGCGGATCTCCTGTCACACTGTAGAGACATTGCGCTGAAGGACAGCGCACTCTACAGCATTCTGAAACGGGTCAACATTGCCGAGAGCCGATCCACTTCAAATGTCCAACAGCACTCTTGCTTTCCAGCCGCCGTCCTCTTTTTCCACAGAAAAATCGTGAAGCGTGACCGCTTTCACATCGGCGCGCTGATGATGCCGCGCAGCGTCCAATGGCTCACCAGTGGCTTCGGCTTTTAAGAAGCATTTTTGGTCTAGCTCATCGATCCGAACCTCGCGAGTTCGCAGCAAAAGGCGTTCGGCATCTTTGAAATAAATTAGCTCCTGCAGAAAATCGAACAGCAACATGTCGATCTTTTCGTTCGACAGTTCGATGTTTCGCGTTTCACGCGGCTCAATGGCGTCGAGATTGTCGATCATCACGTTCATCGTTGCGTCGGCCGCGTCACGGAATAGTTCCGGCAGATCGCGCCCAACCGCTTCAAACGCGATGTCCGCGGTGCCGATTTCTTCAAGGAATTTGTAAGGCATGAGCAATCATTCTTATCCTGAGCAGCGCAGCGAAGTCGAAGGATCTCGCGGCGGTACCCAACCTAAAGCCTCGGGATTCCTCGACTCCGCTCGGAAAGACGTGTTGATTAAACTTCACATTTTTTCAGCGCACCGAGGATCGTCTCTTTTTCCGCAGTGATTTTTTTCCCGATAAAAACCAATTCCGTCCGGTCTGTCTCAAACGGTTCCAATTCATGGCGGCCAGCGACGAAATTGAACAGCTGCGCGCCTTCTGCGAACCGCACGAAGCCTTTTGCTCGAAACACGGTCGCGGGAAGGCTGTTGGCGAAACGTTCGAAGCAATCGCGCGAGAAAATTTTGTCCGAGCCGAGCGAGAACGATTCAAATTCGGGGTGATGCTGATGCCTGGGCCGATCGATTTTTTTCCCGCGTCCGATGCCGAATAAAAGTTCCGGATCGACCTGACAGCGCTCGGTGCGAAGAATTGCCGGGGTCGGGTTGATTTGTCGCAGCTTCGTTTCGAGCGGCTCGATTTGGTTCGCGTTAACAAGATCAACTTTGTTCAAAAGCAAAATGTCTGCGCCTTCGATTTGCAGGCGCGTGGTGTAACCCAGCTCGGGGAAACGAATGAGCATGTCGGCGTCGATCACCGAAACGACGCCGTCCAGCCGGCATTGCGGCAGCGCTTCCTGAATGTTGAACACGAGCGCTTCGGGCTCGGCCAGGCCAGTGGTCTCAACGACGATCCGCTCCGGCGCAATCTTTTCGATGATCTCGTTCACTGCGGCTTCGAACTCGCCGAGCAACGAACAGCAAACGCAGCCGCCACCCAACTCGGCGATGCGCACGTTTTTGCCTTCGATGACTTTCGCATCGATCGCGATTTTCTGCGAAACGCCATGGCGTCTGGCACGGACGCCCTACAATTTTCGTCATTCGGATTTCGTCATTTTTGATTTAGCCTTTCACATTCCCAATCGGCGCGAATCGGACCACCGGTTTGCTGATTCCCGCCATTTCCGTTGCCGCGATCACTTCGTCGATGTCTTTGTACGCTCCACCGGCTTCCTCTGCGAGGCCCGCCCATGACGTGCTGCGGACATAAATGCCGCGCGCTTCGAGGTCGCGCTGGAGTTGTTTGCCGTGCCACTGTTTGCGCGCTTTGGTGCGACTCATTGTTCGGCCGCTGCCGTGTGCCGTGCTGAAGAATGTTTCTGCGCCCGCTGCCGTGCCCACGAGCAAATACGAACCGGTTTCCATTGAGCCACCGATGATCACCGGCTGGCCAATGTCTCGATAGCGCACGGGAACTTCGTCGTGCCCAGGTCCGAACGCCCGCGTCGCGCCTTTCCGATGCACGAGCAATGTCTTTTGCTTTCCATTTACGACATGGCGTTCCAGCTTCGCAGTGTTGTGCGCGACGTCGTAAACCATGCGCATCTCCATATCTTCGGCGCTGCGGCCGAACACTTGTGAAAAAACTTCGCGAATGCGGTGCAGAATCACCTGTCGGTTCGCGAACGACATGTTCAGTCCGCATTTCATCGCTGCGAAATAGTCGCGACCTTCCGGCGAATCGAGCGGCGCGCACGCCAGCTCGCGGTCCAAAATTTTGATTCCATATTTCGGTTCCATCACTTTCAAGAATTTCTGGAGATAATCTGTGGCGACCTGATGTCCGAAGCCGCGGCTGCCGCAGTGAAACATCACCACGATTTGATTCGGTATCGTTATTCCGAATTTTGCCGCCAGCTCCTTGTCGCGCACGTCTTCCGGTCGCGCGACCTGCACTTCCAAGTAATGATTGCCGCTGCCCAGCGTGCCTACCTGATTGTAGCCGCGCTCCACCGCCCGATCACTAATCTTCGATGCGTCCGCACCGGAGATGCAACCATTCTCCTCGGTAAGTTCGAGGTCTTCCGGCCACCCGTAATCGTGTTCGATGCACCAGCGCCCGCCTTGTTCGACTAACTCGCGAAAATCATCTCGCGATAGTTTCAAAAATCCATGGCTGCCGACGCCCGCCGGCACTCGTTGGAATAGAAGATCAATAATTTCTTTCAGGTGCGGTTGCACATCGTCCAGCGTCAGGTTCGTGGTGACGAGTCGCATGCCACAATTGATGTCGAACCCGATGCCGCCCGGTGAGATCACGCCGCCTTCCTGCACGTCCATCGCGGCAACGCCGCCGATTGGAAATCCG
>QHNQ01000188.1 GCA_003218135.1 Verrucomicrobiota bacterium
GCAACTTCGAGGTCATGAACGACCCCGAGGGTCGCCCGGTTTTGTTAGGCAAAGGCACATTTGGGCGAACGTATCAGGCGCGCCATTGTTTCCTGGACACGGTCGTTGCGCTAAAAATTATCACCGAGCGTTACGTGGCCGACGCCGCGGTGCGCCAGCGTTTTCTTACAGAAGCGCGCGCCGTTGCGAAGTTATCGCATCCCCACATCGCGCGACTCTACGACTTTGGCGAGATGGATGGGGTGTTGCATTACGCGATGGAATACTGCGGCGGCGGGAGCCTGGCTGATTACGTAGCGAACAAAGGGCCGCTGCCGTTACGACAAACGATCGAGATCGCCCAACAAATATCCGGCGCACTCAAGTGCGCGCACACAGCCGGGTTCATCCACCGAGATCTCAAGCCCTCCAATATCATGTTGACCACGCTCGATGGGCCGCCGTTTGCGAAGCTGATCGATTTCGGTTTGGTGCAACCGAGCGTTCCCGGCGCGACGCGATCTTTTGCTGACGATCAATCCGCGGACGGCGCCCGGTTTCTGGGTACACCGCTGTTCGCCAGCCCTGAACAACTTCGGGAGGAACCGATGGATGTGCGCACCGACTTGTTTTCGTTGGGCATGACTCTTTGGTTTCTAACCGAGGGACGCGCACCTGAAGGCGGATCATCAGCGGAGATTGCGGCCAGCCGGCTGAACCGTGAGAGTTACGCTGCGCGATTGCCGGCGAATCTGCCGCTGCCCTTCCGGGATGTGCTTGGCCGGTTGCTGGAGAAAGACCGCAAGAATCGGTTCGCGACCGCGGCCGAGATGTTCACGGCGCTGAATGCGTGCGCAGCTGCGCTCGGATTTCGCCGGGCGAGAGATTACACCGACCCGGCGGCCGCGATCGAATGGGAAGATGCCGAAACGCCGGACAAAGATGCGTTGGATTCAACGAAGGTCGAGCCGACCGAGATTGAACAGGTTAATGCCCCATTAACTTCGGAATTCAATATTGTTACCCGAATCAACGAAGATTTTACCGGTTTGAATTACGTCGGCGAGGCGATCGGCGCAAAAGGAGCGGTGTCGATCCTGCACGTGTTGCATCCGATGCTCTTGGAAGATGAATCCGCGCTCAAGAGCTTTCGGTTGCACATCGCCCAATTGATGCGGGTCGACGTGGTAGAAATCATGCGTCCGAAGGCGATCAAACGCTATGCGGATTACACTGCGGTGATTTCCGATAAGCCGGGCGGCACCGATCTGCTCAGCGTCCTGCGTACCGAAGGCACCGTGCGGCTGATTGACGCCGCGCCGTTACTGGAAAAAATCGCCGACGCTTGTGATCAGCTCTCTGCCGGCGGACTGCCGGGCGCGCAGCTCGCGCCTGGTCGAATTTTTGTGGAATCGGCTAACGATGGCCTGAGCAAAGCGCAGGTGCGGCTTTGCCCTCGATATCTCGCCGTGAGTGAAGCGCCCGAATTGGCGCGGATGAACGAGCCGGAAGACGTCAGCTCAACCATGACGACCGACATGTTAGGCGATCCGGGGCGGGCGGATAATATGGGCGAGCATTTTGCTGCGCTTTTGTACCGCGTAGTCGCCGGAAGAAACTGTCCGGTCGCCGCGTCACTGGCGGGTCAGGGATACGTGGCGGTCCCTGGTTTGTCCGAACAATCGAATCGGATTTTATCGATGGTTATTGCGCGGCAGGTCGAAGATTCATCGTGCGGCAAAGTGTTGCGCGAAATTCTGAACGCGGAGGGCATTGTTCCTCGTGTGCCCGGGCACTCTTCTGAAGGATTTACCCAGCGTCCTGGCAGCTCGACTGTCTCGCCGCTCGCCACGCCGCCTGCTGCTCCAGCCGATAGCACCCCTGCCAAGGCGCGGCCTTGGAAACCGCCCACGGTGTCAACGCCGACGCCAGTTGTTGCAAAACCTGTCCCACCGCCGGTTCCAGTCACGCCTCTGCCGACGCCGGTGGTGACTATGCCGCCAGCGTCGCCCCCAGCACAAGTGCCAGCGGCTTCGCCGAAGGAGCCAGCGCCTGTAGTGTCTGAAGTGAAGGTCGAGTCAAGGCGGGTGATTGAGCCGCCT
>QHNQ01000189.1 GCA_003218135.1 Verrucomicrobiota bacterium
GGCCCGCTCAGTTGCTTTGCGGTGAGCTTTACCGCGCCGCTCAGCGTCGCTGCTGTCCGCGTCGGGCTCGAGATAACCACCCGGACTCCGTGACTCGGCCGGAGCTGCTCACGCGTCCGTAAATGAAGCGTGTCGCCGGAAACGTCGCTATGGATGTAAGGAAGCAGATTTTCGTCCGTTGTGATGCGGAGAGCGGGCGTTCCACTTTGCCATTCGATTTCAAAAGCGCCTCGCAGATCGATATTAGCGACGGCGCTGATTGTGCGTTCATCCGTTCTGACACGGCCATTGCCTCGAACTCCTATCCAATTGCATCCAGCCGCCAGGGCGGCACACGCCGCGAGAGAAACAATCGTTATGTTCTTCATGCAAATATGATTTCTCTGATTACGATGCAGCAGCGAGTCATTTTGGATTCAACAAATGTTCAAGGAGAGGCGTCTCTCCAGAGCGCCCCTGCGGCGGCCGAGAGACCGACGCTCCGTGCACTCACGGCACGATTTTCATCTTCACCGCGTCCACTACCACGTCATCGACGTAGAATTCCACGCGATAATCGCCCGGCGCCCAACCGTCTTCGGGTCGCACGAGCGTGAAGGCGCCGTGTGCGCCAGGGGTGTCAGCGACAGTCGACGCTTCATCTATTTTGTAATCCTGAGGATAATCTTCGCCAATGTTCTCCGCGATCCACGCAGCTTTTACCTTTGCGCCTTTTCGTAAACGCGGTCCCTGCCAACGCGCGTAAATCTCCGGTGTATTGGACGAAAAAGTTGTCAGCGGTTTGCCGGACCGATCCTTCGCCAGGCTCACTGAAAGCTGCTTCGGGATCGCGTCGGATTTCACTTCGGGCCGCGCCATGGTTTTAGGCGGTTCCACCAGCTCGAGTAAAATGCGTTGAAGTAAATCGCCATTCGCAGCGCGCATCGTCGTCTCGTCCTTCACGATTCCAATGCCGCTTGCGAACCAACGGTCAATGATCATCCGGCTCGGTGACGTTTGCTCTCCGTGAATACGAAACGCGTGAAATTTGCCCGCCGGCACCTGGATATCTTCTTCGGCGACCACGTCGTAATGTTGGCGCACTTCTAACTCGCCCGCCTGTCCGTTGAAATCCCAGCCAGCACCCTTCTTCAGCGGTGCGGCGATCACTGGCTGCGGAGGATTAAGCTTAACCAGTTGGCCGTCGAGATTAACCTTGGCCCAGCAAGTAATTCCCCTCTCATCAACGGTGAGAAGGTCGGTGTTCGTGATCGCACCCGCGCGGTGCATTTCAAACTTGAGTAGATCTTTGCCATCAACGTTCTCCGCTCCTTCGATGCGATACAAAACAGGCACGCGAATCTTGCCACCTGCGTCTGTTTTTGCGTCGCGGATGTCGAGTCCCTTGCCGATTTCTTCTGTCATGTTGTATCGCCACCCTGTTCCATCAGCAGTCGGAATTAAT
This sequence comes from Verrucomicrobiota bacterium, assembly GCA_003218135.1. Lineage (GTDB taxonomy): Bacteria > Verrucomicrobiota > Verrucomicrobiia > Chthoniobacterales > UBA10450 > Udaeobacter. Next base: position 1,445 of record QHNQ01000189.1, read on the forward strand.
TGGCCGCCGTAGACGACAGTCATCGGTAAGGCAAGAAGGAGTGACACTCGGATTTTCATTTTGCGCTTGGGAAAATGCGGAAACTTCCGCAGCGTTGACATGGTCTGCGCTTGACACGCATTCTGACACGAGATGACAACTTTCGTTCAACCGCCCTGCGCTCCGTTGACGCGCTACGTCATTCAACTGCTGCGATTTTCAATACTATTTGCCAGTTGGCGCGTCTTTTGCGCGCCTGCGCCGGGGGCAGAGGAACCGAACGAATCGCGGCACGTCGTGATTGTTGTCTGGGACGGGATGCGACCGGATTTCGTGAGCGAGCAAAATACGCCGGCGCTTTGGAAGCTTGCGCGCGAGGGAGTCACTTTTCGCAATCACCATGCCGTTTATCCCAGCGCAACGATGGTAAATGGCACTGCGATGGTCACCGGTGTTTATCCCGGCAGGAACGGAATCACCGCAAACCATGTGTATCGTCCGGACATCGATCCTCACCACGCGGTTGACGTGGAGCTATTACCAGTGGTGAACAAGGGCGATGATTTATCCGGCGGGAAATACATTTCCGTTCCAACCGTTGCCGAGCTCGTTCAGCGCGCGGGCGGGGGCACAGTCATTGCCGCTGCAAAAACAGTCGGGCTTTTGCTCGATCGAAAGGCTGGTACGAATTCCGGAGCGAAACGCAGCCTCACGCTGTTCGCGGGCAAATCGCTGCCTGCAGATGTTCTCTCTTCGATTAGCGAAAAACTCGGGCCATTTCCATCCGCTCATCTGCAACAGGACATTTGGACAACAAAAGCGTTGACAGATGTTCTTTGGAAGGATGGCCTGCCCGCGCTTTCCGTTCTCTGGTTAGGCGAACCCGATCTAACGCAACACGAATCCGCGCCGGGCGCTCCAGCAGCTCTCGCCGCGATCAAATCCGCCGATGAAAATCTCGCGGCTGTGCTCGCGGCGTTAGATCAGGGGAATGCGCGCGGAACAACTGACGTTTTTGTTGTTTCAGATCACGGTTTCTCGACCATCGAACGTTCGATCGATTTGCGGAAAATTTTGAATGACGCCGGTTTCACTGCGAAGACCGAATTCACGGACGAACCGAAACCAAGAGACATCATGCTTGCTGGCAACGGCGGCTGCGTTCTTTTCTATGTCACCGGACATGACGAGAAGATCATCCGGCGGCTCGTTGAATTTTTGCAGCAGTCGGATTTCGCCGGCGTGATTTTCACGAAACACCCAATGGAGGGCACATTCAGCCTGGATCAAGCGAAGATCGCAAACGATCGTTCGCCCGACGTCGTGATGTCATTCCGCTGGAAAGATCAAAAAAATCAGTTCGGCGTTTCGGGAATGATCGATGCCGACTGGCAACGCGCCGCGGGGCAGGGGACACACGCGACGCTGAGCCCGTTCGACATGCACAATACTTTGATTGCGGCCGGCCCGGACTTTAAACACGGAGAGGTTGACGATTTACCCAGCGGTAACGTCGATCTTGCGTCGACGATCTTGCAGATTCTCGGAATCAAAACGTCTGAAAAGATGGACGGCAGGATCCTGTCCGAAGCGATGACTGACAGGGCCGGCGCGCTGCGCCAACTTCCGAAAGCTTTCGGGACAGCCCGGCCTCCGTACCAAACACAAACGATCGAAACGAACAAAGATTTCCCAAGAGGAACCTGGAAACAATCGCTTCGAATCTCACGCGTCCGCTCGACGCTCTATCTCGACGAAGGTAACGGCGCGTTTACCCCGAAGTAAGAAGCGGCTT
>QHNQ01000199.1 GCA_003218135.1 Verrucomicrobiota bacterium
TGCCAAACGAACCCGAGATTGATATAGCCGACGTTGTTAGGCGTACTGTAGAAAAACGCGCTACTCCAGCTCTCGCCGAGGAGCTGCGGGTCGGCGGTTTGGGAAATACCCACGATGATTCCCGCGGTATTTTTGACGTTCCATGTTACACTGCTGTTTGGGCCGCCGAGTGTGCCGAGATCAGAAAGCACGCCGTTTCGCCACAGCGTAGCATGCCGGTTCCTATTCGGCAGCCTGGAATAGCCTGCCGCCCAGCTCTGGTCGTTAATGCTGTTTCCCCCGCTACTCGTTCCGCCAAAATCAGGGAGGGTCGACACGTTATATTGTGTTTTTGCCTTTGCCTGAACTTGTCCCTGTGCGTGCACCGGAAGTAAACCGATGCACACAACAGTCACGACTATTGAAAGAGTTTTGGTAACTCCTTTGGTTATAAGCTGTGCTGTCATATTTTCTGTTTGAATTTTCATGACCGCACTTTAGGAACTCGCGTCGAGACATCGCCAGAGCCACTTCATAGGTTTCGTACAGTCCATTTGATGAGATGGTCACCTGACCGGTTCAGCGGCGACTGCAGAGTGATGCCGAATCAGTGCTGCGGCTTAATTCAATTTTGAATTAAGCGCCGTGGCGAACTTGCTAAGCCCCTCACGGATTTGCGCACGCGACCAAGCGGCGAATCCAAAAGTGAGCGCGGGCTTCGGCTCTACTTTCATAAAGCAGGAAGACAATGGTGACGGCCTGATACCGATGTCAGTGCATACGCGGGTCATCACCGGCATGTGTTGTTTCTGTCGCACCCAGGCGACGAAGTGTAATCCAGCTTCGGGGATTTCGAGGGTGAAGTACTTGCTTAACAATTTGTTGAATTGCTCGATAAAAAAGTCCCTTCGATCCGCATATAATTTTCGCATCCGTTTAATGTGAGTGAGGAAAAACCCCTCCGTTAGGAATCGGGCCAATGTCGCCTGATCGATGGCCGGGGAATGTTGGTCGATCACCGCCCGAATCTTAATCATTGGTTCGACCAAATGTTCCGGCGCCAGGATGTAACCCAGCCGCAAGGACGGGTAGAGGATCTTGCTCATTGTGCCTGAGTAGATGACACGACCGACGTTATCGAGGCCTTGCAAACATGGGAGTGGGGGACCGGTATAACGAAATTCCGAGTTGTGATCGTCTTCGAAAATGTAAGCGTCACAGGCGCGCGCGAAATCGATTAAAGCCGTTCTTCGCGCGAGGCTCATCGTCATGCCGAGCGGGAATTGATGGGAAGGGGTTACGTAAATTATTTTTGGCGAGCGCTGCTTCGACGGCCGCGCGATTGTGATTCCTTCGTGGTCAACAGGTCTTGGAACAATAGTAGCCCCGGCAAAGCCAAAGGTTCGGCGAGCCTGGTAAAATCCTGGATCCTCAATCCACGCAACCTCGCCTCGATTCACCAGTGCCATCGCGCTGATCATCATTGCCTGCTGCGTTCCGGCCGTGATGATGATCTGGTCTGGATGACAGCGCGCGCCTCTGTAGTCGCACAAATAGGATGCCAACGCCTTGCGTAACTCCGGATCGCCACGGCTTGACGCATACTGGAGCAGATGCGCTCCTTTTTGTGCGAGAACTTGTGCTCTGAGTCGTTCCCATATTTCGATCGGAAATTCATCGAGTGCCGCGACGGCGGGGACAAAGGAGACCCCGGGCGGGCCTGCGATTCCGAAATCAAACTGTTTTCCGACCCGATTATCGGGAATATTTCTTACGCGATCAGAAAGGCGCGGTGGGCGCTCCAAAGGTCGTGCTGCGTTTGCCGTTCCTGCACTCAGGAAAGTCTCAGGCAACGTCTCCGTGAGGAATGTGCCGGATCCAATTTTAGCTCGAAGATATCCTTCAGCATGAAGCCTCGAAAGAGCGAGGTTTACCGTGAATCGCGATATTCCAAGATCCGCAGCCAGCGCGCGAGAGGAAGGCAGTCGGGACGAATTATCGCTGAAGCTTCCCGAGACCAGTTCATCGCGTATCTGGCGGTAAAGTTGATGATGCAGTGGTTCGGCCGCAGCGCGATCCAGCCGGACCATTTCAAAAGCGAGTATCGAATGTCGACGCCGCTTTTTGATGATTCCTTTTTCGATAGCAGGTTTCATTTCAGCGGATTGGATGCGTCACGTGACTCTTCTTGTAAACCGCTGCTCATCGCAAGCCTTCGCTAAAGTGGTATGTCCATTTCATTCGAAGTGGACTGTTGACACCTTAACACACGGCCAGAAGCTTTCTTTCAAATGCAGACTCAAACTCCGTGTAGCGATTACGTTCAAACGAAAGGCCTGATTTATTTTGCCAGAATGCTGGACAAGATCCGGCTAAAAGCAGCGGGAAAATTGCCGCCCGGATATTTTACCGGTGTCGAAGATCCGACGCACTTCGACGCCCGTTGCACAAGACTTCTGGGAGTAAATTACGATGAGCTTGTGAAGCGAACGTTGCAAGGTGGATCGGATGACGAAATCCTGGACTGGTGCTTTGCGAGTGGCAGGCGGCCCAGCGAAGAGGAAATTTCCATCTGGAACGCCTTTCTTCGGAAGCGTGGCTGGCGGGACGAAGCGAGCGACGAACTCGCCGAGTCGAAGAGAGAAGCGGGTTTCGGCGATCGTCAAGACATTCAAACGTGGTTGGACCTGCACGATGCCGAAGAGGGAAGAACGCCACGCGCAGTGTAATCACTGCGTTCCTACGGCGTAAGGAAAATTTTGCCTGTGTAAGGATCTTCTACTTCGGTTCCCGGTAAAAAACCGGTGACGTCGACGTAACCGCTATCTGGCGCGAACGGACTGGTAACCCAGCCTGGTTTGCCGGGCACAGGAGTTCCATACGGCAGCTCAGTTTTTTGCTGGCTCGTGCCTGAGGCTGCCTTCGCGACGCGGACATCGCCTCGCCCCGGTGGCGCAGGGACTGGACTGCGCGAGGTCTGATTATTCGAAGCATCACTAGGCGGCGTTTCATTATGCTTATGACTGCTCCGACTGCTCCGGTGCGGCCGCGGCTTCTCATTCGGTTGCGCGATTGCGCTACGTAGCGCTCTGAAAAAATCTCGAAAGGGCCCTGCTTTCGCTACATCAGTCCCACTGACCAGCGTGGCGATCGCGAACCAGACTACGATGGCGCGGAGCGGTACTTTCACCAGGGATGCTTCGTATCAGCCGCCTACCGTGCGCGTCTCCGTTAGGGTTTTACGACCACTGGTGTCCCGATGTAAGCGATATTGTAAAACTGGCGGGCTTTCCAATAAGGCATCCTAATGCATCCATGTGATGCGGGAACCCCCGGCAGGTAACCTTGGTGCAATCCGTAGCCCGGCGAGAATTCGAGAAAATAGGGCATCGAGGTACCCACGAAATGCGAATGCGGCGGTTGGCGGTCACGCCTGCTATCGACGTTGGCCTTCAAGACTTGGCCTGAGTCATCAACGTAGTCACCGTATAGACTGGAGCGATGATGTTCGTCTTTACGAATCACCTGAAAATGACCAATCGGAGTGCGGTATCCTTCTCGGCCGCTTGATATCCGAGACGACGCCATTCTATACCCTCCGCGGTAGAGATAGGCTTGTTGCTCCCGCAAGCTGACAATGATCGATGGCCGGCCGGAATGACTCGCCGGTAAATTCGACGTGATCAAGTCGGTCACGGTGCTACAGCCGCTCAAAATCATGAGGATCGTGCAGAGCGCACAAAATTGTGAAAGTCGATTCATCATTTGCTCACACCGAATGTATCTAAAACTCTAGGCACAGCAGTTTCCGGCGCTTGTATTGCTTCGTAGGCGATCACCACTTCGGCGAAAGGACGCTGTTTTCCACGGTTTTGGATCACGCGTTGCTTCTTGTTGCAATGCAGTTTCGCATCCACGACGCCAATACAACCCATACGCTGTGGCTTCGACGATTATCGGGCAAGCACGCCTGCTTCGTTTCGTCTTAATCGCTCAGCGAGCTTCATGCTCTTTTTGCGACCGTTGATGACGAACGTGTTATTTTCTCCCAAAGTTGACCACAGCCCGCGCGGCACTTCGCTAAACTCCACAAACCGCCAGTCCGTAACGTCCGTCTCTTTCAGTCCGAGATAGTCTCGCACAGCAGGGGAAACATC
>QHNQ01000200.1 GCA_003218135.1 Verrucomicrobiota bacterium
ACCGGCGTTTCACAGAGCGGAGCCGGCGGGAGCCGAGCGACACAGACGGGAAGCCCGAAGGGTGAGGAGAGCGGGAGCGAACAAATCAAACGCCCTACAGCGCTAACAGCCGTCAAGTCCAGGGGCGGCTCCCGTTGACAGCGAAAAACGCCAATGGTACCGTCGCGCAAATTTACGCGGAAGTCCGCAAAAGATGGGCATAACGCTGCGTATCATAGAGACTTGCATACATTGTTAAACAGTCAGGTTCTGGTGCTAAACCGGCTTTGGCAGGCGGTGAACATCTGCACGGCCCGCCGCGCGTTCGCATTGGTATATGCCGGCCACGCTCAAATCGTTTCGTCGGATGAGGCGAACAATTTCATGGCGCACGATTTCGAAAGCTGGCGCGATCTATCGGCGGACGCGCCCGACCATGAAGTAGTCACGACTATTTCATTCAAGATCCGTATCCCGCGCGTGATTGTTCTCCTGGTTTTCGATCGACTTCCGAAGAAAGAGGTAAAATTTACTCGTCACAACGTTTTCGAGCGTGACAAGAACACCTGCCAATATTGCGGGCAGGTGTTTGATCGCAGCGAACTCAATCTGGATCACGTTGTGCCGCGAGATCAGGGAGGAACAACAACGTGGGAAAATGTCGTTTGCTCGTGTATCGCCTGCAATACGCACAAGGGCAATCGGCTTCCGCGCGAGGCGCACATGAGTTTGATCCGCAAACCCAAACGGCCAAAGTGGCGGCCGTTTGTTCAGATTACGTTTTCCGCGCCGCAGCACGATTTCTGGAAACATTTTGTCGATCTGGCTTATTGGAACGTTGAGCTTAGTGACTAACGCAACCAACGTTTCAATATTCGTCACCGTCGGCATCGCCGTAGCGCAAGTAACAACATTTGCCGCCGGCGAATGGCAGGTCATCAAAGTAAGCGGTCACGATTACCTGACCGTCGACAACATCTCGCAGTTTTACGGAGTGCCCGCAGGCGTAGCGCCTACAGGTGACAAAATGCAACTCGAAACGAAGAAGTATTCTCTCGAATTTGTAAGCGGGAGCCGCGAGGCAATGATTAACGGTGCGCGCAGTTGGTTGTGCTTCCCGCTGGTTGAGCAGGACGGCAAATATCTTGTCTCGCGCACTGATGTGGCGAAGACGATCGAGCCGCTGGTTCGTCCACACCGGGTTGCAGTTGGCAAAGTTGAGACTGTCGTTCTCGATCCCGGACATGGCGGCCACGACAAAGGCCAGGTAAGCAAGTACGGATACGAAAAGGATTTTGCGCTCGACGTGGCGCGAAAGCTCCGGCCGCTTTTGCAGTCCAAGGGATTGCGCGTGATCATGACCCGCGAGGGTGATTATTTTGTGCCGTTGGAAGTGCGCGCACAAATCGCCAACGCCGCGCGCAATTCAGTTTTCGTCAGCATCCATTTCAACGCCAGTGGCGATGATCCGAACGCGACCGGCTTCGAAATTTTTTCGTTTACGCCGCGTGGAGCGCCATCCACTTCGGATAACGCGGTGCGTTCGACCTCATTTAGCATGCAGCCCGGCAGCGAAGTGGATGCTCAGAGCATGGCGCTGTCCGCTTGCATTTATCATTCCCTGATCGGCCATATTCCCGAGTATGACCGAGGCATCAAACGCGCCCGGTTCGCCGTCCTTCGTCTGACAAAAGTGCCGGCGGTGCTGATCGAAGGAGGATTCCTCACAGAGCGTGGCGAGAGCAAATTGATTTCAAACAAAGATTGGCGCGCGCAGCTGGCAGGCGCGATCGGCGTTGGGATCGAGAGTTATCGGACGTTGGGAGTCAAGAAACAGCCGCCAATGCTCGTCGCAGATTATCGCAAGCAGATTAAGCCGATGCCGATTCAACCTGTTATTCAAGAAGGTCAGCTCAAGGAAGCAGACGCAAGCCTGATCAATTTGGTAGGCAAATCCGCATTTTTCACTCCGCAGCAGACATCGACGCCTCCACGGAGATCGTCTCTCGAGTCCGCTCCCATCGTTCCGTGAGGCGGGGACTTCGACGTCGCAGCGTGTAGGCGAGAATTCTTCCGCCTTGACCATCTGCTTGAATGCCGCAATCTGATTTCAGCACTCAACCCCAACGAAAGGACATAATGAAAAACTATCTCACCTGCACAATCGTCGCCCTCGTTGCCACCGTCGCAGTTTCGATCGCCGCAACGCCGGACAAAGCCGCGATGGAAGCCAAGGAAAAATCAGCCTGGCAGGCATTCAAGGACAAGAACTCGGACGCCTTCAAGAAACTCGTCGACAAAGATATCCGGTGCGTTTACGCGAATCGCATCTCCACCAGTCTTCAGAATGAACTGGCCGATATGAAAAACTGGGACATGAAATCGTTTGAGATTAGCGATTTTGAGATGTTCTCCGATGAAAAGGACGTCGTCGTTACCACTTATAAGGTGAAGGTCGAGGGCACGGCGGATGGAAAGGATGCCTCGGGCACCTACAATGCTGGATCGGTCTGGAAACAGGAGAACGGTCAATGGCTCGCCATTTTCCACACCAACATAAAAGAAGAAGCCGCTACGACGCCCGCGGGATAATTCTTGTCGCCAGTTTAGGGAGTTTGCATCGCGTTTTGTAAAACGCCAAGTCTGGCGCCTTAGAAGGTCGCTCTATCCGGCCCGGGTATTGTTGACTTCCCATAGCCCGGTCTTATTCTGACCGAGAAAGAAAATGCGGGGGAGCTGCAATGGCTGAGAGTCCAGCACTTTGCTAGAAAAGTGCTGGAGACCCCTTGAACCTGATGCGGGTAATGCCGCCGAAGGAAGCGAGGTCAGCCATGCGTTCTTCCGCGCATGGCTTTTTTGTTGCCAGAAGAAAAAATGAATCAAGAAAACAGGAAATGAGGAAAGGAATGTCGTTCGTCAGTCTTACTGCGTTCCCACTTTCCTTATTCAAATTTCCGTATGAACGAGCATAACGGTCAACTCCCGAATTCGAAAAAGATTTACGTCGCGGGCAAAATTCATTCCGACGTTCGTGTGCCGTTCCGCGAAATCACTCTGGCCCCAACAAAATCGATGAACGGCGATATTGGGGCGAACGACCCGGTGCGCGTTTACGACACCAGCGGGCCATGGAGCGATCCCGATTTTCATGGCGATGTCACGCAAGGACTTCCGCCGTTGCGCGCAAAATGGATCCGCAGCCGCGGCGATGTCGAGGAATACGAAGGGCGCGAAGTTCAGCCGATCGATGATGGCTGGCTTTCTGACGCGCATGCTGCGTATGCGAACGGAAAACGCCCAACGCTCAACGTCCAACACCCGACATTCAATGGAGACGGGGCGCCCTCGCGCCGAACACCGCTTCGCGCGAAATCGCATCCAATCACGCAGCTGTACTATGCGCGCCAGGGAATCATCACGCCCGAAATGGAATTCATCGCGATCCGTGAAAACCATCGAATCGCAAGTCAGAAGGATGATTTTAGAATTAAGAAGGACGGCAATGGGAACTCTGAGTTTCATAATTCTTCCTTCTTACCTCATCCATTTGATCGCAATCACCTCGCGCATCAACACGCTGGCGATGCGTTTGGCGCGGAAATTCCGGAAGAAATTACTGCTGAGTTTGTTCGGAGCGATATTGCGCGAGGGCGAGCAATTGTTCCCGCGAACATCAATCACCCTGAGTCCGAGCCGATGGTCATCGGCCGCAATTTCCTGGTGAAGATCAACGCCAACATCGGCAACAGTGCCGTCGCGTCATCGATCGAGGAAGAAGTCGAGAAGATGCGCTGGGCCACCAAATGGGGCGCCGACACCGTGATGGACCTCAGCACCGGCAAAAACATCCACGCCACGCGCGAATGGATCATTCGCAACAGTCCCGTGCCCATCGGCACGGTGCCGATTTATCAGGCGCTCGAAAAAGTCGGCGGCCGCGCCGAGGAACTGACCTGGGAAATCTATCGCGACACTCTCATCGAACAGGCCGAACAAGGGGTCGATTACTTCACCGTCCACGCCGGCGTCCTGTTACGCTTCATCCCTTTAACAGTTAAACGCGCGACCGGGATTGTATCCAGGGGTGGGAGCATTATGGCCAAGTGGTGTCTGGCGCATCATCAGGAAAGTTTTCTCTACACACATTGGGACGAAATCTGCGAGATCATGGCCGCGTACGACATCAGCTTTTCCATCGGCGATGGTCTACGGCCAGGCAGTATTGCTGACGCAAATGACGAGGCGCAATTCGCAGAGCTATACACTCAAGGCGAGCTGACGA
>QHNQ01000201.1 GCA_003218135.1 Verrucomicrobiota bacterium
GGCCTAAATCGCCACTGCCGAAAGGCGCTGGTGGCAGCGTTATCCAGAATGGGGCTCCCAGTGCTTTGCGAGACAGAACAGCTAGTGACGTTGCCGCTACCTGCATCCACTTGGGCGACCATCACTCCACTTCCCGTAACGTGCCGCGAACGCGCCTCGTAGGGATACTGGGGACGCGGCGCATACAAGGCGAGCGCTTTTGCTCGAGACATCGACATTGGTCCAGGGGCTTTGATTGGCGTAAATTTTTGCGTGTTCTGCGGCTGCCGCGGTGGCGGTGTTCTTTCTTCGACGAACTCCGGCTGAATGTCAGGAGGAGGAGGAGGCTCCGGGATCGGAATATCTTCTGGTGGCGGAGTGGCCTCAGGCGGAGCCAATACTGCCTCGACGACTTGAGGCGGTTGGGGCGGAAGGTCAACTGGAGGGGCCTCGCGCCGTTGAGAGACTGCAACCGCTGTAACGTTGATCGCCAATGCAACGCCAAAGGCGGTCCAAAAATACCATCGAGGGGGCGGCGTGTAGATCAGCGGTTTTACCTTCACTTTTGCCATAACGAAATCATTGGACTCCCGGAACCGCCTTGAGCGCTTCGCTCTTAATTTCAAAGGAGATCTTATAAAAACCAGCCGCGCGGATTATATCAAGCGCATGGGTAACGTTGAGGTGCACCGAGTCCCGATCGCCGCGAACGAATACTTTCGCTTCAGGGGCTGATTGGTGCACCTGACGCAGACGATTTAGAAGCTCCTCGTCTTTGACTTCATCCTTATCAAAGAAGTAATGGCCGTCTTTATCAACAGAGACGCTAATGTACTCCCGCTTCGTTTGTGTCTGACCAGAAACACCCGAGGGCAGGTTCACCTTGATCCCCTTCATATGCACCTGGCTCAAGCTCACCATCATAAAACTGGCAAGCAGAAAGAACATGATGTCGATCAACGGGATGATCTCGATCCGCGCTTTCTTGTGAGGAATGGGTGAGTGTACAGTCATTAAATACCTTAAAACATCTTCAAATCGACGAGCCTTTCCCAGAGGCTGGAGCCTGCGCCGCGAAATCAATTTCGCGCGCCGCGGTTTGTGCTCCCAGCATCACTTCCAGATTTGTGGCTGCCGTCTGCAATTCGAACTCCAAGTTAGACACCCGGGAAGTGAAAAAGTTAAACGGAATCAGAGCGAAGATGGCGATACCGAGACCGCAGGCCGTTGCAATCAGTGCCTCGGCGATACCCCCGGTGACGGCTTGCACCGCGAGTTCTTCGTTACCGAGAAAGCTGAACGATCGAATCAAACCGGTGATCGTGCCCAACAGACCGAGCAGCGGCGCCAAAGTTACGAGTGTGTCCATGACGACGAGGAATCGACCCGCGCGTTTGATCTCGATGCCGGCAGCGACCTGCAATGCCCCCTGCAACGAGGCGTGTTGGTGATTGAGGCCGTTCCACATCATGCGCAAAACCGGATCACGCGATCCGCGGGCAAGCCTCGAGGCTTCAGCCGTATCACCGTTCTCAATCGCGGTGAACACTTTCTCGATGCGTTTCGGATCACGTCGGAACCAGCGGCCACTCCACCAAAAAATGCGCTCGATCACCACCGTGAGCGCAATGATCGACACGATGAGAATCGGCCACATGACCGGGCCGCCCTTGTGAAACTTGTCGATCAACCAGTTGCCAGCAAAGAAGCCAGTCGGTTTGGTTTCCGCCGGGGGCGCAGCAGCTGGGGCGGGGCTCGTGGCAGCGGCCGCAGCGGGACTCTCTGCGCCAGCTGGTGCAGGGCTCGTCACCGCGCCCGGCGCTGCTGGCTGTCCTACTGCTCCGGGTTGTCCAGCAGCTGCTGGCTGTCCTACCGCTCCGGGCTGTCCAGGCGCTGCCGGTTGCTGCGCTGCAGGTTGTCCGGGAGCCGCAGCCTGCCCTGGTGGAAGGTTTGTAGCAGGCGCCTGCTGCGCGGCCGCAGGATTTGTTGGTGCCCGAGCAGCCGGATTCGTGCCTGCTGCAGGCGGAGCTTGTGCCGAGGGTGAGGTTTGCGCGAGCGAAATCGCTGCAAACGCGAGTGTGCATAGACAGGTAGCAAGTAATGTTTTCATAGTTGAAGCAGGAGTTTGAACTGACCGGGTTCGGTTTCGAGACAGGTTTTCTCTTATCGCAGACGAGTTGGTCGCGAGTCGAGCAAAACTTTTCATTTTTTTCCGCGACTCTTGCATCGAGGTCGCATCTATGATTCGAAATATCTCTACTGCCGGGATGTAAGGCAAGTGTTTCAAGTTGAAATAATTGAGCTTTCTTCAGCACCGCGGCCCGAAGCGCGCTCGGCGATCGAAACGCGATTGCGCAGACGCGGCCAATTTTCGATTGCTGCTTCCAATTGATCTCCATCATGAATGGGGGCGACGCCAGCGGGTGTTCCGGTCAAAATCACGTCGCCCGGCAGAAGTGTAAGCGACTGACTCGCGAACGAAATAATTTCCGGAACCGAATAAATCATTCGGCTCGTGCGCGTGCTCTGGCGTAGCTCTGCATTCTGCCATAGCTCCAGCGAAACATCGCTTACATCGACATCGGCATACACAAATGGACCGATTGGCGTGTACGTATCCAACGATTTGCAGCGGCCAAACTGTTTCTCGCTCTTTTGTAAATCGCGATCAGTGATATCGAGAGCGACCGTGTAACCGAAAACAAAATCGAGCGCGGGTTCCGCAGCGACGTTTTTCGCGGTCCTGCCAATAACGACCGCCAACTCCACTTCGAAATCGGTTTGATGTTCGGGAAACGCAATCTCGATCGCCCCGTTGTGCGGCAGAACAGAGCTCGGCGATTTAAACCAAATCAACGGCGTTCCGAGTTCAGTCCTTTTCATCTCCGCGACGTGATCGGCATAATTCAATCCGACGGCGATTAATTTCGACGGCGCAATGGGAAGACCGACGCGCACGTTTGCAAGCGGCAACACTTGGCCAGTAGCTCGGATGTCAATCCAATACGGTTGTGCCAGCTCGTGGACTTTCTCGCCGCGCAACTCGCCGTAGAAAAAACGATTGCCTGACCTGAATCCGCCAAACGTTCTCATCTACTCTATTGGTAACCTGTCATGTTGAGCGCAGCGAAACATCTCTGGCTATCGCTTTTTGCGGGTCTCGAGCATGAGCCATTAGAGATCCTTCGCTTCGCCTCAGAATGACAATTCAAGATTACTTCGACACTACCGCCACAAAATCGGGCACAGGTTTTTGCTCGGGAATCGAGAACCCGCTGCCATTCTCCCGCACAAACCAGAATGCACTCGATGAACCGCCATCAAGGTTTATTGCCCGTTGAATTTTCGATTCCCCGATAATTGCGGTCGTCGCAAGAATGTTTGCCAAGTCTGCGAGCGAAGCGTGGGAGCAAACGCCGAGCAGCGCACGGTCGTTGCTGACTGTTGCGGCAAAAGTTCGACGCGCCAAGGCTGAATCATTCAAGCCACGAACGGGCCGGGACGCATCGACCAAAAACGGTCCACACTGAATTGCAGCAGCAATTTTCTGGCGCGGTGAAAATTCACGGGCACGCACGATTTGGATTCCACGCGAGGACCCGAGCAAAACGCCGGTAATCAGCCGCGCGCGCCGCAGCGGGGCGATAGTTTGCCCATTCACGATTCGCAACCCGATCGGCTTGAAGTCCGCATCGAAGTAACCGCCATTGACAGCGCACAGGCAGTTTTCGTGCGTCATCACGCTGGCGAGTCTTAGGCCGTCAGTATTATCGACGACGCGCAACGTGCATGATTTGGCAGAAAGGATTGCTAGATCTACATCCGCCCGCCGACCGGCAGCCGTCTCTTCAACAGCAACGTGCCGATGCTCAATTCCGGCGCGACCCGGCTCCGATTCAACTGAAAGAACCTTCCAGTCCGCACGCGCGGTAGAGGCAACGGCGAAGAGAAGGACAACGGTCCTAAGCTTTAGCACCGTATTTGTCGATCAAAGCTTGAAAACGGGGATCGCTTCGCAGCGGGTCCCAAATCGGATTTATGCTTAGCATTTGTGCAGTGACGCCGCTTGGCCGGCTCAACAATCCTTCAAGAATCTCGATCGCGCGATCGTTGTTTCCCAAGACCGCGTGAACTTCGGCGACTCCCTCCATAATCTCCGGGCCGCCGAATGCGTCCTTACTTTCGGGACGCAGTTCAGCCGCGCGTTGCGT
>QHNQ01000202.1 GCA_003218135.1 Verrucomicrobiota bacterium
GGGGTCGATACTTTCTGGCGAAAACCTCGTAACTCACGGATTCAATTTAATGAAAAAGTTGATGGTTGATAGTTGATAGTTGATGGATTTCACCATGACGTCGAAGCGATTTTTCCTGCTCGGGCTCTTGCTCGTGATCGGATTAGATTCAACGGGGCGCGAGCCGATCAAATCACCGCCGCCGCCCAGGACCCAGGCGAACGTCGTTCGCGCACGCGATCTGGGAATTCCATTTGAAGGTACCCCAGGTAAGTTTAACTCCATTACTGATGTTTCTGGCGTCGAAGTCGGATACACGACGCTAATTAGCGGCGAGGGAAAGCTTGAGGTCGGCAAAGGTCCCGTGCGGACCGGCGTTACCGCAATCATTCCGCGCGGGCACGATTCTCTCAACGACCCGGCCTACGCTGGATATTTCAGCTTGAATGGCAACGGCGAGATGACGGGGACAGCGTGGGTAGAAGAAAGTGGGTTTCTGGAAGGGCCAATCATTATTACGAACACGCACAGCGTCGGAGTCGCGCGCGACGCTGTAATTGCCTGGCGAATTAAACACGGCGCACCGGATACGACCGGCTACTGGTGGAGCTTGCCTGTTGTTGCGGAGACGTGGGACGGCTGGCTCAACGACATTAATGGGTTCCATGTTAAACCCGAGGACGTTTGGCACGCGCTCGATATCGCGCACGGCGGCGCAATTGACGAGGGAAGCGTCGGCGGCGGGACCGGTATGATCTGTTACGAGTTCAAAGGGGGCAATGGCACCGCCTCGCGTGTCGTGTCCGTTGCTGTAGCCGGGGGCGCTGACCCTGCCGGGCAAAAAGTGTCGCGCGCGTACACAGTCGGTGTATTTCTTCAAGCAAACTTCGGTCGGCGTCCGCAACTGATCATCGCGGGCGTACCTGTCGGCAAAGAAATTCGCGGCGAAGTGTATAAGGAAGAAAGCGGCTCGTGTATCGCGGTAGTTGCGACCGATGCCCCGCTGCTACCGAACCAATTGAAGCGGCTTGCGCGTCGCGTGTCGCTTGGCCTTGCCCGAACGGGAACAATTTCTGGAAATGGCTCCGGCGATTTGTTCATCGCTTTTTCGACTGCAAATCCAAATGCCGCGAACTCGGATCAAGTCACACATAACGTGCAGACAGTTCCCAACGACCTCATGGACCCGCTTTTCGCGGGGGTGGTGCAGGCCACCGAAGAAGCGGTCGTCAATGCATTGGTCGATAACCAGTCAATGACTGGACGCGACAATCATCGCGTCGAAGCGCTGCCGCACGATCGGCTGCGCGAAATCTTGAAGCGCGTTCACCGCTGACGCACGTTTCATCAGTTTCGCGAAGCTTTCGGAGTGCGCACGCGTCTTGCGTCGCTTTTTACGCCTCGCACTCCTAAAGCACTTCGCGCGAAATGCGGAACCACGCATTTCAGAGCTGCAACAATCGTCGGTTTTCCTGAAAGCTGCAGTTAGAGCGCTGCGAGCAACACCGGCACAACTTTCGTCGCAGCTATGTCTAGAACATGCAGCGTCAAGTTTTCAGCGCGTTCCTGCACTTGCGCTGGTTGACTGTCAATAAAGACCCTGAGATCGCGCTTTTGGTTTTCCACGAAGTAATCGAAGTCTTCTTTATCAATCTTCCCTTGCTTTAACAGGATGAGACGCTGTTCCAGTTCGTTCGCGTTTTGCCGCACCAGCTCAGTAGTGTCGCCTTTTGCTTGCGCGAGCAAATCCCGAAATTCGTTCATTGCAGCCGCCGCCGATTCATCGCCGACCTGATCGAGTGCCGAATCAAGCTCCGACTCTTTACCCGAAGATTTCTTGCGTTTTGCTTTATCGCCCGAGGGCATGATCGTAAATCTTATTGACGTCTTTCTTCATCTCGGTGGCAAGCGCGGGCGTGATTTTGCCGCGACTGGCTTTGCTTCGTAGATGCGCTGCGTCGGCATCGAATTGCGCCTTGAGATCGATCAGAACCGGACGACGCGCCGTGAATTGCTCATTTGCAATGGCGCTCTGAAATTTGGCGTTTCCTTCATTCACTTTTGCATCGAACGCCGCGGCATTGAAACGTTTCTTTGGCACGGCGAACTCGTTGATAAACGCAAGATGAAAACTACGCAGGCTTTCGATCTGCGCATCGCTTCCGGTTTTGGTAAAGGTCGCAGTGCCGCAACTCGTAATGACGATCGCGGTAGCGCACAGGAAAAGATTTCGAACGTTGGGGTTCATAAGCCGCGGTGTTTTATCGATCTTGTGGCAACTCGCTCCCGCGCGTCAAGACGATAAAGAAGCCGCGTAACGCGACTGAGGAAGTGTTTGTCGGTTGTCAATCATCGCGTTTGCTCCCAATACGAAGAATTCACGATCACCTGATCAGCGACGTCATTAATCACTCTTCGTTGAAGTCGCCTGCCCCGCCGTTGGTATAAGAAATACCGAATGCCGCCAGATTCATTACGATCATAACGAGCGCGAAGAGATACAGCCCCATCATTAATCCTATGGTAGCGTGCATCGCCAAAATACAAATCAACCAAACGCGGCGCGTTTTTTTTAGCCAGATGAAAATGGGATAACTCACCTCAAGCAGACAGATCGTAATTCCAAGCACGGGCAAGGCGTACTTGAATCGAACAAGAATCTCCGGCGACACGAGGCTAAAAGGCGGCCGGATCAGCGAATGCCACAGATTGGAGCCGTTCCACCAACCGCTTCCGAGACATTTTGCCAGGCCGCCGATGAAATAAACAAAACAGAGATGCACCTGTAGGACGCGCCGCCAAAAACCCAACAGCTGTGGATTTTTTGGTTTTGTTCGTACTACCCACCGATCAAAAGAGTAGCGGTCTGGCAGCGGAGACAACATCAGGAAAAACAGTGCTGTAGTCATAAAGTTATCCGCACCGTAGGCGACTAACCCTCCGCTTTCAGCGACGCAAAGGTGAAGAAACCAGGCAATAATCGCCGCTGGACGGCAGAAGAGTCCTAACATCAAAAAACACGCCGCCGATAACAAACAGGCCCAGCTAATACTGAGCACTGTTTCTTCGCTCAGGTTAACGCTGCGACCGAGAGCAATCAACCAGCCAAGCCTGGGAATCAACGGGCTTTCGAAAGAAGTAATGGCTTCGCCAATTTCGCGACCGACAAGGCCTTTGCCACTGCTGGCGAACAGATAGTGCCAGTCGCTTCTCAAGAACAGCGCATAGACAGCTACCTGCAAGCCTAAACCGACGCGCAACACCGCAAGCCACGTGTCTGTTTCACGCGGAAACAGAAATTTCAGCACTCGTGTCCACCATGATCGCAACGGCGTCATGGCGTTGTTGACTGGATTTTAAAGGTTTTTACAGAAGGCAACGAAGGAAACAAAGATCTCATGATAATTGAATTTAGAAGCTCTTCGTTGCCCTTGTTTCCTTCTGTTATTGTTTTTCCTCGTCACGCAGGCTGAAATCGAAGCTGAACATTGGTTGAAATGTCTCTGCTTTGCCATGCTCGAACTCACTCATCTCAGGTGGATTTACGGACCCGAAAGTGGCGTGAATCTTTTTCACATCCGGGTGCTCGCGCCAGACGGAGAACGCCAGGCTTTTGACGAGTACCTCTCGGACCGGCTCGTAACGTTCCTCGGCCAATCTGTCCAACAAGCTGTCCAATCGCAGTGCAGCGGCTCTGCTGCGCACATGCGGCGACTCGTATTCTACCCGTCCGTCGTCATAAAACAGCTCTAAGGTCAATCTGTGCTGGCTGGGAACATTGGGAGCAAAAAAGCTGTAGCCCGCTTGGATACCAGCGGCATGTAAATACGTTGCGATGCCTTGCCGGATCGGATTCGAGGCCCCAGCCTGTTTTGCCAGCAGCCAACTGGCGACCAGTTCAGCTTCGCGCGCGGACTTCTCGCAAGCTGAGGGTAAGATCGT
>QHNQ01000203.1 GCA_003218135.1 Verrucomicrobiota bacterium
ATTTTTTTCGCTAGCGTTTCAATTTGAGCGGCCTCAGCAGACTTTGCAGCCTCGGGCGCGGGCGTCTGAGCAGAAGCAGCGCAAAAGGGCAAAATCAACGTTGCACAAAGACTCGCCGGCAATTTCATCGGGGCGAAACCTTGCCACCGGCAGATTTGTCTGGCAAGCATGGCTTCGCCACGTTCAAGCGTTGAAGCGGACGGCGCGCCCTCCTCTGCGTTGCTCTTGGGAATCATCACTCCAAATCAAAGCGACGCGAAGACGCCTCACACTCCTAAAGCACTGCGTGCGAAAATCTCGGCGGCGCGTGCGCGCATTCCACCACTCACTCGTCACTCATCACTGATCGCTCGTTACTTTAACGCGAAGGTCGCGGCGCCGGAGTCGGTCGCGGCCGCGGCGTCGGTGCAAACCTCGGTGTCGGTGTAGCTCTCGGCGTCGCGGTTGCCGTCGCCGTCACCGTTGGAGTTGTTGTCGGCGTTGCTGTTGAAGTCGGCGTTCGCGTAGCTGTGGCTGTCGCCGTTGCCGTTGGTGTTGGAGTCGGAGTAGGCGTCGGACTCTGTGCAGCCCCGCAGTATCTGCCGCCGGTGTTCAAATAGCTGGGGCCGGGAGCAGCTCCGCCCCAAATGATCATTTCACTGCTTGTCCACACCGCAGTGTGAAAGTCTCGGGCGGTGGGCGCGCCGGCGGTACTGGTAGCTGTCCAACTGTCGTTACTCGGGTTGTACCTGCCGCCAGTGTTCAAAAAGCTGCCGCCGAACCCACCCCAGACGATCATTTGGCTGCTCGTCCAGACTGCCGTGTGAGCGTCGCGAGCAGTGGGCGCGCTAGAGATGCTGGTTGCTATCCAACTGTCGGTACCGGGGTCGTACCTGCCGCCGGTATTCAAAAGACTGAAGTTAAAAGTCTCTCCACCCCAGACGATCATTTCACTGCCAGTCCAGACTGCCGTGTGAGAATCTCGGGCAGCGGGCGCGTTGGTAGTGTTGGTGGCGGTCCAACTGTCAGTGCCGGGATTGTATCTGCCGCCGGTATTGAAATCACTGCTGGAGTTGTATCCGCCCCAGACGATCATTTCGTTGCCAGTCCACACTGCTGTGGGTAAGGCGCGGGCATCGGGCGCGTTGGTGGTGCTGGTGGCTGCCCAATTGCCGGTGCTGGGATTATACCTCCCGCCGGTGTTGAAGTAACTGCCGCTGTTGAATCCGCCCCAGACGATCATTTCACTGCCAGTCCAGACTGCCGCGTGCGAGTCTCGGGCAGCGGGCGCGTTGAATGTGCTGGTAGCCACCCAACTGTCGGTGCCGGGATTATATCTCCCGCCGGTGTTCAAATCACTGCCGTTATATCCGCCCCAGACGATCATTTCGTTGCCGGTCCACACCGCAGTGTGAATTTCCCGGCCAGCGGGCGCGTTAGTGAGGCTGGTGGCTATCCAACTGTCGGTGGTAGGATGATATCTGCCGCCAGTATTAAAATATCCGCTAACATCAACCCCACCCCAGACGATCATTTCGCTGCCGGTCCACACTGCTGTGTGATACGTTCGGCCAGCGGGCGCGTTGATAAGGGTGGTTGGAGTCCACGTGTCGTCTGTGCAAGGAGCAAGCGGCTGCGCGCAGTATCTCCCACCGGTGTTAAACGCGCCGCCGCCCCAGACGATCATTTGGCTCCCGGTCCATACTGCTGTGTGGAATTCTCGGCCCGGGGGTGCGCCGGTGGTGCTGGTCGCTGCCCAACTATCGGTGCCGGGATTATATCTCCCGCCGGTATTGAAAGCGGGAGCCCCGCTACCGACTCCGCCCCAGACGATCATTTCGCTGCCAGTCCACACCGCCGTGTGAGCTTCTCGGGGCGCAGGAGCGCCGAAAGTGTCGGTGGGTGTCCAACTGTCGGTGGTGGGATTATATCTGCCGCCGGTGTTTTGAAAGCCGCTGCCGTTCTCTCCGCCCCAGACGATCATTACACTGCCGGCCCAGACTGCCGTGGGAAAGTACCGGCCAGCGGGCGCGCCGGCGACGCTGGTGGCTGTCCAACTGTCAGTGCCGGGATTATATCTGCCGCCGGTGTTCAAAAGGCCGCTGACGTTAAATCCGCCCCAAACGATCATTTCGCTGCCGGTCCAGACTGACTTGGGAAGTGTTCGAGCGCTCGGCGCGCCGGTGGTGCTGGTGGCTGTCCAACTGTCAGTGCCGGGATCATATCTGCCGCCGGTGTTAAAATAGCCGCTGCTATCAACTCCGCCCCAGACGATCATTTGGCTTCCAGTCCACACTGCAGTGTGTTGCGTCCGAGCAGAGGGCGCGTTGGTGAGGCTGGTGGTTGTCCAACTGTCGGTGCTGGGATTATATCTGCCGCCGGTGTTAGAAAATGGGCTGCCGGCAGTGCCTCCGCCCCAGACGATCATTTGGCTTCCAGTCCACACTGCAGTGTGTTGCGTCCGAGCAGAGGGCGCGTTGGTGAGGCTGGTAGCCGTCCAGCTGTCGGTCGTAGGGTTATATCTGCCGCCGGTGTTAAAATAGGTAGGGCCGCTGCCAGCTCCGCCCCAGACGATCATTTCGCTCCCGGTCCAGACTGCCGTGTGATTGGATCGGGCATCAGGCGCGTTGGTGAGGCTGGTTGAAGTCCACGTGTCGTCGGTGCAAGGCGAAGGCGGCTGCACGCAGTATCTGCCGCCGGTGTTGTAAGCGTTGATCTCAGCTCCGCCCCAGACAATCATTTCACTGCCAGTCCAGACTGCTGTGTGATAGGTTCTACCGGACGGCGCGTTGGTAGTGCTGGTGGCTATCCACGTATCTGTGCCGGGAGCGTATCTTCTGCCGGTGTTCAAATAGCTACCGCCCCAGATGATCATTTCACTGCCGGTCCAGACTACTGTGTGATAGTCTCGTGCACCCGGTGCGTTTGTCGTGCTGGTGGCTATCCAACTGTCGGTGCTGGGATTGTATCGCCCGCCGGTGTTCAAATAGCTGCCGCCGAATCCACCCCAGACGATCATTTCACTGCCAGTCCACGCTGCCGTATGATGGATTCTACCGGACGGCACATTGATGATGCTGGTGGCCGTCCAACTATCCGTGCTGGGATTGTATCTACCGCCGGTGTTCGAATAACCGCTGCTGTCTTGGCCGCCCCACACGATCATATTACTACCGGTCCAGACGGCTGTATGATACTCTCGGGCAGTGGGCGCGGTAGTGGTCGTGGTAGCTGTCCAGCTATTGCTGACAGGATTATATCTGCCGCCGGTGTTCAAGTAAACGTGGTTGACGCTGCCAAATCCGCCCCAGACAATCATTTCACTGCCCGTCCAGACTGCTGTGTGATCTCGTCGGCCAGTGGGCGCGTTGGTAAGGCTGGTGATCGCCCACGTGTCGGTGAGGGGGTTGTATCTCCCGCCGTCGAACAAATAGTTCGGATCAGAACCTCCGCCCCAGACAATCATTTCACTGCCTGTCCAGACTGCTGTGTGATGGATTCTACCGCCCGGCACGTTAATGATGCTGGTGGCCGTCCAACTATCCGTGCTGGGATAGTATTTACCCCCGGTACTGCTGCTGTCTGCGCCGCCCCAGACGATCATTTCGGTGCCTGTCCACACCGCCGTGTGCCAGTAGCGCGCAGTGGGCGCGTTGATGGTGCTCGTAGCTGTCCACGTGTCGTCCACGCAGCCACCTGACGGACCGGCTATCACAGGGAGCGTGTAGCTGGTACTCACTGCCGCCATTGTCATTG
>QHNQ01000204.1 GCA_003218135.1 Verrucomicrobiota bacterium
CGCGCAGGAGTTTGGATGGATCGACTGCTAACGCTCGCAGAGCTGGAATGGCAGATGCCGCGATTCCCAGCAGCACCATCGTTAGCACCGCGCCGACCACGACCACGGGATCGCGTGGATTCGCCTGATACACAATTTGCCCCAGCAGGCGACTGGCGAGAAGGCCTAACAGCAGCCCTAGCAACGACCCGACTACAAGCAGTGTGATTGGCCGCCCCACAGCTGTGCTCATCACATGTTTCGTGCGCGCGCCCAATGCTACGCGGATGCCGAGCTCTTTCATCCGGCGGCTCACGTTGTACGCCGCCATACCGAAGATGCCGGTCACCGCCAGCATCGCGGCCAACAGGCCCATGACGCAGAGTGCTATGGTCGCTGCCCGGGCCGGGAACAGCGCATTCACCCCCCCAAGCACTTCGAGCCAGCTCTGCACCTTAATTCGCGCATCCGGCTCGAGGCCGTTCAGGGTGCGTTCAAGCGTGGCCGCCATCTCATCCTGTGTCCGATGCGATCGCGCGACGAAAATCATGTGGTTCTGCTCATTTTGCGAGAGTGATAGATACGCGACTGGCTGCTGCGACTCTTGCATGTTGTGGTATTTGCCGTCCTCCACCACGCCCACGACTTCGGTCAAATTGCCCCGTATGATGAAACGCTGTCCTATCGCCGATGTGTCGCCCCACATCTTGCGCGCGAAGGTTTCGTTCACGATCGCCACATAGGGCGTTTGGGTGGTGTCCTGCCATGAGAAATCCCGTCCACCGAGAAGCCGAGTACCAGCAGCCTCCAGATATCCCGGCGATATGGTAAACACGTAGGGCGCCAGGACAGAATTGTTCAGGCTGAACTCTATGGTCCCCGGCTGGAAAATCGGAACCCCACGCAAGCCGCCATTAAAAGGCACTCGGTTCACTGTGCCCGCTGCTGCCACACCAGGGATGTTCCGCACCGCTTCAATCATTGCTTTCTTTTTCTCGATTGGCACGTCGCCGCCCGGTTCCACCAGCTTCAGGTCCGTCTCGGCCAGCATCGCGCCTTGCGGTTGGAAGCCCAGGGGAGCGTGCAGCATGCGCACCATGCCGCGCACGGCGATAAGGGACGCCGTTACCAGCAGCGTGCAGATTGCAATTTGTGCGCCCAGCAACAGGTCCCGTGAGGCAAACCGCCGCAGCGGCATTGAATCCACCGGCCCGCTCTTCATCGCCTGCAACGGACTGCTCTGCCATGCCTGGCGCGCCGGAACTATTCCAAAAAACAACGCGCTGATCAGAGTCAAGATCAGTGCGACGAAGTAGACGCGTGCATCGACATTGACTGTGAGATGACCAAAGGGCGAACCCCATCGGTTGAGCACACCGAGCAGCAGGCTCGCGGTCACCAACCCCGCGCTTCCGCCGATCAGTGACACGACCGTCGCCTCAGTCATGAGTTGCCTAACGAGTCGCCAATGGCTCGCACCAAGCGCGACGCGAAGCGCCAGTTCCCGGCTGCGATCCGACGCACGCGCTGCAAACAGGCTGGCGAGATTGGCGCACGCCGCCACCAACACCAGCAGAGCCAGCCCTGTCACACTGTAGAGAAATCCGCGAATGACGTCACCGTCGTCCGCGAAGAGCCCGGGCCGGACCAGCCGCAGCGGCATTCCGGTATCCGTTTGTGGATACTCCTTCGCCAACTGAGCCGCGATCGCACTCAGATTTTCCGCCGCCTGTTGGGGCCCCACGCCTGGCTTCAATCGGCCAAACACTGTCAGCGTCATCGATGTCCGGTTTTGCAAGAATTGCCGGTCCCAGTTCACGAAGGGAATCCAGAAGTCCGGCCAGTCAAATTGCTCAGTGCCGTGGAACTGCGCCGGCGCCACGCCGATTACCGTGTAGGGATCTCTATCGATCCGCACGGTGGCCCCGACTACACTCGGATCGGCGTTAAACAGGCTTCGCCAAAGATTATTGCTCAACACCACATAGGGCGCTGAATTCGGCCCATGCTCGTCCGCCTCGTGGATGAACCGTCCAACTTCCGGTTGCACCCCGAGCAGATCGAAATAATTGCCGGTGACCGCGTAGCCGTTGACACTTTTTACCGTATTACCCCACCTCAGGGTCGCCTCAGCAAATCCATCAAAGCCGGCCATCTCGCTGAAGGTGGTGTTCCGCCGCCTTAAATCTTCATACGCAGGATACGACGTAGTCAGTAGTTTGAAGCTCGTCCACGGCTTGAGACGAAGCTGGTAGAGATTCTGCGGGTCGCTCACATCCAGCGGGTGAAGCAGGACCGCATTGACTACTCCGAAGACGACGACGTTCGCCCCAATCCCCAGCATTAAAGTGACTAAAGCTACGAGTGTGAACGCGGGCGACTTCCAAAGAATGCGCAGCGCATAGCGAACATCCATTAGCAGGTCCTTCATTAAATTCGTGGGTTGCGTCGGTTCATGTACGGGAGGATGGCGATTCGAACACGTCACACTGATTGTCTAGGATAAGAATTCTCGTCACCGACTATTTCTCAACCGGGTGTTTGGCCAGTGTCAATTCCCTTTGCAATGCTCGTGCCAATCATCCTCGGTTTAATTAATCCCGATTTGGACAGCGACTTGCATTCCTTTGACTGAATGGTCGCAGCCCTTGGTTCATTCCGGTTGCGGGATTTCGGCGTCCCGATCTTGGGACATGTTTGGTTCGGACGCCGTCTGCATCGGTACACAAACTAGGAAAACGGCAAGATATTGCAGGCCGGCACGATTTTCGACACGTGGGTCTGAGGCTCTTAGCCCAAGGAGCCAAACGCAAGTCCCAGCCCGTATGTTACGACCGCGACGATGATGCCGATCCACGTCATCTCCAAGCCCGATGCCCACCAGGAACGGATCGTAATGAGCGATTTTAATGCGCCCACGAGAAAGTGGGCTACCAAACTGATTGCGAAGGAGGCGATGACGGCAGCCATGCCACCAATGAAAAAGAACGGAATAATCGGCACAAACGCGCCGATTGCGGTCGAAATGCCGGCCGACAATGCAGCACTCCATTGGTTCGGAAACCGATGCTCGGAAAGACCTAGCTCACTTTGCGCCATGGCCTGCACGAATTGTTCGGGCTGTTCAGCCAGGCGCTCCGCCATTCTCTGTGATTCTTCCGGAGTAAATCCCTGCAATTGATAGAAGAGCGACATCTCCTCGATTTCTTCTTCTGGATTCTCTTCAACCTCGGCGCGCTCGCGCGAGATTTCGGCCTCGTACACTTCCGCTTCGCTTTTCGCGGCGAGGTACGCCCCCGCGCCCATCGACAGCGTAGAAGCGAGCATGCCGGCAAGCCCGGAGATCAAAATGTAATGCTGCTGATTGTTCGTCGCACCAGCCACGCCGGAAACGATTCCAAAGACCGCGCCAAGCCCATCGTTCGCGCCGTAAATTGCGTCGGCCACCCAGCTGCCGCCGCGTCCGTGCCAGCGTTCGCGCTTCAGAATTTTGTCCAGCGCAGTGCGCGGATTCGCCGGTGGTGCCATCGCGCTGAGCACTCGCGCATGAGCTTTCTCTTCGAGCGCGCTTTTCCGCAGAAATTCCTGAACGTCATGCTCGCCCGCGAACGCGCGCTCGGCTTGATCGTGAAATTCTGCTTCTTGCCGTTCTTCCGTCGCTTCCATACGGTGAATGGCAATTTCCGCGCCGGCGATTTTGTTCCACCATCGATTGAGCCGACGCGCGATCGTGTCATTGTAAACAGGCGGTTCCGCGCCGAGTTCCTTTAGCTTTGCTTCCCAACGCTGCGCATGACGCTCTTCTGCTTCTGCCATGCGCAAAAGAATGCCTTTGCGTTTTTCGTCGCGCTCCCGTTCCGCCAGATCACGATACGTTTGTGCGGTCTCGATTTCCGCCTGCCAGTTGCGCCTTGCGACGTTAATCGTTTGGTGGTGATTTTTCTCCTCGGGGGCCATGCCGCATTAAAGCGCAAGAAGTGCAGACTGCCTCACGAAAATTCTTGGGTAGATCGATACCGGCAGCGGCGCGCGGCCTATTCGAAAGGCATGGTTCCAGCGTGGAGTGTTCGCCATCCGGTCGTACACTTTTGCTACACTCGACACATCGTGCTTAGCGCCAAAGGCGCGGTATTCACGTCCAAGCCTGGGGCAGCGCCCCAGGATTATCGCAATACAAAACATCAGC
>QHNQ01000041.1 GCA_003218135.1 Verrucomicrobiota bacterium
CCGGTAGCGTTTAATTCCGATCGTCAGAACAATGAGAGCGAAGAGCGCGATCTGCCAAAGCTGAAGGCTGACATCGATGACGCTGTTGCCCTTCAACAGAATTCCCCGGACGATGCGCAGAAAATGCGTCAGCGGAAAAACTTCGCCGACGATTTGGGCCCAGTGTGGCATGCCGCGAAAGGGAAACATGAAACCGGAGAGCAAGATCGACGGGAGAAAAACAAAGAACGCCATCTGCACTGCTTGCAGTTGGTTTTTCGCGATCGTGGAAAACGTTATGCCCATGGCGAGGTTCGCGACAATGAAGACGAAGGCGACCCCCAAGAGAAGCAGGATGCTTCCCTGCATGGGCACCTGAAAGAGAAAGTGCGCCGCGATCAGAATGACCGAGACCTGGATGTAGCCGACTAAAATATAGGGGACGATTTTGCCGATGAGCACTTCGCTCGGACGCGTCGGCATCGAGAGAAGATTTTCCATCGTCCCGCGTTCACGTTCGCGAGTGATGGCCAGACCGGTGATCATCACCATCGTCATCGTTAGGATCACGCCCATGAGACCAGGCACGATGTTGTATTGGGTAACAACTTCAGGGTTGTAAAGCGCGTGAACGCGCAGATCGACCGGACCGTTCGTCGCGGCGAGCGGCCCCAGCATTCCCTTCCAATCATTTTGGAACGCCGTATCCAAAATCGGGCCTAACGAGCCGAGCGCGATTCCAGTTGCAGCCGGATCGGTTGCGTCTGCCTCGACTAACAGCGCCGGCCGATCGCCGCGCAAAAGATCGCGGCTGAAATTTTGCGGAATGTTGATGACAAACTGCACTTGACCGCGGGCGAGCAGGTCGTGACCCTCCTCCTCGGTTTTTACCTCGCGCACAAAATCGAAATAAGTGCTGTTTTTCATCGCGTAGAGTAGCGTCCGTCCCTGCGCACCCTGGTCCGCGAGAAGCACCGCCGCGGGCAGATGCCGCGGATCGGAATTGATCGCGTAACCGAACAATGTGAGTTGAATCAGCGGAATGCCGAGCATCATCGCGAAGGTGAGACGGTCGCGGCGCATCTGCATGAATTCCTTTGAGATAATCCCGCGCAGGCGTTGAAACGAAAATTTCGGATGTCCTTTCATGCTGAGTGCTCCATTAAACTGATGAACGCGTCTTCCAAACCGGACTCAATCTGATGCCATTCGTACGGCTCACGGCGAAACGGCGCGATGGCACGTTCAAGCTCGGCGGCATCGGTGCTGCTCACATGCAGCGAATTGCCGAACGCCACCGCCTGCTGCACGCCGGGAGTTTTGCGCAACTCTTCGGCTAAATGAGCGAGATCAGGTCCCTGTACTTCCCAAGTCGTTAGGCCAACACGCGAAACCACTTCATCGACCGTGCCGTCCGCGAGCAGTTTCCCCTTGGAAATGTAAGCGAGCCGCTGACAGCGCTCGGCCTCGTCCATGTAATGCGTGGTGATCAGAAACGTCAGCCCTTGCGCTGCGAGTTGATGAATTTCTTCCCAGAAATCGCGCCGCGCTTTTGGATCGACCCCGGCCGTCGGCTCGTCCAGCAGCAATAGTTTCGGACGATGAATGAGACAGGCAGCGAGCGCGAGCCGTTGTTTCCATCCGCCGGAAAGCTGACCGGCCAGTTGCTTCTTGCGTTCCGCCAGCCCGAGTTCTTCGACGCTCTGGCGCACTGTTTGACGCCGCTTCTTCACGCCATACATGCGCGCGACGAAATCGAGATTCTCCTCAATGCTTAAATCCTCCCAAAAACTGAATCGCTGCGTCATGTAACCGACTTCGCGCTTGATCGCTGCACTCTCGGCGGTTACGTCGTGTCCGAGGACCTGCCCGCTTCCTTCGTCGGCGCGAAGCAAGCCACAGAGCATTCGCAAAAACGTTGTCTTGCCGCTCCCGTTAGATCCGAGGAATCCGAAAATTTCGCCAGCGCGCACGGTTAGATTGACATGATCCACCGCGGTGATCTCGCCGAACCGCTTGGTCATCCCGCGCACCTCGACGACATGTTCTCCGTTTTTCATTTTGGCTCAAATTCGACATCCACCGGCTGACCTGGATGAAGATTGGCCGCTGCTTGCGCATCGAAAATTAGTTCGACCATGAACACCAGCTTCGCTCGCGTTTCTCGGCTGTAGATGACCGGTGGCGTGTATTCCGCGCGCGGCGAGATGTAGCTCACTTTCCCAACGAAAGAATCTTTCACGCCGTCCACCTTCACTCGAGCGATGTTGCCGTAGTGGATCGAGCCGACGCGCGTTTCAGGAATGAACGCGCGCACCTTAATGTTTTGCGGGGGCAGAAGGACGACGACTGGTTTGCCTGCCGCAACCCATTCGCCTTGGCGAAACAGTGTGTCGTACACCAGACCCGATTGCGGCGCAGCCTGTTTTTTCTGATCAAAACTCCAGTTTGTTTGATCAAGTCGCCGTTTATCCTGATCTCGAGCGGAACGGGCTCGGTCCAGATCTTGAGTCGCGGCCACACCCGTGCGAAAAAGTTTTTCCTGTCGGGCGAGCTCCCTTTCAGAAAGCACGAGCGCCGCCTCGATTTGCTCGCGCGCCGCTTTCTCAGTGATCTCATCCAGTGCGAACAGTGGCTGGCCCGTTGTCACCTGTTGACCACGCTGCACGGATAACGTTTCCAACTGCCCAGCAAGCGGCGATGCGACATAAACAAACTCGCCCTCCACATAACCCTGGAACCGGTCCTTTTTCGGATCGCCGCAACCGGCGGACAAGAGCAGAAGCGCCAAAGCTCCCGCCGCGTACACCGATTGTCGATCCTGCCTAACGAACAACATATTTACATTTTCCGTCCTTTTGGTGTAAGCGCTCCTTCGAGAACAATCTTGAGAATTCCGGTGAAGCCTTCTTTCGGCATCATCCCGAGCTCTTCCATCTTTGGCGGATTCATGATCGCTTGAACCATCGCCAGCAAAATCTCGATAATGAGATTGGCCGGAACATCCTTGCGTACCATTCCCGTCCTTTGTCCCTGGACGAAGAATTTCCCGATGTAGCGCTGGATTAGCGCGGCTCGGCGGCGTTCGACAAGTTTGAAAACCTCGGGCGCTTTCTGGCGCATATCGCGCACGAACGGCGGCTTAATCTCATCCAATTCACGTCGCGTACCGGCCAACAACTCGCGCAAAGTCGCTGAGAAATCGTTCGGGTGGGCGCGTGTAACTTCTCTAAGCGTCATCTCGACGCCTGCTAATTTGTCGGCCAACACAGCCTCGAGAAGATCGACCTTACCCGGAAAATGGGCATACAGCGTTTTCTTGCTAATGCCGAGCTCCTCCGCCAGATCATCCATGGTCACGCTGCGGAATCCGTGATTAAAAAAGTGGACCCGGGCCGCATCAACAATTCGCTGGCGATTGGGATCGCGCTTTCGGCGCGGCCGCGGTTTGTGCGCCCGTTTCATATCCACCCAGCTTATCACAACGCGGAAACTAGTCCAGTGTATTTAGTTTCCACAGGCAATTGCGCGATATTTTGAGATATCGCCTGTTACCCAGGTTGCCGTAAGCTGTGAAAATCCTTCGACAAAGTCCCGGTGTATCGGTAACGCACTAACGATGGCCGGTTATTCAGAGACACCGCTACCACAAAAGCTGGGAATCAAACCGGGCCTGACCATCGTCACAATCAACACACCCAAAAACTATCGCCGATTGCTCGGTACAATTCCCGAAGGCGTAACCTTTTCGAACCGCTTGAGGTCGGATTCGATTTTTGTCCACGTTTTCATTGAGGAGTGCAGGGAATTAGAGAGGCGATTGCCTGTCTTGCGCGAGAAAATTGCAGACGCCGGTACAGTTTGGGTTTCCTGGCCAAAGAGATCGTCTGGCGTGCCTACTGACGTAACGGAAGACGTGATTCGCGCTGTCGCATTGCCGCTCGGATTCGTCGACGTAAAGGTGTGCGCGATTGATGAGACCTGGTCTGGGTTGAAGTTGATGGTGCGTCGCGAAAATCGAAAACGAGCAGTGAAATGAAGTCGCCCATGTTTTAATAGCTCGCAGGGCACGGGGGCATGACCTTTAAACACAATTTCATCTGGCTTGCCGCCGCTGCAGAGGCTTTCACGTTGTCGCCACCGTTCCAGCGATCGGCGGACGCGCCTTTTGCCACTCTGTGCTTTGCTCATAGGCATGCGCGATTTGCAAAATGCGCGTTTCGTCCAGCGCTTTGCCGAGCAACTGCAACCCGATCGGCAGGCGATGTCCATCGACTTGGGCGAAACCGCATGGCACGCTGATTCCGCAAATTCCCGCCAGGTTAGCTGCGATAGTGAAAATATCAGCGAGATACATTTGCAACGGATCCGCGACACGTTCACCTAACTTGAACGCCGGCACTGGCGAAGTCGGCGAGATCAGTGCATCGACTTTCTCAAACGCCTTGGAGAAATCGTTCCGAATCAGTTCCCGCACTTTTTGCGCGCGCAAATAATAGGCGTCGTAATAACCGGAACTCAAAACGTAAGTGCCGAGAATAATCCGCCGTTTCACTTCCGGTCCGAAACCTTCTTCGCGCGTGCGGCCATAAAGATCGAGCATGTCTTTCGGATTTTCTGCTCGATATCCGTAACGAACGCCATCAAAGCGAGCGAGGTTCGCCGAAGCCTCGGCCGTAGCCACAATATAATAAACAGCGATCGCGTATTCAGTGTTGGGGAGTGTGACTTCGATAATTTCCGCGCCTAACGAATTCAGCTGTTTCACTGCGGCGTTGATGCTGTCCTTCACCTGTGGATCAATGCCTTCGATCATGTATTCCCTCGGTAATCCGAGCCGTACACCGCGCAAATCATTTCCAAGTTTTGCGGTGTAATCAGGCACGGACTGGTTGAGCGCAGTGGAGTCTCGCGGATCATGACCTGCAATGGCGTTCATGATCAGAGCCGCGTCGCGAACGGTTTTGGTTAATGGCCCAATCTGATCGAGCGACGACGCAAACGCGACCAAACCGAATCGCGAAACCCGCCCATAAGTCGGCTTCAGACCGACAACGCCCGAAAGCGCAGCGGGTTGTCGGATTGAACCGCCAGTATCGCTCCCCAGCGCTCCGAATGCTGCGTCTGCGGCGACTGCCGCTGCCGAACCGCCACTGGATCCGCCGGGCACGCGCGAAAAATCCCACGGGTTACGCGTCAACTTCATCGCGGAATTTTCCGTCGATGAACCCATCGCAAACTCGTCCAGGTTGGTTTTGCCAAATGGAATCGCACCCGCTTCACGCAATTTTTGAATGACGGTGGCATCGTAAGTGGCGCGATAACCCTGTAAAATTTTGGCCGCACAGGTGCACGGCTGACCCATCACATTGATAATGTCTTTGATTGCAAGCGGTACTCCGCCCAGGGGAAGATCGACATTCGCTTTCTCCGCCTCTTTAGCGGCAGCGTCGATATCGAGCGAGAGGTACGCGTCAATTTCTCGGTCCACCGCTTCAATGCGGGCGTGCAATGCGTCGATCACTTCGCGCGGCGAAACTTCGCGGCGACGCAACAATGACTGGAGGTCGGCGATGTTTAGCGACGGCAGATCTTTCTCCGTCATTCGACGACTTTCGGAACGATAATAAGCCCGTTCGCCTTGCGGGGCGCGTTGCTTAGGGCCTGCTCTGCCGTAAACCAGTCGCGCGGCGCATCCTCGCGAAACACATTGAAAATTGGAAGGACATCCCCTGCGGGTTCCACGTGAGTTACATCGGCTTGACGAAGCTTTTCAACGTACCGAAGCACGTCGTCCAGCTGCTTCTGAAAGACTTCCGCCTCGGCTTCAGTGAGATTTATCCGGGCCAACCTTGCAACGTATGCGACATCGAGGTCCGAAGTTCTCGCCATGTCTGTCGCTCAAGGATGCAAATGGCTGACGAGCCAGATCACGGCGGCCGCCAGCGCGGTTAAAAGAATTAGAAAAATAATCCGACCCTCCCGTCGCTCTTTGCGCAGCGAGCGCGGTCTTCGGGTGCTTCGATTTGTCTCGAGGGATTCTCCGCCTTCCAGCACTAGCGAAACCTCGAACCGCTTATCCGCTTTATTAACTTTTCCGCTCCGTTTCGCCGCTTGCGTTGGAGATTTGCTCTGCGCGATGGCAGGTCTTGTAACCATCCGCTCAAGCTTGTCGAGCCTCTCACGCAACTCTGCTTCTTGTCGTGCTATTTCCTGTTGTCTACTGCGAAGCGGCGGGGTCGATCTGCGCGAACGACGAAACATCGCCATCACTTGCTAGCCATCCAAAAGAAGAGGGCAAGGGCAATGGCGCCGAAAATGATCAGCGGCAAAGTGAGCGCGACGCCGATCTGGAACCACTGAGAAAATGAACGTCCATTATGCGCTTCGTACGCGTCTGATGTGACATCAGGCAACGGCGCTTCGCCCGCGGTAGCGCCGGTTGCCTGCAGCCTGCTGCGTTGCTCGCCGTATTCCGTGCGCGCGTCGTCCACCGTGCTCAAGGCCCGGCTCAGTTCTTTGTGCAAATCCGAAGGATTCCAACTCCTGGGGTCGATCGCCTCAACCAATTCCAAATGTTGCGCGAAACTTTCACGGGCCAGCCGGATTTGCTCCAGCCGATTTTGCACACTGTACGCTTCACGCTCGAGCACAACCAGTGCGCGCGTCAGTTTGTCAGTCATTTCCGCCCGGCCATTTTCCAATTCTTCCTGCCGGCGGCTTAGTTCCTCCAGTTCGCGTTTTTGTTTTTCGATCTGCTCCTGCTGACGCTTCAGCTGCACCAGTTGCTCCTGTGCTTTTTGCACCTGCGAGTCCAGGTGCTCGGCAGAAACTGCTTCGTCGTCGCTCAGCTCGAGCATTTGTTCAACCGGTCGAATTTTTTCTGCCATGACAAATCGCGAGGTCGTCGGGCTGCCGCAGCGCATATTAAATGGCTAGCTTCAGAATTCCAGAGATTTCCATCACAACCGAGAAAAATTTTTTTAGCTAACGTTTTCCACCGCCAGGTGTCGGCGTCAGCGTCCGGGCAGCATCTCGAAGAGAAAACCTCTCAGATATTCGGTTTCGGGAATCGTAGCCAGGATTGGATGATCAGGCGCCTGTTCGAACCGACGCACGCGTCGCGCTGAACGCCGAGCATCCACCAGCGCACCAGCAATTGTTTCCAAAAAGGCCGCGTCGCTGATGTGATGCGAGCACGAGAATGTCGCCAGCAAACCGTCTTTCGATAAGAGCCCGAACGCGCGCATGTGCAATTCCCGATACCCGCGCAAGGCATTGCGCAGTCCGATCTTCGTCCTCGTAAACGATGGCGGATCGAGCACGATGAGGTCGTACTGTGCCTGCGCTTTTTCAGCTGCGCGAAGGAACTGAAAAACATCCTGCTCGATCCAGTGCGCCTTCAGTTCATTGCGGCCTGCGTTTCGTTTCGCAGTAGCGATGTTCTCGGCACTTTCTTCAACGCCGATGACTTCCGCAGCGCCTCCGCGTGCACACACCAGCGCAAAAGCTCCCTGGTTTGAGAAGCAATCCAGCACGCGGCGGTCTCGGGCACATCGCGCCACAATTCCATAATTGTGTTGTTGGTCGAGATAGAAACCTGTCTTCTGACCATGCAACAGGTCGAGCTCGAGCGTTATGCCTTCGATTTCAATCGCGATTTGAGAAGGAGTCCCGCGCAAAACGCTGCTACGCACTTCCAATCCTTCTGCTTTGCGCACGGGCGCATCGTTTCGTTCGATAATGGTAACTTCGCCGAAGAGCTCAACAATTGCATCGGTGATCAGATCCTTTCGAAGATCCATCGCGAGCGTGAGCGTTTGTAAGACAAATTCCTCGCCATAGCGATCAATGATTACGCCGGGAAGGCCGTCACTTTCGCTCCAGACTATGCGCCGCAGTTTTGGATCAACGTTTCGCCGGTCGCGGTACTCGGAGGCTTGCGCAATACGGCGCCGGAAGAAATCAAAATCGAGATCTTGCCGGCGGCGCGAGAAACGGCGCGCGACGATCTGTGATTTCGAGTTGTAAATGGCGCTCCCGATCAAACGGTCCCTGCCGTCTTTGAGTGAAATGACATCGCCATCCCCAGGATTTCCAAAGACCTTCAGGACTTCACTGGAAAAAACCCAGTCATGTCCGTGCAAAATTCGCGCACGCGGTTTGACAACAATTCCAGCCATAGTTGTAGTGGGAGGTGAGATGTCACTGGTGAGAAGTAGTCGACCGAGTAACCTCTCACGCCTCACTTCTCACCAATCACAGCTGCTTATGCAAACCCAGCTTCAATCTTCTATCGACTTACCAGGAGTCCAGAAACTGCGGAGTGGCAAGGTCCGCGAAGTCTTTGATCTCGGCGAGACGCTGCTCTTCGTCGTCACGGATCGTATTTCAGCCTTTGACGTGATCCTGCCGGACCCGATTCCGTACAAGGGCGCGGTGCTGAACCAAATTTCCGCGTTCTGGTTCAAGCGTTTTGGCGAAATTTCGAATCACCTCGTCACCGCTGATTTCAAAGAGTTCCCGAAGAATTTGCAGCCGTCTCGCGAACAGCTTGCCGGACGTTCGATGATTGTTAAGAAAACCAAGCCTCTGCCGGTGGAATGCGTCGTGCGCGGGTATCTCGCTGGGTCCGGGTGGAAGGAATACCAGGAGTCGCAGAGCGTTTGCGGAATCAAACTTCCATCCGGACTGAAGCAGGCGTCCCAATTGCCCGAGCCAATCTTCACGCCGGCGACGAAAGCGGAAGAAGGTCATGACGAAAACATCGACATGAAGCGATGCGCTCATATCCTCGGTGAAGAACTCGCCGATCGCGTGAAAGAGCTAAGTCTCGAAATTTATTCGCGCGGCCGTGAACACGCTGCGGAGAGGGGAATCATTGTCGCAGATACGAAATTCGAGTTTGGCATTGTTGATGGTGATTTGCTCTTGATTGACGAATGCCTCACGCCGGATTCCTCACGCTTCTGGCCGCAGGACCAATACGCCCTCGGACAGAGCCCACCCAGTTTCGACAAACAATTCGTGCGCGATTATCTGGAGACGCTCGACTGGGACAAAACTCCGCCAGCGCCGCGCTTGCCGAAGGACGTGATCGAAAAAACGTCCGCGAAATATCTCGAAGCATTTCGTCGCCTGACCGGTCAGGACATCTCGCCCGCCTAGACAATTTACATAAAATGGCGCTGTCATGTTGAGCGAA
Source organism: Verrucomicrobiota bacterium (assembly GCA_003218135.1). Taxonomy (GTDB): domain Bacteria; phylum Verrucomicrobiota; class Verrucomicrobiia; order Chthoniobacterales; family UBA10450; genus Udaeobacter. Next base: position 9,185 of record QHNQ01000041.1, read on the forward strand.
GCGAAACATCTCTGTTTTTCCGGATGGGCGCGGTTTTAGAACTGTTCAGAGATTCTTCTCCCGCGACTCCGGGATCAGAATGACGTATGACTCGGCCCGACATCTTATTCATCATGACAGACCAGCAGCGGTTCGATACGATCGCTGCGCTGGGTAACTCGCACCTCCATACGCCTAATCTCGACCGTCTGGTACGAAGAGGAATCGCGTTTTCAAATGCATATGCCACTTGTCCGGTTTGCGTCGCCGCTCGCTATACGATCCGGACTGGCTGTGAACCGCCGACAACGCGCGTGTTCAGCAACGCGAAGGCAGACCCCGTCGCCGGGCAGCCGCCGGAAATCGAAGCGCGTTGCGGACCGTATCTCGCTCGCGTGATGTCGAGCCTCGGGTACCGCACGTTTGGAATCGGAAAATTCCACACGTATCCCTGGGATGAAGATGTGGGTTACGAAACGCTCTGGCGTAGTGAAGAGACGTACCATCCGCCCGCGCGCGAAGGGGACGACTATGGTTCATGGTTGGCTCGCGAGCATCCGGAATTCGATTTTCTGGAGCAACCAATGGGAGAACGCAGCGAAATGTATTACCTTCCACAACGCAGTCCGCTTCCTGCCGAGCTGGGTGCCGAGTGGTGGGTAGCCGATCGCGCGATGGAAGAGATTACGAAATCTGATTCGCGCCCGTTTTTCGGATTCGTCTCGTTTATGGGCCCGCATCCGCCGTTGGCTCCGCCAATTCCTTTCAATCGAATATACAATCCTGATCGAATGCCGGAGCTGATTCTCGGCAAAATCGAGGACGACCACCTGGATGAAGAGATTCCTTACATGCGATACGCCATCTGGGCGGATGCGATCAATCCAGCTTTAGCGAAAATTGTGAAGGCGCGATACTACGGCGAGATCACTTACCTTGATCATTGCCTCGGCCGGATCGTTGATGCCATCGAAGCACGGCCAAATTCCGAGAACGTTCTGATCTGTTTTTTTTCCGACCACGGCGATCTTTTGGGTGATCATCATGGGTGGCAGAAACAAAACTTTTTCGCTGCGGCCTGCCACGTCCCTCTCCTTCTCAGCTGGCCGGCGACACTACCCGCTGGAACTATCCGGAACGAATTAATCAGCCTTGCAGATCTTTTCGGAATTGCGACGCAGGCCGGCGGCACATGCGATGTACGGCAAGGGATAGACATTCTTAAAATGCTCCGAGACGAATGCGCGCAGCGCGAGTATCTGGTCGGCATGGTTGAAGTTCCCGGATCGCAGGATTTCAAGGTCATGGTCGTGACTGATGAATGGAAATACATCTTCATGGCCAACGGCGGCCGGGAACAACTGTTCAATCTCAAGCGCGACCCCAATGAGTTGTCGAACTGCGTCAGTTCATCTCCCAGAATCAGAGATGATCTTTACGCTCTCGCCGCGAAAGCGTGTCGAGTTCCGGGCGCAATGGATGCGCTCGATGGCAATAAGCTTCGCGCATTTGCTTTCCGTAGCCGGAAGCCAACGCGCATTTGTCAATTCGATCGCTCGCGCGGCGTGCTCGGATTTCCAGGTAAACCGGAGGACGCGCTGAAGGATTTCGACCCCGTCACCTCAAACGAGTGAACTGAGATGAAAGCGCCTTCAAATGCTCGAGAAAATCTTGGCTTGGGACTGAAGCCCGGCGATCCGCATTACCGCGCGTACGTCGGTCCTCCAGAGGATTACGATTTGATCGCGGCGATGACATTCAATCTTCTTACCACGCTAGGTCTGCGTCAGCATCATTCATTGCTCGATATCGGGTGCGGTTCGCTTCGGATCGGACGCCTGTTAATTCCCTACCTGAACCGGGGAAAATACTTCGGCATAGAGCCTGCCGAATGGCTCTTGGCAGAGGGAATCAAGCAGGAACTCGGCGAAACAGTCGTGCAAACGAAACGCCCGACGTTTTTCTTTACCGATTCCCCCGAGGCAGTTGGCCGGGCGAAAGTCTCATTCGATTTCACGCTGGCCCAATCGATCTTCAGTCATTGCGGACTCGATCTGATCAAGGGTTGGTTGTCGGCAGTTTCGCGGTCACTGGCACAAGATGGAGCTCTGGTTGCCACGTTTTTGCCCGGCGACGAGGACTCGCTCCGCAAAGGCTGGATCTATCCCGAATGTGTAAATTACCGACCAGAGACACTGGAACGCGTAGCCGCAGAAGTGAATTTACGATTCGAAATCCTGGATTGGAAACATCCCCGGCAGACGTGGGCACTTTTTGCCGCGCCCAAATTTGATTCCACTTGGTTCGAAAACACGCCTCTAACTTGGAATGCAGCACTCGAAAGAGCGATCAGCCAAAAGCTTCAGTCGATAGAGCATCCGTGAGCAACGAGAAGATTTTTGCGACGCCACTCAAGGTGGATGATGTCGCCGATTGTTATTTTTACCACACGATGGAGCTTCCCGGTTATGGAGTCATGGAGGGCCGGGATTGGGATTTGCGCGGGGGAGTGGATGAGTACCTCGGCAAAGTCGCTTTCGCCCGTCAACGCGTTTTGGAAATTGGTCCCGCCAGCGGTTTCCTCACATTCGAGATGGAAAAGCGCGGGGCCGACGTCGTTTCAGTCGAAGTAACAGCTGAGCACGGCTGGGATTTCGTTCCATATCCGGCTAAAAAATTGGAAGAAGTATTCGGACCGCGTCGAATCGTGATGCAACAGCTGAAGAATTCTTACTGGTTCAGTCACGCTGCGCTACGATCCAAAGCCAACTTGTATTACGGCGACGTTTACAATTTGCCGACTGCGCTCGGAGAATTCGACATCGCAGTGATGGGCTCGGTGCTGCTACACTGTCGTGATCCGCTCCGGATCGTTGAGCAATGCGGAAAGATGGCGAGATCGGTCGTCATCGTTGATATGTTCCATCCGGATTTGGAAGGAGCGCCTGTCTGCCGTCTCGCGCCCACTCCGCAGAATTTCCTCTGGCACACGTGGTGGCATTTCAGCACAAAATTTTTCGCTCAATTTCTGGCCGTAATGGGATTCGCCACTTCAGACATTTTGCGACACCAACAGCGTCACCGCGGCAAGGCGTACACGCTTTTTACTATTGTCGGACGGAGATGATGAAGAATGGCTTCGCGCGGGCAGGATGACTCACAATGTCATTCTGAGCGCAGCGAAGAATCTCTGATCATTTCGCGAGCATTCCTGGAAACTAGCAGAGATGTTTCGCTTCACTCAACATGACAACGGGTAGTTATGGTTTTACGAAATCAATTCGCTAACGAGCGATCTTTCTTCTTTTAATTCGGCTACCGACGCGTTGATTTTTGCGCGGCTGAAATCATTTATCGGAAGGTCTTGCACGATTTCCCATTTCCCGCCGCGCACGCGGACTGGAAACGACGAGATCAATTCTTTCTCGACATCATAACTTCCATCGGAACAAACAGCCACGCTGTGCCAGTCGCCGCCCGGCGTGTCGTTCGTCAAGAAACCGACGGTGTCAATAATCGCGTTGGCAGCTGACCCGGCTGACGAAAGGCCGCGCGCTTTGATGACGGCTGCGCCGCGCTGCTGCACGGTGGCAATAAAGTCTTCCTTCAGCCATTTCTCGTCTCCGATCACTTCGTTAGCAGGACGACTGCCTATCCTCGCGTTGTAGAAATCCGGATACTGAGTCGAGGAATGATTTCCCCAGATGGTCATGTTTGTGACCGAACGAATACTTACAGCGGCTTTGTGCGCGAGCTGGGCGCGCGCGCGATTTTCATCCAATCGTGTCATGGCAAACCAGCGATCGCGCGGAATTTCTTTGGCATTATTCATCGCGA
>QHNQ01000007.1 GCA_003218135.1 Verrucomicrobiota bacterium
GCTCGCGACATTGGCAAAGCGCTTGGCGTGGCGACGCTTTTAGAGGGCAGCGTTCGCCGCATCGGCAATCGGGTGCGTGTGAACGTACAGCTGATCAACGCCAACAACGACGAGCACATTTGGGCGGAAGATTACGACCGCGATTTGACCGACGTCTTCGCGATCCAAACCGATCTTGCGCGAAGAATTGTCTCCGCTCTTCAGGCAAAACTTTCACCAAATGAAAAAGCACGTCTTGATCGCCGACCGACGCAAAATCCGGACGCGTATCTGCTCTTTGTCCAGGCACACGATTACGCCAGCCAGAGAGAGATGTTCCGCGACACGTCGTTGAAAGCTGAGCCGCTATTCGAACAAGCTATCAAGCTCGATCCAAACTTCGCCCTGGCGTTTGCTGGCCTCTCCATGGTGGAGAGCTGGCTGTATCACACATCGGACCCGGTACCGGCGCGCCGTGAAAAAGCACGCCTCAACGCTGATGAGGCCTTGCGATTGCAACCCGATCTTCCCGAAAGCCATCTCGCTGTCGGTTTCTCCTATTATTATGGCGACCGCGATTACGAGCGTGCGCTCACCGAGTTCGAAATTGCCAGACGCGGCCTGCCTAACGAGTCCCAGGCCTATCTGGCCATCGGCTCCATTCAGCGGCGTCAGGGCAAGTGGGCGGAATCAAATGCCAATTTGGAAAAAGCCGCCACCCTCGATCCGAAGAACACAAACATCCTGATGAACCTTTGCTACAGTTACATGGCCCAGCGGGATTTCGAAGCCGCCGACAAGACTGTTGATCGCCTCATTGCGACATCGCCGCAATCGTTTCAAGCGCGCGGATTGAAAGGATTCGTCGCGCTCCAATGGAAAGGCGATCTGAGCGCCGCCGAAAAAGTATTTTCTTCCATGCCGTCTGAAACCGATCCGGGTCTAATGACATTGGCCCGGTTTTGGATTCTGAGGCTAAAGCGGAACTTTCCCGAAGCGCTTCAAGTCCTGCAACAATTTGGCGGCGAGACATTGCATAACACGACCACTGCCCCTGCCCCGAAGGCCTTCTTGGAAGGCGAGATTTACCTGCTTCAGGGCGACGAAGCGAAAGCTCGAACAGCTCTCGAGCACGCTCTCGTTGTCTCCGACCAGCTGTTGCGTGCGGCCCCTGAAGATGCAGCTCGACACGCGCAGCATGGTCTCATCCTTGCGGGGCTGGGTGAAAAGGAAAAAGCCATCGCCGAAGGCAAGCGCGCAGTTGAATTGTTACCCGAATCCGAAGACGCCTTTGATGGGCCGCAGATAACCGCTGCGCTCGCCCAGATTTATGCCTGGACCGGGGCATTCGACGAGGCATTTCGACTGCTCGATCATTTGCTCGTTGTCCCAAACGGCCTCAGCGTTCCAATGCTCAAGCTCGATCCGACGTGGGACGCACTGCGCAAAGATCCGCGCTTCCAAGCTTTGATCGATAAGTACAGCCCAAAGACCTAGCTCCGCGGCTTAACCATTGGGCTTCGAACTGCTCACCCGTCACTCGTCACACATTGCTTGGGCGAACGAATCACACGGTATGAAGTAGTAATCACCGTGGATTAAGAACGCCGGTTGAAAAAACTAGCGTTCGTTGATGCTAGCTGATCCTATTGGCGGTCAGATGAAACTTTTCTGCATTCTCGCGCTGGCCTTTGTTGCTGACTGTTGTATCGGGGCGGAGCCAACTTGGAATCCGGCTGATGCCGTGAAGGAGGCCGAGCAGGATATTCGGTCAGGGAACATCAAGTTTTATTGGGCAGGCAGCATTGCGGTCAGGCCAGTAGGCGTTCCGTTCGAAGTGGCTAAGAAGTATCCCAGGGCTGACGCTGGAGTTGGCTGTGTGACCAACGATATACCGCTTCGAGAGCGACAGGAAGAATATGCCCGCCGGTACAACGAGAAGATTTACGCCTACATTACGCAGAAGCACTAGAAGCCATTTTCTGATGTCATTCTGAGCGAAGCGAAGAATCTCTGATCATTTTTGGACCGACCCCCGCGAAATAAATCAGAGATGTTTCGCTCCGCTCAACATGACAGCGCGGTTTAAAACGTAAGCCTGAAGGCCAGGTTCTACCGAGCGAGACTTTCACTCTTACGCGCGTCGCGACGAAGAAATAGATCGGCGCTACCTTAGGGTTTGGAAAAACATTGACGCCACGTTCGATTCACGGCTCGATGAAGCCATGAAAACAAAACTGTCATTCCTGTCCGGTTGCATTGCTCTGCTTTCATTCGCATTCGTCTGTCTGGCTTCGGCGGCGGACACGAAGATCGAACAAACTCTTCGCGATCTGGATGCTCAATGGTCCGCAGCGGCGGGAGCCAAGGACGTCGACAAAACAGTCTCTTACTACGCCGCCGACGCCATTGTCATGCCTCCAAATGCATCGAGCGCAAAGACGAAGGAAGCAATTCGAAGCGCCTGGAAAGAAATGCTGACGAGTCCTGGCGCTGCTATTAGTTGGAAGGCGACCAAGGTTGAAGTAGCGAAGGCCGGAGATTTCGCCTATGTGAGCGGCACCTACGAAGAGACGATGACTGACGCCAGCGGTAAGCCGGTCAAGGACCGCGGCAAATACGTCGAGCTCTTTAAAAAACAGGCTAACGGGACATGGAAGGTAATCGTCGATATTTGGAATTCGGATCTTCCAGTGCCCACATCTTCCCCGGCGCCCGGGGCCGCGGAAAGGAAATAGTCCGAGCCGGGCGAGGGTATCACAAGCTGACTCACAAAAAGGGGGACTTATGCCGATCACCGCGTTCAAGAGTTTCACCGATGGCCTAGAGCCGAATCGGAGGAACCGCGAACATTTCATTACTAACACCAACCTCGACGATGACCGTCTCTGGGTTCCTTACGCGAGTGGTGTCTGGTTCCAGCCGTGCTGCTTTAACGTTACATCTGGTGGGTTCAGTCTCGTTCTGAAAGGTCTCCCTGGCTCCATGGTGGGGACTCATTACCACGTTGGCACCGTGCATGGCTATACGATGCGTGGTCACTGGCGATACCTGGAACACGACTGGATCGCGAAGCCCGGAACTTATATCTACGAACCTGCAGGCGAGGCGCACACCCTCGTGATCATGGACGACTCGCCCGAGCCTATGATAACTATGTTTGTCCTCGAGGGCGGTCTCATCTATCTGGACAAGCCAGTGGATGGTGGCTTCGCTGCGTATGAGGACGGATTCAGTCTTCTCGAACTAACTCGCAAGTATTATCGCGATGCCGGCCTGGATGTAACGAAGCTGGACGCGCTCATTCGTTGAATACCACCAGTGTCCATTCAAAGCGCGAGTGGCGCTGACGAAATGAGGGC
>QHNQ01000008.1 GCA_003218135.1 Verrucomicrobiota bacterium
CCACCAGCCCCGGCGTGCGTGCGATCATGAAAATGCCATTGAACGCCGCAGGGTTTATTCCCAAGTCTGCAAGGATCGCGCTGATCGCGCCGTCCACATTAATCGGTAGCGACCTTTTCGCGTCGCTGAAGGCTTTTTCGACGGCCCTCGCCGCCTGCATGTGCACACCGTCCACGCCGGCTTCCCGCGCGAGTTCGAACAAGCGCGCAGTGCGTGGGTCTTTCGTGTGAAGACGGTGACCGAAGCCGGGCATTCGTTCGCCAGCTTCCCGCATCGTTGCGAGAGTGCGCGCAGCGGCTTCATCGATTGAAATGGATTCACGTGTGGCGCGATCGGCGATTGCTTTGAGTTGACGCGCACAATTTTCAATCGCACCGCCATGATGGCGATTGATCGACATGATCCCGGCTGCAACCGATGCGCTCAGCGTCGCGCCGGTTGATGCGACGCTTCGTGCAGCTAACGCGCTGGGAGGTGTCGCACCGTGATCAATCGACGATACCAGAATCGCGTCCATCAAACGCGCGACTGCCTGCGACGGCAATTCACCCGTCACAATCAAATAAACCGCCGCACCAAAAGAAACGCGCCCCATCAGTTCGGCGATATCATAGCCGCGCACCGCTACTTTGTTGGGCTCCACGCGTGTGATGGCGGTATTCCATACTGCCTTTTTGTCGGCTTCACTCATGAGACTTTCTCCTTTCATTTTTCCAAGAATCTCCACGACCGCATTTGGCAATTCACCAAAGGCATCGACTACCGTGCCGCCGGCTTCGCGCAAAGCTTTTACTTTCCCGGCATGCGTGCCGCGGCCGCCCTCGATGATGGCGCCGGCATGGCTGAAACGAGTGCCTTCGCGCGCAGCCTTGCCGCCAATGTAAGCGATCACCGGCTTGGTGATTTTTCCAGCGGCAATCAGTTGGGCCAGTTCCTCCTCCTGTGACGAACCAATTTCGCCAAAGATTACGATTGCTTCCGTGAGCGGATCCGCTTCAAACATCAGCGCCGCGTCCGACAGACGAATTCCAATGACGGCGTCGCCACCGATGTGCACGATCGTTGAAATGCGCACGCCTGCCTGCCCGAGATAATAACCAGTGCTCGAAGCCATGCCGCCTGAGCGACTGATCACGCCCACGCCTTTGGGCACGCCCGGCTTGAACCATTGCCTCGCGCTTTCCGCCCGGCCACCAATCATACCGACTACGCCTTTCCCTGGACTCAATGCACCGAGCGTATTCGGTCCAAGAAACATCGCGCCATTCGCTTTGGCTGCCGCCGCGATTTCCATGGCATCCCACACCGGCACGCGATCGGGCACGAGCACGGCCAGTTTGATTCCTGCATCAATGGCAGAAATGGCTGCTTCTTTTACGCCTGCTGCTGGAACAAAAACCACGGAGACGTCAATTTCGCCCAGGGAATTCACCGCTTCTCCCGGCGTGTTAAACACTGGAACACCGAGTACGCTCTGGCCGCCTTTGCCCGGTGTTACGCCGGCGACGACGTTCGTCCCGTACTCGCGCATTAACCGCGTGCGCGCCCGGCCTTCGCGTCCGGTAATGCCTTGCACCAGCACTCGCTTTCTTTCGTCAATTAAAATCGCCATCTAAAGTCCGCCTCCAATCAGTTCATCCACTCCCGGAACATCGAGCTCGAGGTAGAAACCTTCGATTCCTGCGAGACGGCATTCGACGTCACAGGCGAGCAACTCGGAGTCTTTGGTTGCGAATTCTTCGGTGGACAACGCTGCCGCGGGAGCGCCATCGCGATCGAGGATCAATCCGCCGGAGTTCGCTTCGATCACCGGGCGAATCTGCTGCCATTGCAAAGTGTCGATCCACACACGACCGGTTTTTACCGGGAGCATTGTGGCCGGTGAACTTTTCACAAATTTTGGCACTCGCGGCGCGCGAGGTTTCCATTTGGCCCCTTTTGCATCAGCAACGAGTTCGGCGAACCGCGCGGCGATGAACGCCGGTGTATCACTCTTGCGATAACCTTCGACCGGCGCGCGTAGCAGCTTGGACATCCGCTGCAAAATATCTACGGCGCGGTCTTCGGTGTTGCCGCCCAGGCGGATCACGGCGGGAATATCAAGATCGAGTTCCCAAAATGCTTTGGCCAAACCGTAGGCAGACCAATATTGTTCCTGGCTCGCAACGCCTGAGCCGGAACCGAAATAGCCAACGAGATGGGGCTGGGCCAGAATGATTCGCGCTGCACGATAAACTTTCGACACCGATGGATTGCCGCTGGTGTCGGTGAAATTTGCGATCGTGAATCCCGCATTCACGATCGCGTCCATCGACATCATCGAGCCGCCACCGCCGGCGCCGTGAAAACCAACGAGGCCTTTGGATTCTTTGGGCGCTGTGGTCGCTAATTGTGCGAAGTAAAATGTGCCGCGATGATCATTTTGTTCTACGGCGTAAGCGATGCGCTCGAGGGTTGTCGGCGGATGATCAAACTCGCGTGCAATCTCGATCCCGAGTTCTGGATGTCGCGCGACAGCGTAATCATCGATCGTGATCCGGCAATCGGCTGCGACGAACTCGCCGCTTTTCGTCAGCAGCAGGGGATTGATTTCCAACGATCGCGCCTCAACACTCCGCGCCGCGGCAAACAATTTTCGAATTGATTCGGCTAATTGCTTCGCGTGCGCCTGCGAGAGGCCGCACGCGTCAACGGCTTCACTCACGGCTGAATCCAAAGGTCCGCTGTCTACATTACACGGGATGTGCCGTGTTGAAGCGGCGCGCTCTTCGATGCCAGTCCCGCCACCAGCAGCGAAAATGATCGTCGGCGCGCGCGCAGCGTCATCAATGGCAAAGGAAAGAAAAAACTCCCGGTCGATATCGATCTTTTCCTCAACGAGGACGGCTTCGACTGGAAACTGCCCGACTTTCATCGCCAGCATCCGCGTCGCATGCGCGCGAACTTCATTCGGTTTCTTTGCGAACGTCACGCCTCCAATGCCGGCTCGCCCGGTGGTCCAAGCCTGGATCTTGACCACAACTTCGCCGCCTAATTTTTCCGCCGCCGCGGCCGCTGCGTCCGCAGTCGACGCCGCGCGCCCGCGCGGGATCTTGAATCCGTTAGCGGCGAGAAGGGCTTTACCTTGATATTCGTGAAGGCGCGCCATGGCTGTGTGCTATTTCGGATGATGCCAATCAAGTTTCAAACGCGTTTTATAATAGCGGCAGCATAGAATATCATGAAGGTAATGGGCTTTTATTGATGAAGAGATGAAGTGAGATGCAAGGGTTGCTTCCTCCAAATAGATCGTGACGCGCATGACAAAAGAACCGCCAGTCACGTTTCAGGTCAGCGTCATCGTTCCCATTCTCGAGCCACTGGGCTTCGAGTATAATTGGTTCAAGCATTTCGAACCTTCGCTCGATTCGGCGATCAGCGAACTGACCCTGCTTACAACCAGCGATCTACATTTAACGGAGTATAAGGCAGAGAAGTTAGGTCTGAGAGTTCGTAAAGGTTCGAAAAGCAGAAAGCGCCGCACAGTCACGATTGGAGGGCATAAATTACCAAGGCGGCGGTGTGTTGAGTTGGAATGGTCGGTTGAACTTACGCTGACTGACTTTCGTGTTGAACGAAACGACGGAAAGCCCATTCCACTTTCTGAGCGAGTCGCACTCTGTGCCCAGGTTGCATCCGAAGGTTTTGCCCATGCAGTAACTTCCATCCTTGTGGCATCCCAAATTGCTAAGCCGGGAGTATTGCGAACATATGAGCTTGAAATCTGGCTGGGGAAGCGGTTCTTAAAAACGACGGAGGGCGTTTTTGGATCCTTCGGCGAGATTGTTGAGTTCGCAGGAGAAAAGGCGTGGCCAAATATTGAGTCCCTCTCAATAAAGCAAGTATGGCAGTGGATGTGTTTCTTTGATCCGCTCTCTGGCAATTTGGGTCAATCTGAAATTGGTCGCGCGTTGAACGCGCTGACACATCTGTTATCCGAAAAACCGATCGAGGGGCGCGAGCTTGTGGATTTAATGTGGGCGATGATTGGACTTGAGGCACTCTACGGGCGGGGAACAACCGACTTGACCTACCAACTTGTCGAAAAGGCTCGTGTGCTGTTAGGCCAATCAGCAGGCTTCGAAAATTCAGTTAAAGAGATGTATCGCTTCCGTTCCGCTTCAACAAATCGCCAAGCGAAATTGGAAAAGCCTTAGCTTCTCGTTGGTCGTAGATGAACCGCGGCGTGAGTCCTGACTTGTTAGCTGCGATGGGATATGCCTAAAACCAGAGTTGTGCCTAGCGGTGTTATGCGCACTGCTTGTGCTTAGCCGCCAACCGCCTGGTAATGCCCGAGGCCGCGTCTCCACATGAAGCGGGCCCACATCCACGCGACAAACAGCCAGCCGGCTTGGATCGCCAGCGCCTGCATAAGCTCAGCCCCCTTGAGCCGGCCTAAAAAGATCGCGACCGGACAAAACAGTTCGTAGTAAAACGGCAACCATTTCATCACGGCTTGGACAGCGGACGGCATGATGTCGATGGGGAACATCTGGCCGCCCAGGAAATATTCGAACGAATATACGATGAATACGATGGTGGTGATTTCCAAAATCCAAAACGCAAACATCGCCAGGCTGTAAGTGATGAAGAATTGAATAAACGCCGCCATTAATATCGAAACCGTCGTAAGGACGTAAATCAGCGGATCGGTCGGGAGTACGATGTAATCGCGAAAATAGACAAATATCACGGCAATCGGCGGAAGAGTGACAAAGCTGTAAACGAGACGGCCACTCAAAAAAATGCTGAGCCGATATGCGAGATAGCTCATCGGCTTGGTGAGCAGCGCGTTGATCTGACCTTCGCGAATATCAGCAGCGATTTGCCATTCGTCCTCGGTTGGCACGACCAGGTTGCTGACCAGGATCGTGAGCAAATAATAATAAATCATTGAGCTGTAGTCGTAGCCGTGGAGACCGCCGCCGCGTTCTTTGAAGACTGCGCTCCAAAGAAACACCGTGCCAGCCAGCGGGATCAGACCGAAAAGCGCGCGCAGGAAATAATTCCAGCGATATACGAACGTGTTTTGCAGTCCGATGTTAAAAACCGAGAGGTACTTTTGCAGACTCATACTCCCGCTCATACGCTCCTGTCATTTGCCAATGACGAAATCCGAACGACAAATGACGAAACAATGACGAAATCCGAATTTCTAAACAGACATCGACCCCGCTTCGTCATTTGAACACTCGGATTTCCTTCGACATTCGGCATTCGTGCTTCGTCATTTTTCTAATGTCAGCTCCGCGGCGAGATTGATCGCAGCAATCATGCTGTCAGGTCGGGCGATTCCTTTACCAGCGATTTCAAATGCAGTGCCGTGATCGGGGCTGGTGCGAGGGAAGGGGAGACCCAGCGTCACGTTCACACCTGCGTGAAAGGCATGCAGCTTCAGCGGGATCAATCCCTGATCGTGATACATGCAAAGCACCGCGTCGAATTCACCTTCAATCGTGCGATGGAAAACGGTGTCCGGAGAGTGGGGGCCGGTAAAGATTGTGGATTGCGGATTGAAACTCGCTCGTTGCCCAACTCGCTCGCCGCTGCCCATCGCGGCTTTGCCTTCTGTCTCGCCGATCCCATCGGCTCGGCTGCGGATTGCGGATAGCTCAGAAATAGCCGGTGCGATAATCTCAATTTCTTCCCGGCCGAGTCTGCCCGATTCGCCGGCATGCGGATTTAATCCTGCGACGGCAATACGCGCTGCGCTCTTGCTTCTGGACCGAAGGAAATCAGCGAGCAACAGGCCGACACGAACTATCTCCGATTGCTTTAGTGCGCGCGGAACTTTGCGCAACGGAATGTGCGTGGTAACCAGCGCGACCGTGATTTTTTCCGCGGTCAAGCACATGGCGAAATTTTTGATGCCGCAGCGCTGAGCAAAAAATTCGGTTTGCCCTGGGAACTTGAAACCGATGTCGTACATCCGCGCTTTGTGAACCGGACCGGTCACGATCGCATCGAGCTCGCCGCGCCGGGCGAGTGTGACCGCTTCTTTCAAAGCAGCGCCGGCAGTGCGCGCAGTTTCAATCGTCGGCTCGCCCGGATGGCAATTTGGCTGCCGGCCAATGACGACGTATTCGGCCGAATCAGGGACGCGTCCCGATTTCAAAGCGAGATCGACGATCTCTGGCCCGATGCCGGCGCAATCTCCGAGTGTAATTCCGATGCGCGATTTAGTCGTGCTCATGTTCCTGCTCGTGATCGTAATCGAATCTGCTCAATCGCGCACCATCCCGCGCACTGCTCCGGCTTGGAAGCGAGCAGCAAGAGACTCAGAGTAAGCGGAAAGGGATGAGGGGAATTCGCTTAGAAAGTCTTGATGTAAGCCTTTGCGCGAAGGCTGGCGATCCAGCGTTCCTGTATCCCCTGTGCTTCCACTTGGAGTAGTTTCTTCTCGATGTCCGATCTCGCTTCGGAAAGTGATCGCGTGGTGCCGCCGCGTTTATCTTCGACTTTGAGAATGTAATAATTGCCGGCATACTCGATGATGTTGCTGATTCTCCCGACCGGCATATTGAAGGCGAACTTTTCAAGTGGGGCAGCCAGGGTGTTGCGCTCTATCCAGCCCCAATCTCCGCCATTGTCGCGGGTGCTGTCCTCCGAATAAACCTGCGCGGTGCGATCGAACTCTGCGCCGCTGGCAAGTCTACCGAGCACTTCTTCAGCCAGGGCCTTTTGCGCCGGCGCGCTCGCCGTATCTTTTTGGCCAGAAATCATGATCATTCGCAATTTGATCTGCTCCTTGGTCGTAAATTCCTCGTGATGCTTCCTGTAGTAGTCCTCTATTTTTGTGGGCGAAACGATCGAGTTCGTCTTGACGTTATGGCTGCGCATTGCTGCTACGATCATGCGTTCCATCTCTTTTTCTTTAAATTCGCCCAATGTGTAATTCTGCGCCTCCAGCGTCTTGATAAACGTGTTCCGATCACCGCCAAAGGATTCTCGCATGATCTCCTGCATGCGCTGATCCACGAAGTGGTCCGGGATCTGGTAGCTTTCCTTTTTGAACGCCTGGATCACAAGGCGTCGATCAATCAAATCCTTTAGAGCGAGCTGGCGCAGTTCCAGCAATTTATTTTCCAATTCGTTCCCGGTGAACTGTGATCTTAGCAGCTTTTCGCGTGGCGCGGATAAAGCGCGCACCTGGGAATAAGTGATCACTTCGCCATTCACGATCGCAGCGATGCCGTCCACAATCTGCGGCTCCGCAGCGGATGCAGCGCGGAGAATTGCCAGCCCGGCAAGGCCGGCTAGCGCCAGCAGCGCAATCGCAAATGGACGTATAAGACTCCTCATAATTTCTCAATCAATTGCAGAACTTCCCCGAGATGCTGCTCGATTTTCGATGCAACTAAACGGGGGAATTTGCCCGCGACAAGTATGAAATCCCCATGCCGCGTCAACATCAGTTTGCGATCGCGTACTTCTACCCGACTCACTCCTGATTCTGCTGCAGCGAGTTTGATTTCGATGAGCGCAAACAGATTGTCAACTCCGAGAGGGAACGGGCCAAACCGGTCGCGCCAATCGCGCCGCAGACGATCCAATTGCTCGGGTGAAGTGATTTGGGCGATGTCGCGGTATGCTCGGATACGCAGCGCCGGTTCGCTGATGTAGGCAACTGGAATGAAAGCCGGAATTTTGCAGGGCAAGCTGTCAGCTTCCCCTACAGCTCGCACTAGCTTCGGCGGCGCAACGAACTCCGCTTCATTTGTGGCGACAAAATCCAGGCGCAAATCAACATCCAACCGGAGCCGCGGCTTTTCGCCTTTGAGTTGAGTCACCGCCTGCTTGAGCAACTGGCAATACAAATCGAAACCAACAGCTACGATGTGGCCGCTTTGAGCGGTGCCCAGAAGGCTGCCCGCGCCGCGAATCTCCAGGTCGCGCATGGCGACGCGAAACCCCGCGCCGAGCGAGCTGTACTGTTTGATGGCGCTAATC
>QHNQ01000042.1 GCA_003218135.1 Verrucomicrobiota bacterium
GAATCATCAGCGGCGACGTGCCGGATTCATTAAAAAGCAAACGAATCATCGTCATGGACATTGGCGCCATGGTCGCGGGCGCGAAGTTTCGCGGCGAATTCGAAGACCGTCTGAAAGCATTCTTGAAGGAAGTGACCGATGCGCAGGGTCAGATCATCCTGTTCATCGATGAATTGCACACGATCGTGGGCGCGGGCGCAGCAGAAGGCTCGGTCGATGCCTCAAACATGCTCAAGCCGATGCTCGCGCGCGGAGAACTGCGCACGATCGGTGCGACCACGATCGATGAATATCGCAAATATATCGAGAAGGACGCGGCGCTAGAACGGCGGTTTCAGCCGGTGCTGGTCAACGAGCCGAGCGTGGAAGATACGATCGCGATCCTGCGCGGACTAAAGGAACGTTACGAAGTCCACCACGGCGTGCGCATCACTGACAGCGCGCTAGTTGCCGCGGCGGTCCTGTCGCACCGTTATATCACCGGTCGCTTTTTGCCGGATAAGGCGATTGACCTCGTCGATGAAGCGGCTTCGCGTCTGAAGATCGAGCTCGATTCGATGCCGACCGAGATCGACGTGATCGAGCGCGAGATCATGCAGCACGAGATGGAGCGGCAGGCGCTTAAGAAAGAAAAAGATCCCGCCAGCAAAGAGCGATTGAAAAAGCTCGAGAAGGAATTGGCCGAGCTAAAGGAAAAATCGAATGCCCTCAAAGCCGAGTGGCAGAAGGAAAAAGCCATTCTAGAAGAGCAGCGAAAATGGAAGGAAGAAATTGATCGCCTTCGAACGGAGTTGGAGCGTGCACAGCGGCGTGGTGATTTAGCCAGGGCAAGCGAAATTCAGTACGGCAGAATCCCTGAGCTGGAAAAAAAACTGGCTGATGCGACCGCAAAAAGCGCAAAGGCCAAGAAATCGCTTCTTCGCGAAGAAGTGACCGAGGAAGACATTGCCGAAGTCGTTTCAAGTTGGACGGGGATTCCTGTATCGCGATTGCAGGAAGGCGAGCGCGAGAAATTGGTGAAGCTCGAGGCGCATTTGCACGAGCGTGTTGTTGACCAGGAAAGCGCCATCAAAGCCGTCGCGAATGCTGTGCGGCGCGCCCGGGCGGGTTTACAGGATCCGAATCGTCCGCTCGGCTCGTTCATTTTTCTCGGACCAACTGGCGTCGGCAAAACGGAGCTCTCCCGCGCACTGGCGGAATTCTTGTTCGACGACGAACGAGCCTTGATCCGGATCGACATGAGTGAATACATGGAGAAACACACCGTGGCACGATTGATCGGCGCGCCTCCGGGTTACGTTGGCTACGAGGAAGGGGGCCAACTTTCTGAAGCGGTGCGTCGCAGACCGTACTCGGTTTTGCTGTTTGATGAAATCGAAAAAGCGCACCCCGACGTGTTCAACGTATTGCTGCAAGTGCTCGATGACGGTCGCATCACAGACGGGCAGGGGAGGACCGTCGACTTTAAGAATACGGTCATCATCATGACCTCAAACATCGGCTCGCAATACATCATGGAGGAAGAGCAATCGCCGGAGGCGCGGCGAAGGCTGGTCATGGATGCGTTACGCGCGCATTTTCGTCCCGAATTCCTCAACCGCGTCGATGAGATCATCATTTTCGATCGGCTAAGCGAGGAGGACCTGAAGAAGATTGTTGAAATCCAACTTCGTCACTTAACGAAACGGCTCGAACAACAGAAGATCAGGCTCGAACTTTCTGATTCGGCGAAAGGATTACTCGCTCGCGAAGGGTACGATCCCGTTTACGGTGCGCGACCGCTCCGGCGCGTGATCCAAAGAGAAATTCTCGACCCGCTCTCGATGGATATTCTCGACGGCAAAGTCCGTGAAGGCCAAACGGCTTACGTCGAAGTAAAAGACGGCAAACTCAAATTTCGCGAAAAATAGTTACGGGCGGACTTGCGCCGGAAAGAAACGGCGGTCAACTGCTCGATGATTGATCAACGTGTTTCTGTTGCGCGTTTACGGCTTTATTATACGCGTCTTCACCCTCCTGGACGTAACACCTGGTGAAAAATCGGTCGTGGTACTTGTCCCACCCTTGTGCAAAGAGGAATTCGTGGGCCTGGGATGGACTGTAATGGCATTCTGCCATGCTGCGACCTTGCTCGCGTGCAGGCTGAGCGTCTTCGACCCCAAAAACAAAACACACTACAGCCTGTGACTTGTTAGGAATGTTGCGCGCTTTCCCGGTCTTCGGATCCGTCACCGAGTCAATGTGAGCAATGAAATGTCCGCTGTGCTCATCCGGTTTGTACATTTCCATGACCGCCCCTTTATCAACGAGGGCTTGCTCTTCCCTGGTAAGCGTGTCCGGTTTGCCGGCGGTGGGCGATATCAGAAGAAGCGTTGTTACCAGCAATAGTATCGATTTTTGTTTGCCAGTTCTTACCAGGGGTTTTCTCATAAACATTATTCGGGCAGCAAACAGATTTCTTTCAGATTATTTGACTCCAGATGCTTAAGACCGAGAGCGGCGTCCCTCGCGATCGCCTTTCTGTATCCTGCCCAAGAAGATGGCCGCTGGAAATTTCAGGAAAAAATGGTTGTGAAACCTCGGGATTCGAGGTTTCATTCTCGTTTTTTAGTGGACGAGAGGTTCAAAACCAAGATCCAGTTCAACGGCCGCGAGTACGCCGCTGCCGATGAGATGCCCGTCAGGGTTAGAGTGGCTTACGAACGCTTCCTTCACGAGACGCCCGTGCTTCATTCCGGGGCGCGACTGGCTGCAAAACTAAAGGCGACGATCATCGTGAACGATTCGCAATTCAATCACGCAGGGGAAATGTCGGTGGAGGATCGAAACTCGTATCACGAAGCGCTCGAAACGCTGTTCTCACCAGGCGTGGCGGTTTCGGTTAACGAGGCGCACACAACCAAGCACCGAAAAGTGTGGCCGATCGCAGCCGTTGTAAGCGTCCTTGCCGCAACTGCTGTTTATCTCGGGTTGCGCGCCTTCTTCGGCTAAAAAGCCGAGCTCGTCATTCCGAATGGAATGGGCTCCATGTCCATGCCCTGCTCACGAGTTCAGATGGACGATTCTCTTTGCCGGCTTCGTGTTCGGCAACCGACAAACTCGTTTCAGTCACTCGACAAAGATTCTTTACGGCGATCCAGCCTTTGGAAAACTCAAACTCTTCGACAACGTTCAGTTCGTTTGAGCTTTTCCAGCCGGTAGAGAACAGGAAAGAATGACGTAAATCGTCGTTCGTGCACGTCGGGCACAGTGCAAGTATTTCGGGTATCGACTTGTCCGACCAATGGTCCCCGCCAATGTTCCCGGCTTCTTTCCTGCCGAGGTCTTCTGCGACGTCATCCGGCAGTTTGATGACCCGACCGTCTCGCAGTGAGATGACCCATAAGTAATCACCGGCATTTCCGCGACGGTTGTTGATCGCAACCAGTGCATTGTCAGGACTGAAAAAGACGTCGAGCAGATAACCCATCGTTTGGAACTCTGCCACCGTCGTACCGCTTGCTGAAACGCGTAGGGTGCACTCATCCGGGTGACCAGGTTTTGGTATCATGCGAACGCAATACTTTTTGTCGCGAGAGCAAACTTCTGCTGGCGGACCCGATTCGTGCGCTTTGTGGGAACCTTTGTGTTGCTTTTCTGAACTGTGGACAGACCCAGTCCACACCAGGAGCAAAAGGGGCAAAACGAATCGGCTTCGCGTTGTCATGGAGACTTCGAATTACTCTTGTGGCCGTTAGGCCATTACTTGCTTGAACGCGTTCAGAAACGATTCCATTTCGGATTTTTTGCCGATCGTAACTCGCATGTGGTTTGGCACAGGCGGAAATAGTCGGCCGACGTGCACGTTTCGATCTTTCATTGCCTTGATCAGAGGGAGGACCGGGCGTTTGCAGTCGAACATGATGAAATTCGCTTGCGAAGGAATTGTCTTGTAGCCCATTTTGTTGAGCTCGCCGATGGTAAATGTTTTGGCTTCATTGTTCAAACGTTGCCCGTTTGGGACTTGTTCGGGATCGTCGAGACTCGCGCTGCCTGCGGTCAACGCCATGATGTTGACACTGTCCCACATTTGATGGGGGCGGATGCGCTCTAACGTTTCCTTTTGCGCGACGCAATAACCGCAGCGCAGCCCGGCCATGCCATAAATTTTTGAAAAGGTGCGCGAGACAATAAGACTTGGATGATCCTGCACTAATGGGATCATGCTCTCGTAGTCTGGGCTGTCGGCGTAATGAAAGTACGCTTCATCTACCAGAATCATTGTCCCGCGTGGAGTTTTCTCGACGAAATCGCGCAGCTCGTCCTTGGGCGTAATACTGGCGGTAGGATTGTTCGGATTGCAGACGTAAATCAGGCCTCCCTTTGCAGCAGCCATCATTTTTGGCAGATCATGCGCAAAGCTGCCGGTCAACGGCACCTTTACAACATCGGCGCCATTGGCGCTGGCGTTGAGTAAAATTGCCTCGAATGTGGGCACCGCCACAACGAGCGCCCCGCGCTGCTTGCCGGTGAATGTTTCTGCGCAGAGTTTCAGAATCTCGCCAGAACCATCGCCGAGAAGGATCTGATCGTGACTAACGTTGTTCAGCTTGGCCAGTTTCTCGATTAGCACGTTGTTATGCTCATCGGGGTAACGGCAGCTCAAACCGAATGAGTCTGTCATCGCCTTGAGCGCGCTTGGGGAAGGTCCATAAGGATTCTCATTCGCGCTCAAGCGCACAGCGTTACTTGTTGCGGAGACGTGCTCTGGTTGATTTGCGAATGAAAATGTCGGCCTGACGAGAGCCGCTGTCGCGCCGGCGCCCAGTATTTGTGCAAATTTTCGGCGGGAAATTGAGATCGTGTTCATGGTAATCATCCATAGGACGATTTGCGATCAAATGCGAGACCGAATTGCGGTGCGGCTCAAAGGGGGTGGCAGTCTCATGCGCCATTCCAAAAACGGCGATTTGGAAACCGCTCTTTCCTGGTTCCCGCGCGGCGTTAGAGTCCGCTGTGATCTTGTCGTTATTGAAGCAGCGCAGGCGACGTCGCCTGCGAGCGCGGCCGTTTCCGAAGGAATGGCTGAAGTTGGTTCAGCATCATGTTGTATTTTTTTGCCGGCTGTCTGGAGGCGATCGCGTGGAATTGCTTGGTCATATTCAGGTATTTCTTGCCGAAAAACGTTTCGAAGGATGTGGCGGTTTCGCAATCACGGATGAGGTCCGCGTGACTATCGCGGCGCAAGCTTGTCTTCTGTTGCTGCATCGCGAGACAGATTATTTCCCGGGTTTGCTGACGATTCTTGTTTATCCCTTAACGTACATGGCGGAAGAGAAACGGCAGATTGGTGAGCATGTTTGGGAAGAGGGGACTGTGGGTCGTCTTGGCGAGACCGGCCGTCGAATGGGTTCGTTGGTCCTGGCGTGGGGCGCGGTCAAACATGGCGCGGCTGATCCTTCCGACGCTAAGAACGTTGTCCTTCATGAATTCGCTCACCAACTCGATTATGAAAATCATGCGGGCGACGGAGTGCCGGCATTGGAAACGAGCGAAGAGCAATTGGCCTGGAGCGAAGTGATGCGGTGGGAGTTTGCGTCGCTGCGCGCCGCTGATGAAAGCGGAATCCCCACGTTGCTCGATACCTACGGAGCCACTGATCCCGTCGAGTTTTTTGCCGTATCAGTCGAGGCGTTCTTCGAGCGGCCACGTGCGTTGCGCGCTTATCACCCAAATCTATACGCTCAACTGCAAAAGTATTTTCGACAGGATCCAGTCGAATATTCTGCTGAGCCAGCAGATTGGTATTGACACCACGCTGTCCCTACCGCCGAACCACGGTCGCTAACGTGATAGCGACAGCAGGCGAGACGCTCGCCAGCCTCATAGCCAAGATGACTTGCTACAATTATTGCGGTTGCGGCACGATCCGGAGATACGGCTTCGGCGCTTTCCAGCCTTGTGGATAACGCTTCTTCGCCTCCTCATTCGACACTGAACCCGCGATGATCACGTCTTCCCCTTGTTTCCAGTTGACGGGCGTTGCTACCTGATGCTTCGCGGTCAATTGCAGGGAATCGATCACCCGCAGCACCTCGTCGAAGTTGCGGCCCGTGGTCATTGGATAGACGAGAATCAGCTTAATTTTCTTGTCCGGGCCGACGACGTAAACGTTGCGCACGGTCGCGTTATCTGCCGGTGTTCGCTTCTTCGGGTCGCCCTCGACGTCGGCGGGGAGCATCCCGTACAACTTTGAGATCTTGAAGTCAGCATCGCCGACGATTGGGTAATTCGGCGCGTGCCCCTGAGTCTCTTCGATGTCTTTGGCCCATCCCTTGTGATCGCCCGTGGAATCGACCGATAATCCCATGATCTTCACGTTTCTGCGCTCGAACTCTGGCTTAATTTTGGCCATGTAACCGAGTTCGGTTGTACAAACCGGTGTGAAATCCTTCGGATGCGAGAATAGAACCGCCCAGGAGTTACCGATCCAATCATGGAACCGGACCCGGCCCTCTGTGGTTTCTGCTTCAAAATCTGGCGCTGTGTCTCCAATCTTCATTTGTTTTTGCTCCTATTTTTGTTTGCAGGTGGTTATTTCAAATTCGGCAGCGAAAGTCAATATTGGCCTTGCGAGATCAATTCGCAAAACTTGTTGAGATCGATGTTACCGCCTGAAATGATCGCAACGATCGGGCCTTTGCCAGCCTTTCTACTTAGTGCCGCCGCTAGCGGCAGCGCGCCCGCGCCTTCGGAGATGATCCGCGTTTTTTCAGCAAGAAGTCGCATCGCATTTTTTGTCTCCTCGAGAGTGACGACGAGGTAACCGTCCACTACTGCTTTCATTCGTTCCCACATGCGGGGAAACATGCTTTGCCCGCCGGCGCCATCTACGAACGAAGCTTTCCAGTTTTTGAAGACTTGCGGCGAACCTTTCTCAAACGAGAGGGCGGCAGGCGCGGCTGTCTCGGGTTCAACTCCGAAAACTTTCGCGTTGGATTTTAAAGCCTTAATGGCACTGCCTACGCCTGTTATTAAACCACCGCCACCGATGCTCGCGATGACGACAGCCGTGTCTGGTTCGTCCTTTAGAATTTCCAGACCCATCGTGGCGTGACCTGTGATGAAATTGTGATCATCGAAAGGATGAATGAATGTCCCATCGGCTCCGGGAAAAGAGCGTTCCTCAAGTGCCTGCCAGGCGATCTGGTACGGCACCGGGATGAGTTTTGCTCCCAAGGCTTTCATCCGTACAAGCTTCGATTTCGGCGCCGTTTCAACGACTACGACTGAGCATGGCACGCCTGCTTCTCTCGCTGCATAGGCAACCCCCTGGCCCGCGTTTCCCGCGCTGATTGTCCACACGCCGCGCTTGCGCTCTTCTTCAGAGAGCATCGCTACGGCATTGGCGGCCCCGCGTAATTTATAAGCGTTGATCGGCTGCAGGTTCTCCAGTTTGAGCCGGATGTCCGGAAAGTCTGGTCCGAGCTCGAGTCGAATCAGCGGCGTGCGCACGATGGTCTTTGCGATTCGCTTGCGTGCCTCTTGTATTTCAGAGAGTTGAATTGGACGAACCGGTTCCGGGATAGCGGACATTGTGGATGTTGTTCTAGCGCGTGAACCAGTTCGCGCCAGCCATATTTTTTTGACCACGAGCAATTGAACGCTCTGGTAGCCTCACAAACGGCATGGGCAAACGGAAAGCGCAGAAAAGAAAAGCTGGTGGCTTTAGAACAGCAGCCAAAGGGCGAAGCGCTGTGCCGCGGAGCCGTGCTACGACGTTTGGGCGACCCGATCTGCTCATCCTGCTCGGCCTGGCGGTAATGACATTTGCGATTTATGCGCAGGTGATCGGGCATCAATTCATCACTCTGGATGACGATGCGTATATCAGGGAGAACGCAATGGTGAATCGCGGCGTGACACTCGCGGGAGTTGCCTGGGCCTTTACCACCTTTGACCAGGGGAACTGGCATCCACTCACGTGGATCGCACATATGATCGACAGCCAACTCTTCGGCATGAATGCAGGTGGCCATCTGGTGGTTAACGCACTGATTAATGTAGCAAACACGCTGCTTGTTTTCTGGTTTCTGTTTCGAACAACCCACGCCCGGTGGCCGAGCGCGCTGGTTGCGGCGCTTTTTGCGCTTCATCCCTTGCATGTGGAGTCAGTCGCTTGGGCGGCTGAACGGAAAGACACCTTATCCACATTTTTCGGGTTGTTGTCGTTGATCGCTTACGCACGCTATGCAGAGGCGCGCTCGAACAGCCGGTACGCGTGGACTGCCATAACGCTTGCACTGGGACTATTGGCAAAACCCATGCTGGTGACCTGGCCTTTCGTGATGTTGCTACTCGATTACTGGCCGTTGCGCCGTTTCGACCTTACTTCCCGCAAGGACGTGGCTACAAAACTTTGGCCACTGCTGCGCGAGAAGCTGCCATTGTTTGCTACCGTGGCGGCCTCTGCGGTTATCACAACACTCGCGCAATCTCATGGAGGCGCTGTGCGTACATTCCAAGAGTTTCCCATTGCGCTGCGGGTGGTGAACGCGGTTGTCTCGTATGCGAAGTATTTGCTACTCACGTTCTGGCCGAATGATCTGGCGGTGTATTATCCGTACACAACGGCGGGCACACCGGCTTGGCAGATCATCTGCGCAGCGTTCCTGCTGATTGGAATTACGGCGCTCTGCTTTTTCCAACGGAAAAGTCGGCCGTACCTCGTTGTGGGCTGGCTGTGGTTCCTGGGCACACTCGTTCCTGTTATAGGAATCGTTCAGGTCGGCGGGCAAACCATGGCGGACCGTTACTTCTATATTCCGTCGATCGGTTTGTTCATTGTGATCGCGTTCGGATTGGCGGACTTCGCCAGGAGTTGGCGTGTTGCGCCATCGGTCAGGACAGGAATAGCTGTCGCCGTCCTACTGATTCTTGCTACTCTCACTAACGCGCAGATTCATCGCTGGACTGACAGCTTCACCTTGTTTAAGCACACGCTCGCGGTCACTCCACCTAATCTGATAATAGAAAATAATCTGGGTTCTGCCTTGAGCAGGAGTGGCCTGCACGATGAAGCCGCGGCGCATTTTGAGAAGGCCCTCCAAATCATGCCCGCTCACTACGAACCGCTGTTGTACGACGCGCTGTTGAACATGGGCATTAGCCGTTTTTACCAAAACCGGCTGCCAGAAGCTATTGAGTATTGTCAATCGGCACTCCGTTTGCGACCGGACGCGCCTAAAGCGCACGACCTGCTGGGCATGGCGCTGGCGATGCAGGGCCACGGCGAAGCCGCGCTCGATGAAATTCGCCACGCAGCTGAGTTGGCGCCGAACGACGCGGACATTCAGAAAGATCTTGGAGTGACGCTGGCGCGGCTTGGCAGAATTCCGGAGTCTATCGATCATTTTCACGAAGCGCTGCGGTTGAATCCTTACAACGCTTCGGCTCATAACAATCTGGGTTTGTCCCTGCTTCAATCCGGAAAACCCGGGGAGAGCATTCCGGAATTTGAGGCAGCGCTGCGCCTTAATCCGGAGTTGCAAGGCGCAGCCGACAATCTCCGGCGCGCGCAGACGCAGTTAAGTTCGCAAAGGTAGCGGCGCGAAAAGATTCTCCAGCTTGAACCGATTGTCGGGAAACTCCGGTCCGAGCCTCTAAACGAATAAGCGGCATGCGACCGATCGTCGCTGCGATGTGAGTGCGCGCGCTTCCTGTATTTCGGAGAGGTGAATCGCACGCGCCGGTTCGAGAATCATCAGGTCACTATAGAAGCAGTCGTCGTTGCAATTTTGTGCAATTCACGATGGTCAGTTATTTGTGGTTTGATAGGCTCGCAGACTGGCATGGGGAAACGAACCGCGCAAAAAAGAAGGGCTGCTGCCTCTAGCGCATTGAACGCGCGAAGGACCGTGCCGCAAAGCTACGCTGCAGCGCCCGGGCGATGCGATCTCCTGATCATGCTGGGTCTCGCAGTAGTGACGCTGGCGATTTATGCGCAAGTGATCGGCCATCAGTTCATCACTCTCGATGACCCCACGTATATCCAGGAAAATTCAATGGTGAATCATGGGCTTACCCGTGCGGGACTCGCCTGGGCGTTTACCACGTTTCATGTGGCAAACTGGCATCCGCTCACTTGGATTTCACACATGGTCGATTGCCAGCTATTTGGCATGAACGCAGGCGGGCACTTGCTGGTCAACGCGCTGATTCATGCTGCAAACACGTTGCTTGTCTTTTGGTTTCTGTTGCGAACAACACACGCCCGCTGGCCTAGCGCGCTGGTCGCCGCGCTTTTTGCGCTTCATCCGTTGCACGTGGAATCGGTGGCGTGGGCGTCTGAACGCAAAGATACCCTGTCTACATTTTTCGGATTGCTGTCCCTGATCGCTTACGTGCGCTATGTAGAAGCGCCCTCGAGCATCCGGTACGTGTGGACTGCCATAACGCTCGCGCTGGGGTTATTGGCCAAACCGATGCTAGTGACTTGGCCTTTCGTAATGTTGCTGCTCGACTACTGGCCGTTGGGAAGATGGCAAAGTGCGAAGAGCAAAGCGCAAGAAAAGAAACTGATAAAGCTCATCCTCGAAAAAATTCCGTTGTTCATTTTGGTGGCGGCGTCAGCGGTTATTACTTTGATAGCGCAATCGCGTGGAGGAGCTGTGCGGACACTCGCCCATGAGCCTCTTGCGCTGCGGCTCTCAAACACGCTTGTGTCGTATGCGAAATACTTACTGCTCACGTTCTGGCCAAATGATCTGGCAGTTTATTATCCGCTTGCGCCGGGGGGCATACCGGGCTGGCAGATCGTCGGCGCAGCGTTCCTGCTGATTGGAATTACGGCGTTCTGTTTCTTACAGAGAAAAATCCGCCCGTACCTCATCTTAGGCTGGCTTTGGTTTCTCGGAACACTGGTTCCTGTTATAGGACTCGTTCAGGTGGGCGGGCAAACCATGGCGGACCGCTACTTTTACATTCCGTCCATCGGTTTGTTCGTTGCGCTGGTGTTCGGATTAGCGGATCTCGTCAAGAGTTGGCGTGTTGCGCCATCGCTCTGCGGAGGCATATCTGCCGCGGCTCTGTTGATTCTCGCTACTCTTACGAATGTGCAAATTCAACGCTGGCATGACAGCTTCACTTTGTTCGAGCACACGCTCTCAGTCACTCCACCTAATCTCCGCATAGAACACAATTTGGGCGTCGCCTTGGGCGCTAGCAACAGATTCGATGAGGCCGCGACGCATTTTGAGAAGGCATTGCAGATCGACCCCAATTTCTACGACGGCCTGGTGGCCATGAGTGTTACTCGTTCGCACCAAGGCCGGATGCCGGAAGCCATCGAGTATTTCCAAGCCGCAATCCGTTTACAGCCGGACACGCCGAAAGCACATGTGCAACTTGCCCACGCATTGTGGGAACAGAACCGCGACCAAGAGGCGCTGGAGGAGATGCGCCGCGCTTTACAGTCTGCGCCCGGAGATGCAGACATTCGGGGCGACTTTGGACTCGCCCTGGCAATGGTCGGCAGACTACCAGAAGCCATCGCGCAACTTCACGAAGCGCTCCGACTGAATCCGAATAGCGCCGAGAATCACAACAATTTGGGATTGGCCCTGCTCGCGTCCGGCAAAGCGCGAGAGAGCATTCCCGAATTCGAAGCAGCACTGCGTCTTAAACCGGAGTTGAAGGGCGCAGCCGACAATCTGCGCCGCGCACAGGCGCAGTTAGGCTCCCAAAAGTAACGGCCCGAAAAAGACCTATATCACTGAAAGGACAGCTACCAGTGGTCGTGATCAGCTTTTCAATTCTGACACCAGAGTGACAAGGACTAATCATCGGCAAACAAAAATGAACGGTTCTTGCGCGGCGCGTGTCTCAGCATGCACCATGATGAAAATTACTACTACCGTTTTAGTCGCAGCTGCGATGCTGACAGCGTCCAGCGCGTTTGCAGGGGACCATCCATGTTGCGCAAAAGGCGCCTCAAACCGTAGTTCGGTTGCTTGTGTTAATCTGGCAAGCCTGAACCTGACGGCAGATCAAAAGACCAAAATCGAAGCGTGGCGGGCTGAATGCATGAAAGCAGGCTGTACCAAGGAGAGTCGCAAAACTTTCCTAAGCCGCGCCAAAGGCATTCTTTCTACCGAGCAGTTCGCCCAATTGAAAGCGCAATGCGAAAAAACCGCAGGCGTCACTAAAACTCAGACCTGATCGCGCTAAGCCTTTTCGACGGCTTTGAAACATCTCCGCGCCGGAAGAAATTCCGGCGCGTTTTTGTTTTGAACGACAATGTACGAGGCGTTGCTGTCAGCACCCTTTCAAAACCGATTTTCACGCTATAAGATCTTCTGCAGTAGATCCGCAAGGCGCCAGCCGGCTTTGTGCAGTTCCTCGCGCGCGACCATGCTTGCCCATTTCCGATAAAGAGTTTCGTCAGCGGCTGGTTTTTCGACCGCCTCTCCTGTCGCAACGGTGCGGTCGCCGTCCAGCAACGGCTTTACTTTCCTAAACTCCAATCGCGCATGCGCCT
>QHNQ01000009.1 GCA_003218135.1 Verrucomicrobiota bacterium
GAGGTCAACGGTCAGAAGCCGGAAGTCGGAAAGCAAACCGGCTCCGGTTCAAGAAAACAGAAAGCGCAGAAGCGTTTGGAAGCGGACTCGCGTAATGCGGTTGCCAAGGCGTGGCGTGAAAAAGAAAAGCGCGTGCACGAACTCGAGGCGAAAATCGCGGCGTTGGAAGGACAACAGAAAGAGCTAGCCGCGGCGCTGGAAGATCCAGCGGCTTACACACCGGGCGGTCGCGCCACTGCGATCAATCGCGATCTCTCCGCTTTGTCCCACGATCTTGCCCGCCTGACGTCGGAATGGGAAAGCGTCACCGCCATGGTGAGCGCTCACTAACGACGGGAAAAGTTGAGAGCTGATGGTTGAGTGTTGAAAGTTGCAGGGGAATCGCGGAGCCAACATGACGACCGCTGATAACGCGGCCCAACTCCGAAAGGATTGAAACTCGCTCGTTGCCCACGTTGACTCATGTGCTCCCGCCCATTTCGACCTCTCGGTTTTGCCCATCTATGTCGCTCGCGTCCCCGCGGCTCCGTTCACTCATCGCTTCCCTCGCAACTTTTACGTTGATCGCTCGCACTGCCCACGTCCTCACGCCAGCTACCTAGCTGCTTTGCCGTCTACCCGCGCGATTTCCCAAACGCCCGTGTTCTATGTCGCTCATCCCATTCGCTCCATCCGCGAGCAGGTAGTCCAACGCGCAATTCCAATTCTAACGAAGGCTTACCAGGAATACGTCGCTTTCCCGTTTTCTACGGCGACGCGCGTTCCAATCGCGACGCAAATCGCGGCCGCTTTTTTCTCGGGGAAAACGTGAACGCGAGCGTAGAGGGTGAACGGACCTTCGCGGTGCGGATCGTTCGCCAGCCCCATTTTCTCCAAACCTTCCCGGGGGAAAGCAACCTGGCCATAAGGCGTCGCGCCCTTGGAAGTATCTTTGACGATGTAACGCTGCGTGCCATCGCCAAGAAGATCGCTGGGTTCGCCAAGAAGGTACCTGATCTCGATTCGTACGATTTTGTCTTTCAATTCCGCCTTTTGCTTTTCGATCTGCGCAAAGGTGTAGATCTTGTCACTGATCGGTGGCGGTAGTGACGCCGACTTTCCCATCGTTGGCCCGGCAGCTTTCTCAGCAGACGCATTTTTATCAGGTGCGGAAGGCTCAGGTGTGATTGCTTCCATTTTCACAGCAACCAGGTAGTCGTAGCGAACGTCTAACTGCACCTTGCCTCCGCCGGATTCGTAGACGGGCCCCGAGAATTCAGAGAGAACAACGTCATCCGGGTCAGCATCTTTATATCGAAAGAAGGTGTACTTTGGATAATTCAAGTCCGGCTTCTGGTGTTCACGGCCTTGTTCAAAAACAATCTCTTCATTTCCCTCTTTCGTCTTTCGTTGATCAACCACTCGAACCACCACCGCCCCCTGGCTTTTATCGCGACTTTCACCCTTGGTCCTGAGCGGGAGATCGGCGTAAGAGATAACCACTTGGATCAGCTTGAGCGCTTCCGGCTCCGCCGGTTCACCGGTTTCGCCCCAGTCGTCGGATTGAATCCATTTCTTTCCCTTCTTCCGGACAAACGAAACGTCGTTTCGTGTAATCCGTTCGATCTTATCCGGATAACGATCGTAGCGAAACTCAGCTTCGCCGCTTCTGTCGCCTTTGCTGTCCAGATGCGCCAGTCTCACATAGGCAATCATATGGTGAGTCGCATAAATGTTCTGTGAGCGGTTCAGCCATTTTTCGAATCTTGGATCGCTCTGGTCGGCACCGAACAGCGAGAAGGCCGTGAACAACACGAACGAAATCAAAATCGGTCTCATACCCAGCTTGGAGCTATTGCATGCGACAGGCATTGCCAAGTCAATGCGATGAGTCCCGCGCCGGGTGCGTGCGAACGCAAAGTAATAAGCAGGAAGTGAACCGTGATTCGTGAACCGTGATCGTGATCCGTGATCCGTGATCAGAAGCAAACGCCGAACGCCCAACGTTCAACGCCCAACGTCGAATGATCAAGGCAGCGCTCAGCGCCTCTTCCGCACGCCGTATTCGCGCGCAGGCGCACAAATGTGCGCATGATGGCGATGTTGACTTGAACGGCGCGCAAACTCCGCAGCACGCTGGAGAGCATGGCCACACCTTGTTCAGTAAAGGCATACGGGCGATAGCGGCGCCCGCCGCGAGCGGTCTTTGAGGTTTCAAAATGAAACCTCAAACCGGCCGCCTCGTCACCCGTAAGCTGAAACATGAAATCTTCCGGGAACCGTTCGGCGTTGCGTTTCACAGCCAGATTCAAAGACTTGGTCGGAACGCCGTAGAGTTCCGCCAAATCGGCATCGAGCATCACCTTTTGACCGCGGATCAGAAGTATCCGCCGCTCGACTTGAACCGCGAGCGCGTCGGATTTCATCGTTCAATGCCTATTTCTAAGATCTTAGGCGACACGGGGTGTCACAGATTGTGATACCCTGTTGCTTCCGGTCGAACAAGAGATCTGTGAAAATGGATTCGACTTCGCTCACCACGGAGTCTGTGCAATCTGTGGCAGAGACGCCGCACAGCGGCGTGGCTACAGTTTTCCCTTTTGGTTATTTGATGACGCGGGGGAAATGGATGTTCAGCTTAATGCAAATGTAGAGGAGCAGGATTGCGCCAAGCGTGGAAAAAATGAGGCCGGCGGGATGAAATCGTCCGGTTACCGGGTGCGTAAACATGTGGGTAACGGCGCCGCCGATGATCGATCCGATGATGCCGAGCACGATTGTCCAGAAAATCGTCATGTGCACGTGCATAACCGATTTCGCGATGACTCCCGCGATCAACCCGACAAGAATGTACCAGATTAAGTGAAGCATAATTTTTCCTCCGTGGTTTGCCTGCGTTTATGATCTGCAAAAATGGATTCGACTTTGCTCACCACGCTGTCTGTGAAAATCTGTGGCGAAAACGGCTGCAGAGAAGAAAGAGGCCGCGATGCGATCGCCCAAAATGAATCGGGTCCGCCGAACGCGTTGATAACCAACAAGCCCGTCACGAGAAGGAGAATGCCAAGTTTCATGTTCCCGGCGTGTCACACGACGTTCATGGCTCTGCTTGGAAATTCCAGGCCGCGACAATGTACTGAGAACCTTCTGTTTCTTTTATTAGGTGGAGCCCAACGTGCGCGTCATGCTTCTTGGAGAACCTGGCTTTGCAAACCAGTTCGGTATGAATTCCTGAGCCAATTGTATTTGCCGCCAGCTGATCTTGTGGAGATATCGTGGTGGTCTTCACCCTAAGCACGTTGTAACCCTTAAAATCGCCAAAGTTCCTGGTCACCTGTTCGAAGTTCTCAACCACCAGCTTGTTTTTCGATTCGCGCCACAACTCCAGACTGCCCTCCGGAAATCGTGATCGGTCTGCGGGCGACAGGTAGAAAGAAAGAGCCTGCAGTGTAGCGATATCTTTTGATTTCCATGCGTCAAAATACCTGTCGAGAAACTGTTGACAGTCGGCTGGAACAGAGACCGATGGTTCTTCCTTGCCCTTGGTACATGCAACGAGCGCGACTAAAAGAAAAAGGAAAAATGTTGCGATGTAAGGTCGGTTACCAAGCACAGTCTGCTTCTTCGTGATAACACAGCTCATGGTCGCCTCTCATTGTCTCAGAACTGCCTAACTGGAATTAGACTGCATCTTGCAATCTATTTGGGCCTCCACAGATGGCAGTTTGAACTAAAACACTGGCGGATCGCAACCGCTCTTTTCCTTCGGCACGCGCGCCTGGCGTGTACCAATTGACTGAAAAGCCCTTGTAAACCGCCACCTACGAATTTCGGCGGCTGATTTTGAGTGACCCCAAAAAGGCATCCGGCCGGGCCGGAATTTTCGAAGTGTCAGCGACAGTCTCCGCTGCAGTTAACAAAAGAAAATCTCCATGAAAAAAAATTCAACTTCACAGTCTGCTTTCTTTTATTCACGCGTCGTCGTGGCTTTGACTCTTTGTTCCGTTGGCGTCTTGCTCGCCGCGGCGAGTTTCGCGGCGCCGAAACCCAAGCCC
>QHNQ01000043.1 GCA_003218135.1 Verrucomicrobiota bacterium
TATCGCGGGGGCCCGAAGGTGAGGAATTCCGGGCGCCCGAAGCCGGAGGCAAAAACGGTTCTCATGCCTCCTGGGGTGATCTTCAAGATATCGCCGCCCGGAATTTCGGGTACACCAGCCTCGGCTACAAAGAGATAGCCCGAAGTGTCAAAGGCCAGGCCCCGAGGTGTAGTTAGGCCGGTCGCGAAGGTGCTCTTCATCCTGCTGGGAGTGAAATAAACAATCGAGTCCGCTCCCGGATCGCCAAACGTTTCGATGGAAACGAACAGATTGCCGCTGCTATCAAAGGCCAAGCCCACTGGAGACTCGCCGGACGCGAACGCGCTTGGCCCGACGAAAACAGTGCGTGTTCCATTCGGCGCGAATTTGTAGATCGTTTGGCCGCCACCGTCAGTTGCATAGAGATTGCCCGCGGTGTCGAAAGCCAGGCCCCAGCCCTGACTAGGAACGGAGCCGAAGACGATCCGTTCTCCATCTGGTGTGAACTTGAAGATAGTGCTGGCCCCTGTGGGACTAGTTTGATCGTTCGCCATGACATAGGCATTGCCCGCGATGTCTACGGCAAGGCCTTCAAAGAAAAAGTTAACGGCGCTATTAACGGTGCTGACGTGGTTGCGCAGGTTGAATTTCAGCACTCTCCCAATGAGGAGGTCACGGTCGCCCGGCGCAACGGTTTCCACTGCGAAAAGATTGCCGATGCTGTCAAAGGCCAACCCTCGGGGGAACAACAACCCCGAAGCGTAGATACTCTGCGTTCCAGATGGCGTGAACTCGAGGATTGCGTGCGATGGGCGGGTTTGAGTTGAGACGTAGAGGTTCTGTGCGTGAGCGGCGGTGACTAACGCGAATATCGCGCCAAGGCTGAGGAATGTGCGAACTGGCACAATTAGTATTTTTTTGAAGTGAGTTAATGGATTCATTGTTTTTCCTTTTCTTTTGGTTTCGTAGTTTTCCTTTCCCTGCCAAGGCGAAAAAGAGCGATCAAAGTGATCATCTGAATTGAGATTTCTTTCGGAAAAGCTTCTGCGTGCAGAAAGTTCCTGTGGATGATAGCTATGAAAGGAGCTTATGGACGAGCCTTCGGTCTCTCCGCACAGAGTGACCCAGCTCCTGCAGCAATGGAGTCACGGAGATGATTCCGCGCTCGCAGAGTTAACCCCGCTGGTCTACGAAGAACTCCGGCGCCTCGCTCATCATTACATGGAGGGAGAGCGCCCCGACCACACACTGCAAACTACGGCGTTGGTCAACGAGGCTTATCTGCGCCTGGCCGACCAAACCAATCCAAACTGGCAAAGCCGTGCGCACTTCTTTGCCGTTGCCGCTCGTGCGATGCGTCAAATCCTGGTGAGTTACGCAAGGAGTAACCGGGCACAAAAACGCGGTGGCGGCGCAGCCAAGATAGAATTGGATGAAGCAGCGATAATGTCGCCGGAACAATCAAACGAGATTGTGGATGTGCACGAGGCACTGGAGAGGCTGGCCACGCTCGACGAAAGAAAAGCCCAAGTCGTGGAGCTCAAATATTTTGGCGGACTTAATCACGATGAAATCGCTGAGGTTTTGAAGGTCTCGACCATCACGGTTCGACGAGATTGGATGTTTGCCAAGACATGGCTGTATGACGAATTGCACAGCGCGGGTTAACCAAGTTAGAATGCTAACTGCGAAATAGAGGGTCACATGACGCCGGCGCGGTTACAAACGATTGAAGAAATCTTTTACCGAGCCGTAGAGAAAGAGCCGGACGAGGTTAGCGCATTCCTCGACACGGCGTGTAAAGGTGATGAGCTTTTGCGCCGCAAAGTTGAATCCCTCCTTACTTCGTATCAACGATCAGGCAGCTTTATCGAAAGCCCGGCTGCCGGCATTACGCCGCGAATTATTGCTAATGGGCAAGCTGACTTGCTCGTCGGTCAGACGTTCGGTCACTACCAAATTTCCAAACGGATCGGCAGTGGCGGGATGGGCGAAGTTTATCTCGCCACCGACGTGAGAGCGGGCCGCAAGGCCGCGCTCAAACTCCTACCAATGCGCTTTACCGGAGATGCGGAGCGGCTGAAGCGATTTCAACAAGAAGCGCACGCTGTGGTCGCGCTCAATCATCCAAATATTCTGACGGTTTACGAGATCGGCGAGGATCACTCGACTCATTACATTGCAAGTGAATTGATCGAAGGCGACACACTGCGTCAAAGGCTCCTGCGCGGACGAATGGAGTTCAGTGAAGCTGTTGACGTCGCGATCCAGGTGGCAAGCGCGCTCGCCGCCGCACATGAAGCTGGGATCGTTCATCGCGACATTAACCCGGGAAACATCATGCTCCGGCGCGATGGCTATGTGAAAGTGCTCGACTTCGGGATTGCAAAGCTTGCCGAACAGGAAGCACCGCCAGCGATGCCCAAGGACGAAGCGCTCTTGTTGGTTGAGACCAAGATGGGCTTGATACTCGGAACTGTTCCTTATATGTCGCCGGAACAAGCGTGCGCCGATCCGGTCGATAAACGAACCGATATCTGGAGTCTCGGCGCAGTCCTTTACGAAATGGTGACCGGGCATGCGCCGTTCACCGGCGACACACCGGTAGAGGTCATGACTTCGCTTCTGGAAAAGGAGCCACCGCTGCTCAAGAACTATAACAAGCAGACTCCGACTGAACTTCAGCAGGTTATCACCAAAGCGCTGCGCAAAGATCGAACAGAGCGCTACCAGAGCGCCAGCGAAATGCTTCAAGCGCTCAAGAACCTACGCCGTCAACTAGAGTTGAAGGCTGTGCCTCTATGGCTGCGCTGGATACGATCGCCGATTGGTCTGTTGGCCGTGCTGTTAGTGTCTGCTCTTGCGCTGACGCTTCCATTCTACCGGCATCGGAACTCGGTGACGAGCTTGCCACCGGACAAAAGCATCGCGGTGCTGCCATTCGTCGATCTTAGCCCGGCAAAAGATCAGGAATATTTCTGCGACGGTATAAGCGAGGAGGTTCTCGACGCGCTGGCAAAGGTCGATGGGCTGCGCGTCGTTGGCCGCACCTCGTCGTTTTCGTTCAAAGGGAAGAACACGAACGTAAGCGAAGTAGGGAAAAAGCTTAACGTCGCGAATATTCTTGAAGGAACTTTGCGGCGTGAGGGCAACCGTGTTCGTGTTACCGCGGAGTTGATTAACGCGCGCAGCGGTTTCCACCTTTGGTCGGAAACGTACGAACGCGAACTGCAAGGCGTCTTTGCGGTGCAGGATGAAATAACTCGCTCAATTGTTGAGGCGCTCAAGGTCAAGCTCGCTGTTTCACTTCCTGTTCATGAACTACGAAACACGGAGGCATACGAACTTTATCTGCAAGGTCTCTTTTTCTCGAACAAGAGCAGCGAAGCAGATTTGCGGAGGGCGCTTGGTTTCTTTCAGGGCGCTCTCGAGAAGGACCCGACATTTTCGCGTGCCTGGACTGGAATCGCGAAGGTCTGGTATTTCCTCGCCGACGTTTACGTAAAACCGCTCGAAGCTTACCCGGCATCAAAAGAAGCGGCCTTAAAGGCGATTGGCCTGGACGAGAACGATTCTGAGGCGCATTGCTACCTGAGCGAAGCAAAGCGGGTGCTCGACTGGGACCTTGAGGGCGAGGACGCAGAGTTAAAGCGCGCGCTGCAACTCGATCCTAACTCGGCACCAGCTCATTTCTTTCTGGCCATGCTGCCTCTCTTCCGAGGCGAATTACAAGAAGGGCTTCGGTTAGTGCTGGAGGCTGAGAAATTGGACCCCGTGTCGCCTATCACCAGTTACGTTACCACAGCCGCCTACCTCGCCAATGACCGCACCGACGATGCAATTAATGAGGGCCAGCGGACGCTCCTGCTCGATCCGAATTACTTCTACCTGGATTCGAACCTTGCCGCCGCCTATCGCGACAAGGGTAATTTCGCGGAAGCGATCGCCCTCTATACCAAATCCCAGGAGGCAATCCATCTCCCTAGCAGCGGCCTTGCCATCACCTACACGCGCATGGGTCGCCAAGCGGAGGCGCAAAATATTCTTGCTCAGCTTCTTCAAGCTAGGGAGAAGCGATACGTCTCGGCGCCCGTCATCGCTGCGGTTTACGTCGCATTCGGTGACAAAGAAGAAGCTTTCCGCTGGCTCGAACGCGCATTTGCCGAACACTCGGGCATACTACAGTGGATCGCGTTTCTTCCCGAATTTCGTCCCCTCCATTCCGACGCGCGTTTTCCTCATCTTCTGCGGCGAATCGGCGTTTCAAACAACTCAATTTTGGCGATCACGGAGACAACTCTATCAGAAATTCCCGATCCAAACGCCCAGACCCACTTGACCCTGAAGGTTGGAGTAAAGCCGCGGCCAGGTACGGAAAATGGCCACGTTGTGAGAATTGTCGTCTCTTTCTACGATCAAGCGAAAGATGGCAAAATGAAGCCGACTGACGCGCGGACGAGTTATAGTTGGCTTACCCCTTCCGAGGACTGGGCGGATCCAACTCCGAAATTCCTGGCAGCGACTTATGTCCGTCCAAAAACCAAATCGCCTTCAACTGACGGAGGCAAGTATGGCGGATTCATTGTCCGCGTGTACTTTGACGGCCAGTTACAAGATTCGCGCGCGAGCCTGCCGGAATTGCTAACGTTGTTTCCGGCTCCCGATCAGCTCGGTGCTTCACCGAGTGCGGCCCAATAAAGTCGTTATGCTGTAGCGGCGGTCTGCGAGCGTCCTCGAATCGCGATCGAAAGAGCGATCTTTGCTTCGACGCCGCACTAGGCAGAAGCTGAGCGGTCGGCCTAAACGAGACTTGTTGTTTGTCACGCATTTTGTTACACAACGCTAGGACTAGCGAAAGGAGCTTGTCATAACGCGGCCATTTATCTGGTGTGTCGGGTGGAGCATTGTGGCAGTGCGCTTGCTCCAGCCCTCGGTGACACTCGGTCAGCAAACCGCCCGTGTCGCTACAGTAGTTGAGGTCATTGTGACGGGCTCGAACATTCCGACCGCGGAAGAAGTCGGCCCGAACCCAGTGGATACGTATCGTCCGGCAGACATCGAAAAACTGGGCATCCGCAATGCAACTGACCTGACAACTTTTCTGCCGCAGGAGGCGGGCGGAACCACGAACCTGAACATTAGCAATGGCGGGGACGGCACTGTCCAATTCAACGTGCGCGGCTTGTTGGCCAAAGAAACCCTCGTCCTTGTTGACGGGAAACGTGTCGCCTTTGGTCCGTTGAACGCCGTCGGGTTCAGCGGGGGTGTGGACATTAACCTGATTCCCTTTCCGATGATTGATCACATCGACATCCTGAAGGATGGCGCCTCGGCTGTGTATGGCTCCGACGCTGTTGCCGGTGTGGTTAACTTTTTTTTGGTCCACAAGTTCCGTGGGCTGGAGATCGGGGGCAGTTATGGAAACACAAACATGGGAGCCTCAAACGACATGGGCGAATGGGAGGCATGGCTGAAGGCTGGCACGGGCGATGACAAGACTGACATTGTAGTCATTGCTGATTTCTGGGAGCGTACCGGAGGCCTCTTCAGTCGTGACCGCGACCTATCCAGTAACGCCTTTCAAATACCTTGGGGCGGGTTCGATAATCGCAGCGGGTGGTTTCCTGGCCATATTGGGGGCATCTTCGGCTTCCGGTTAATCCCGAGAATGTTTTTCGGACCGGGCGGTACGCCGATATTCGGCGTAAATACGCCGCTGCCACGCTCGGCGCCGAACGCCGCGAGTTCTCCATTTTACAAGGACCCCCTTGTGGTTAATCCCAATGCGTATCCAGGCGCTCCCGGTATCATCGGGCCCCATGCAATCCAACACTTTCCAGAGTTCGGCACTGATTATAAGGGGGGCGGCGACTACTTCTTCCTGAACTTCGCGGCTTTCACGCCAGCGCTTGCTACGGCTGATCGTCAGAGTTTCTATGGCTCGTTCACGCGCGACTTGTGCGAGAAATACCTGACGGTGTTTGCTGACTTTAAATATGTGCGCTCATTTTTCGATGCATCCTTTACGGCTGTTCCGTTTGCGATCGACCCATTCGGCTTTAGTCCATTCGGCATCAGTGTGCCAATCCAGAATCCGTTTAATCCCTTCACGGTGGCAGATGGCACTATTCCAAATTTCTTTCCCGACGGAAGCGGCCTCCCGGTGACTACCGGGGTTGGGTTTCGTGGCACTAAGGATACTGGTCCCAGACATGAAAAGTTCACTTACTGGGATAGCCTTTTCGACGTTGGGCTGCGTGGTGAAATGGGAGAATTTGGCGATTATTTCAAGAATTGGAACTGGGAGTTAGGTTTCCGTTATTCCCGGAATGAGGGGCAAAATTTGTCCGTTGGCGAAGCCAGCCAGCCTGGATTGCTCGATGCGCTTTTGGATACGGATCCAGCCAGGGCGTTTGATCCCTTCCTGAATTTCAACGCCCACAATACCAGAGCGGCCAGATCGAGGGTTTATGTCAACCTGCATAACTCAGGCGAATATGAGTTACCCATAGATTACGCCACTGTTAACGGCGACTTGTTTAACCTTCCCGCGGGGCCTGTTTCGTTTGCTCTGGGCGGCGAGTATGACGCGCCGAGATGGACACGCGATCGCGACGCGCTTAACACAACGTTTCAGAGCATTGGCTCGACGGATGGAGTAGGCGCACGGGTCAACCGGGATGTTTGGTCAACCTACCAGGAAGTCCGGGTACCTTTCACTAGCCCGACGTGGAACTTTCCCGGTTTCTACAGCTTCGAGGTTGACTTTGCTGAACGCGAGGAGTGGTACAGCCAGAACACCTCTGCAGTTCTACCTTCCGGACTCTTCCCATTTCAGCCGGCGGCCCACAGCCAGTATAACGCACAGAAGCCAAAGATCTCGGTTCGCTGGGAGCCGCTTGATCCAAAATATATCGGCGCCCTTACGTTGCATGGCAGCTACACCGAAGCGTTTCATGCTCCGGCCCTATCGGAAATTTCACCCGCTTCCACTCAAGGGGTCACTGAGACCGCGTTCGACCCACTAACAAACCAATCCTATTCATTCGGGGTTTTCACTATAGGAAATCCCAACCTAAAGCCGGAGGTGGCCTACGAATGGTCTTACGGAATCGTTTACAGCCCGAAATGGATCAAGGGCCTGACGCTCACTGCGGATTGGTGGCATATTGATATGCGATCGATCGCGTCCCTCCTCGGGACGCAATTCACTGTTGACCTTAATAACCCCGACTTGGTTATCCGTGGTCCTACGGTGATTCCTGGTGAACCGGGACCAATCATTTTGGTCATTGATCCCAACGAAAACCTTACAGGCGCGATTTTCGAAGGTCTCGACTACGAAGCAATCTATATTCTGGACTCTTCGATCTTTGGCCACGTGGATTTCGGCAGACTAACGGCAACGGTCAACGGCACGTGGCTATCCCGGGCTGAGCTTCAGGGTCTACCTGGTACAAAACGGTTTGGTATCGCGGGCGAGTTTATTCCGCCGGGATTCACCCTGAGCGGTTCGCTGCCATGGAATCGAGCTAATTTCAGTCTGTTCTACGACGGCCCGGCCGATACGTGGATGCAGGGTTTGGATGTTGGCGCGGTAGTCCATTACACCGGCCAATACGAAGATGACAACTTAACCCTGACGGGGTCCTCCAAACCGCAAACGCCAAGAAGCGGACCTTTGCCTTGGCGCGCGCGCAAAGTGCGAGAGTGGCTTACGCTGGATCTGATTGCGTCTTATACGTTCAACCTGCCGCCGCCTGCCCCGGCCGAGGTACCTGGCCTCGCCAAAGATGGCGGTAAAAACGTAAAGGTGAAGGACGGCAAGGAGAAAAACGTGATTCCCGTCTCCACCGCTGAATACAATCCCTGTGGCTGGCGCGCCTGGTTGAATAACACGACCATTACCCTTGGAATGCAGAACGTGTTCGATTCGGATCCACCGTTTGTGGCGGGCGGCTTGGAGAACGGCTACGACGAATCGCTGGCCACGATCAAAGGCCGATTCTGGTACGTCCAGCTAAAGAAGCGATTCTAGGAAGCCTATTCGTCGGCGAATTACTTCGCCAGCAATTGTCTGAGCACGAACGGCAGAATCCCGCCGTGCCGATAGTAATCAATCTCGATGGGTGTATCAATGCGAAGCTTCACCGGGACAGATAGTTGTTCCCGGTTCTCGCTTTCGATCACGAGCGTGACCTCTTGCCCAGGTTTGATCGAATCGGACAATCCGGTGATCGAAAACTTCTCCGAGCCGTCGAGCCCCAGCGATTGCGCTGTTGTTCCGTCGGGAAACTGCAATGGCAACACGCCCATGCCTACAAGATTCGACCGATGAATCCGTTCGTAACTCGCGGCGATGACTGCCTTCACCCCTAACAAACGCGTCCCCTTCGCGGCCCAATCGCGCGATGAGCCGCTGCCGTACTCGTGCCCCGCGAGAACCACCAGCGCAGTATTCGTCTCCGCGTACTTCATCGCCGCATCAAAAATTGACATCGTAGACGCGGCGCCCTCGCCGTGTTGCCCCTTCGGCGACGAGGCGTCGCCGCCACCATAATATTTCGTCACGCCTCCTTCCGTCCCTGGTATCATCAAATTTTTGATCCGAACATTAGCGAACGTCCCGCGCGTCATCACCAGGTCGTTGCCACGCCGGCTGCCGTAGCTGTTGAAATCTCGCGGCTGAATCCCTCGCGACACTAAATATTTGCCAGCTGGCGACGTTTCTTTGATCGCGCCCGCAGGCGAAATGTGATCGGTCGTTATTGAGTCGCCGAAAATCCCAAGCGCACGTGCGCCGCGGATTTCCGCGATATGACTAGGCTCCATCGAGAAATTTTGGAAGAATGGCGGCTCATGGATGTAATCGCTCTTCTCATCCCACTGGTAAATGTCGCCCGCGCTCGATGGAATGTCGTTCCACTTTGGATTTTGATCGGCGAAATTGCGATAGAGTTTGCGAAACGTCTCGGGCGCGAGAGCTGATTGCATGGCGTCTCGGATTTCGCTGAGAGTTGGCCACAGATCGCGAAGGAAAGTTTCTTTACCGTCTTTGTCCCTGGCCAGCGCGTCACGGGAAAGATCGATGTGAACTCTGCCCGCCAGGGCGAAGGCAACCACCAGCGGCGGCGACATTAGAAAATTTGCCTTGATGTGCTGATGCACGCGCGCTTCGAAATTCCGGTTCCCCGAAAGAACCGAAGCTGCAACCAAATCGTATTCGTGGATCGCTTTCTCGATGTTTGGATGCAGCGGTCCCGAGTTGCCGATGCACGTCGTGCAGCCGTAACCGACGAGATTGAACCCGAGTTGGTCGAGATATTCTTGCAGCCCGGTTTTCTCCAGGTAATCGGAAACAACGCGCGACCCGGGCGCTAGCGATGTTTTCACCGCGGGATCGACGCGCAGCCCGCGCTCCACCGCCTTTTTGGCAAGCAGACCGGCCGCGATCATCACGCTGGGGTTGCTCGTGTTTGTGCAACTCGTGATGGCGGCGATTAGGACACTGCCATGGCCGACGTGCGTTCGCCCCTGCGTAAAGACATCCCGTGATTCGGCTTCAATTTCCTGGCCGGGATCGGGCGTCGGCCTGTTTGCCACCATCTCGATTTTGTTGAGTTCGTCCCCGGGATTGATTCCCTGGTCTTCCTTCTTATCGGTCGAAAACATCTCGCCGTTGCGAGGCGCGCTGCCGTTCAACTCCACAACGTGTTTTTCGCGAAGATCGACATTCTGTTTTCCATAGCCTCCATCGCGTACCGGTTTTTCGAGCAACTCGCGAAATGTCCTTCCAAGCTCGGGCAAGTTGATCCTGTCCTGCGGTCGTTTCGGTCCGGCGACGCTCGGCTGGACGTCCGCCAAATCCAAGTCGACATCGACGCTGTAATCGATCTCGCCTCTCAGCGGCATCCCGAACATTTTCTGCGCACGAAAATAATTTTCGAACGCAAGGCATTGTGCTTCGCTGCGTCCCGTGGCACGCAGGTAGTCCACCGATTCCTGATCAATTGGGAAAAACCCCATCGTAGCGCCGTACTCGGGCGACATGTTTCCTATCGTGGCGCGATCAGGGACCGGAAGCGATGCTGCACCTTCGCCATAAAACTCGACAAATTTGCCGACGACTTTTTGCGCGCGCAGCAACTGGGTGATGTGCAGTACGAGATCGGTTGCAGTAACGCCTTCGCGCAATTGGCCGCTCATGTGCACGCCCACCACTTCCGGCGTGAGAAAGTAAACCGGTTGCCCAAGCATTCCGGCTTCCGCTTCAATTCCACCCACGCCCCAGCCAACGACACCGAGCCCATTGATCATCGTCGTGTGCGAATCCGTTCCGACCAATGTGTCGGGAAAGAAAAGCTGAGAGTTGAGAGTTGAGGGCTGAGAGGAGAGAACGCCTTTCGCGAGATATTCGAGATTTACCTGATGCACGATCCCGATGCCGGGCGGGATGAGCTGGAACGTCTTGAAGGCCTGCTGTCCCCATTTCAAAAACTGATAGCGCTCGCGGTTGCGCTTAAACTCCATGTCCAGATTAAGTTCCAGCGCGCGCGGCGAGCGGAAAAAATCTACCTGCACGGAGTGATCTACCACCAGATCGACGGGCACTAGCGGTTCAATGATTTTCGGATCGCGACCCAGCCGCGCGACCGCGCTACGCATCGCCGCAAGATCAACAATCAGCGGCACGCCGGTGAAATCCTGCAACACAATTCGCGCGACAACGAATGGAATTTCCGCGTTTGCTGGCGCTTTCGCGTTCCAGTTCGCCAGCGTCTCGACATCTTTGCGCCGGACTTTTTTCCCGTCGCAACTGCGCAAAACCGATTCGAGAACAATCCGAATGCTTACCGGCAATCGAGAGATTTTCCCGATTCCCTGCTCCTCCAGCGCCGGCAGCGAAAACAGAAAACCGTCGCGCCCTTGGCCGGCGTCGAATTTTCTAAGCGTTTTAAATTCGTCGTGCATTCAACTGCTTGTCATGTCGAGCGAAGTCGAGACATCTCTGGCTACCTTCTTCAGAAATATCCAGAGATTCCTCGACTCCGCTCGGAATGACAAAAGGTTCATTTCAGTTCCGCAAGTTTGGCCTTGATCCTATCGAAATTCGGCAGTTGCCTTGCGTCGTCGTTGCTCTCTGCATATTGGATCACGCCGTTCTTATCGATGATGAACGCAGATCGTTTCGGCACGCCGCCCATCCCAAGGTTCATTTGCGGCAGGAACGAGTCGTACATCACGCCATACTCCTTCGCGATTTTGTGTTCATAGTCGCTCAGCAAAGGCACCGTAATCTTTTCCTTCTGCGCCCATGCTTCCTGCGCAAACGGATTGTCGCCGCTGATTCCGTAAACAGCGGCGTTCAAGCCGATGTACGCATTCAGGCCCGCGCTGACTTCACACATCTCTTGCGTACACGTGCCCGTGAACGCCATCGGAAAGAAAAGCAAAAGCGTGTTCTTGTGTCCAAAATTGTCGCTAAGCCGGATTTGCTTCGGCCCGTCAGGGACCTTGGCGGGCAACATGAAATCAGGCGCTTTGGTTCCAACTGCAAGTGGCATAAACAATCCTCCGGTTTGAATTTCAGCGGGGGAATTCAGTATAAGATCGACATGTAAGTGGTCAAAAAGTTTACGGGGGAACTGTGGCCACAGATTAACACGGATTTACACAGATACATCCCGCGGCTGGGAGAATGTTCTTCCGATTGTAACATCCGCGTTTCATCTGTGTTCATCCGTGGCTTACGATCCCGTCAAATGGAACTATTCTGGTGGCTGTTCACAATTGTGCTCTTCGCAGTCGGTCTGATTGGCACAATCGCACCGGTCCTCCCCGGCACGACAATCATTCTGGCCGCCGCAATCATCCATCGCCTCACGG
Source organism: Verrucomicrobiota bacterium (assembly GCA_003218135.1). Classification (GTDB taxonomy): domain Bacteria; phylum Verrucomicrobiota; class Verrucomicrobiia; order Chthoniobacterales; family UBA10450; genus Udaeobacter. Next base: position 11,866 of record QHNQ01000043.1, read on the forward strand.
TAGGCGCGGAGAAGAGTGTAGGGTGGAAAACGATTGTTGTTCTCGCGCTGCTCACGCTTCTTTCCTACGTATTCGACTTTCTCGGCAGCTATTTTGGCGCAAAATATTTTGGAGCAACTAAATGGGGCGCGTTCGGTGCAATCGTTGGCGCGCTCATTGGTCTCTTCTTCGGAGTCATCGGCTTGTTTGTCGGGCCGGTGATCGGTGCCGTCGCCGGCGAATTCATCGCCGGCAAACGAATGATCGATGCCGGTCGGGCTGGATGGGGAAGTTTGCTCGGAAACATCGGCGCAATGGTGGCCAAACTGATCATCGCGTTGGCGATGATTACGATTTTCCTCGTCGCGGTTCCGTCGCCATTCTGAGGACATTTCAATCAGGAAAACAGGAACTCGGGAAAAGCTTTTCCGGAATTCGTAACAGCAAATATCCGCCCCTCCTGCTTTCCTGCTTTCGTGATTGTGATATACTTCTTTCCGATGGCAGATGATCGCTGGTGAGTCCCGCGTTGGCGGGATTCGCTGGAGGAAAGTCCGAACACCATACGGCAGCATGCCGCGTAAAATACGCGGGCGACGTTCGCGAAAGCGGACGTTGACGGAAAGTGTCACAGAAAAAACACCGCCGGTTCTTTGAGAAAAGCGCAGGTAAGGGTGAAAAGGCGAGGTAAGAGCTCACCGCTCGCGGAGCAATTCGCGAGGCACGAAAAACCCCATGCGGTGCAAGACAAAACAGAGGAACGGCAGCCGCTCCGTTTGATCCTCGGGTATCGTCGCACCACGGCGAACGAAAGTTTGCCGCGCATTCGGAGAAATTCGGATGAGATGAATGATCATCGCCCAGCATTTTGCTAGCAAAGTGCTGGGGACAGAATTCGGCTTATCGCCGAGTGTAAATGTTCCATGACGGCGCAGCCAAAACCGTTGTGCAAAACGTGATCTTCAATCGTGCACAAGACTTCCACGCTGCGCGCGAAGAATTCGAGCGTGCCGGTGTCCATCGGCTTGATCCAGCGCGGATTGATCAGCGCAACGGAAATCCCTTTTTCTTCGAGCTTGCGCGCTGCTTCTTCGGCTACTTCAAACATGTTGCCCAGCCCGAAGATCGCCACGTCGCGCCCATGCTGCACGACTTCCGCCTTGCCAATCTCCAAAAGCTTGGGTTCCGGTTTGATTTGCGCGCTCGTTCCTGAGCCTCGCGGATAGCGGACGGCGATTGGACCGGAGTTGTAGTGCGCCATTGTCCAGAGCATGTCCACGAATTCGTCTTCGTTCTTGGGCTGCATGTGTACCCAGTTGGGGATGTGCCGCAGATAACCGATGTCGAACAAGCCGTGATGCGTCGGGCCGTCATCACCGCTTAAACCCGCGCGGTCCATGCACAGTCTGACGTTTAATTTTTGGATGGCGATGTCGTGAATCGCCATGTCGTAGGCCCGCTGGAAAAACGTGGAATAAATAGTGAGAAACGGCGTTAAGCCCTGCGTCGCCAAGCCACAGGCGAAAAGCGTGGCGTGCTCTTCCGCGATGCCCACGTCGAAATAGCGACTGGCATGCGCCTTAGCAAAATGCGTGAGGCCAGTCCCGCTCGGCATCGCCGCGGTGATGGCGACGATTTTCTGATTTGTCTCCGCAAATTTCGCAAGCGTCTTGCCGATGATTTCCGAATACGTCGGCGTCGGCGTCGGCGCGGTCTCGCCGCTCTCGATCTTGTATTTGCCGAGACCGTGAAATTTGTCGGGCTGTTTAATGGCCGGTTCGTACCCTTTGCCT
>QHNQ01000014.1 GCA_003218135.1 Verrucomicrobiota bacterium
TTGATCCGCCGATTCGGCTAGGCGTTTTTGGCGATCCGGTCGCGCATTCGCTTTCGCCGCAAATGCAGAACGCGGCGCTCGGTGCGTCCGATATCCAGATGCAGTACGCACGTTTTCACATCCGCGCCAACGAACTGCGATCAGCGTTGCTGTTTTTGAGCAGACTCGACTTCGTTGGAATTAATCTCACCGTCCCGCACAAGATCGCGGCGTTCACACAAATCGATGAGGCGGATGAATCCGCAACTCGCGCCGGCGCAGTAAACACGATTCGCGTTCGCGATGGAAAACTGATTGGCTCAAATACGGATGGCGAAGGATTTCTGCGGTCGATTCGCACTCAATTCTCGATCGATCTACGCGATCTGCGCGTCATGATCATTGGCGCCGGCGGCGGAACTGGGCATGCCGTTGCGTGGCAATGCGCGCTGGAAAATTGTGAGCGTCTTGTTCTGGTGAATCGAACTCTGGAAAAGGCAAACGCACTCGCAGAGCAATTGCGGCCGTTTTTTTCCGGGCCGAGAGTGTTAGGCCCGACCGCGCGGATTGAAGCGGTAGCCTGGGATGAGTGGGCAATGCGGATGCAACTTGCCGATATCGATCTCATCGTTAATGCGACCCCGCTTGGAATGAATCCGAGCGATCCCGCACCCATTCCGGCGCGGTTGCTTGCGCCGCATCACATCGTCTTCGATTGCGTTTACGGCTCGTCGAAAACGGCATTGCTTCGCGCAGCAGAGGAGGCCGGCGCGCGCGGCGCGAACGGTTTGTCGATGCTGCTGTACCAAGGCGCGCTTTCATTCTCGCTCTGGTTCAATCGCGAAGCGCCGATTGAAGCGATGCGCGCGGCGGTCGTATTGTAGCGGCGGCTGTGTCAGCCGCCGAAGGCGCTTGAGACAAGCGCCTCCACAACGATGACTACCAGCGTTGTAAAAAGACCAAAAAACCGCCATATTAGCCGATGGTAAGTGCCGGCATAAACTTTGACAGCTTGTCGCGCCCAGCAGTTGATCTTGCAGAAGAGCTGCTAGAACTAAAGCGTGATCGAAACGCTGTCATTCTCGCGCATAACTATCAGGTGCCCGAGTTGCAGGATGTCGCCGACTTCGTCGGGGATTCGTTAGGCCTGAGTTATCAGGCTGCGAAAACAGACGCCGACGTGATCTTATTTTGCGGCGTCCATTTCATGGCAGAAACAGCCAAGATTATTAATCCCACCAAGCGCGTGATTTTGCCGGACCTCGACGCTGGCTGCTCGCTCTCCGAATCGTGTCCGCCGGAAAAGTTAGCGCAGTTCCTGGAAGAACACGCCGATAAAAATTATTACGTCATCGCCTATATCAATTGTAGTGCCGGAGTGAAAGCGCTGGCTGACGTGATTTGCACCAGCGGCAATGCCGACAAGATTGTGCGCGCCGCGCCCGCCCATCGAAATATTCTTTTTGTCCCCGACCAAAATCTCGGGGCCTGGGTAATGGAACGAACCGGTCGTAAAATGGATCTATGGCGAGGTACCTGTTACGTGCACGTTGAGTTCACCGCCCGCAGCATCAACAGAATCCGCCAGGAATATCCTGATGCGCCTGTGGTTGCGCATCCGGAATGCACTTATGCCGTGCGCATGCTGGCCGATGAAGTTTGTTCCACTGAAAAAATGGTCACCTTTTGCAAGGAATCCCCTGCGCCCGAAATCATTGTCGTGACTGAAGCCGGACTGTTGCATCGGCTCCGCAAAGAGATTCCCCACAAGACGTTCATTCCCGGGCCAACAGATAATTGTTTTTGCGGCGAATGCCGATTCATGAAGATGAACACGTTGGAGAAGGCGTACGACGCGCTGTCAAACATGGAACCGGAAATCACTTTGCCGGAATCAGTGCGCAAGCGCGCAGAGATACCCATCCTGCGCATGCTCGAACTGAGTAAACAATCATCCTCCTGAAGCATTCTCGCGGACACGGCTTTCAGTCCGCGACGGCGACACCTAGACCGCCACCAAGGAATCGTATGACCAAATCCATGGCAGAACGAGCAAACCGGCTCCACGCCGGTGGGATCATCGACCTGCATTTCGATCTGCCGATGGACTTGTATGAAAAACGCGACCGCAAAAATGTTCTCGAAACAGAGTTCTTGCGGGAATTCGAGGAGGGGAACGTCGGCGTGGCAGGCGTAGCCATTTACATTGAGGATCGTTACCTTCCGGAAACAGGTCTGCGCGTGGCCCTCGATCAAATCGCGCGGTTGTACGCTGAGACTGAGCAATGCGGCCGCTTCGCGATCTGCAAAAGCTATCGCGAAATTCAGAAAGCGCGCGGAGCAGACAAGATCGCGCTGCTCATCACGATGGAGGGAATAGAGCCGCTTGGGACAGATTTGGACTTATTGCGCGCCTTTTACGAACTGGGTGTGCGTTCAATTGGGCTTACACACGCGCGAAGCAACGCAGCGGGACATGGCGGGGTCTTCGGAGCGAGTGGCTCGTCGTCGGCGGGTCTAACGAGCTTCGGGCAGGACGTAGTACGGGAATGCGAAAGGCTCGGAGTGATCATTGATCTTGCGCACATCAACCCAGCCGGGTTTGACGAAATTTTGTCGATTACAACACAGCCGCCTATCGTGTCGCACACAAATGTCCGCCGCTACTACGACATCGAGCGCAACATTAGCGATGAGCAGATCGAGATGATCGGCGAACGCGGCGGCGTAATCGGCATAAATTCCGTGCTGGTGAGCCCCAGGGAAGAAGAGAGCACCATGGATCGTTACATCGATCACATCCAGCATGTCGCCGATCTGATCGGCATTGACTGCGTCGGAATCGGCTTTGATTTTTTCGAATTCATCTATCGCCAGTGGCCTGAGCCGAGACAACAAGAACTCGCTGCAAAATTCACCACACCGCGTTTTATTCCCGATCTAAGGAACCATTCTCACGCGCGCAATCTCACCCGGAGATTAATCGAGCGCGGATTTACCGACGAGCAGATCGAAAAAATCTTGCGCGGAAACTGGCTGCGCATTTTTCAGCAAGTGCTCTAACGGCGACGAGGGCGATGCGTGTGGCACAGCGACCGCCTACAGGATCGCCAGCCAGGGAAATTTTCTCCCGAGCACGATTTGGCTTGGAGTATTCAGCCAACTATCCAGCACCGTGCCATAAACACTGCGAAAGTCCGTATTGAATTTCAGATCGCCGTGATCGAGATCAGTCAAGCTTGGATGCTCGCCGAATAATCCTGGCTTGACCCTGCCACCAAGCACAAACATTGGCGCAGCCGTTCCGTGATCGGTACCGCCGTTCGCGTTTTCCGCCACGCGCCGACCGAATTCGCTAAAGGTGATCAACAAAACGCGCTCGAAATTTCCCTGCTGTTTCAAATCCGCGACGAACGCGGCGATCGTGTCGTTGAGCTCGGTCATTAAACGTTCGTGCGTGTTAAATTGTCCGGCGTGCGTGTCGAATCCACCGTGGCTCGCATAGTAAACCCGAGTTGTTAAGCCTCCAGCAATCATGCGCGCGATAATATTCAAACTGGCGGCGAGCCGGCCCTGTGGATATGGAACGGTCGATTTGTATTTGCGCGCGATCGCCAGAATTTTGTCAGAGCTCAATTGGGCATCGAGGGCGGTGCGTTGCAAAAAATCCAGCGTGCTCAAGTCGCTCTTGGATGTTCCCGGCAGCGTTCCAATTGAAGCGCCATCAGTTGCGGCCGGTGTGTTTTCTTCGTCGAAGCCGTTGAGTTGGCGAAAGAAAATTTCCTCCGTGCTCATGTGGCCGGTATTAGACGCGGACGCGCGCCAGCGAAATTGCTCCGGACGCGAAAACGTAATGCCTGTGGGATTTTTTGCCGCGAACGCCTGCGGCATTTCTTCGCCGATCGCCACGCCGATGGTCGGATCGGTGCCAGAGCAACAATTGTCGAAGTAACGGCCCAACCAACCGTGCGTTTCATTTCGGTCCGCGTCGGATGCCGTTTGCCAGATTTCCGTCGAGCGAAAATGTGAGCGATTCGGATTCGGATAACCGACGCCCTGTACGATGGCGAGATGTCCTTCCTCGTAGAGTGATTTCAGCCCTGCGAGTTTTGGATTCAGACCGACATGATGGTCGATCGTAAGAATTTGCTCGTCAGGCAACGCAAGGCGCGGCCGCGCGCGATGATAGGCATCGTCTGCGTACGGCACGACGGTGTTAAGGCCATCATTTCCACCGGCCAGCTGCAGAACAACGAGAATCGTCCCGTCCTTTCCGGTGGCCGTTTGCGTCACCGCATTTACTGCCATCGCATCCAGCGCAAAAAACGTTTTCTCAAGAAAAACCGGCAGCGTCCATGTCGCAGCCACACCGAGCATCGAGGTGCGCAAAAATTCGCGGCGAGTCTGCAATGTATTTTTCGTTTTCATTCGTCAGGCGAGCTGAAATTGCGGAGTGCTCATCATCAGGTGCACCAGCTCGCGCATGGTTGCGTCGCTCGTGTCAGGTTTCCGCGACTCAAGGAATTGCACGAACGTGTTGGTTTCCTTTTCCGCCAGACGGGTCCGGAAAAAGCGACCGCTCAAGAGATCGACAAGCTGGCGCGGCTTGTCGCGCAATTGGTCGGGCACGAATTTACTGACGTCGATGGGGTCGCGTTTAATCTGCGCGGCGAGTTGCCGCCGTTGCACCGATCGACGGAAGCCGGCGTCCTGCGGCTTCGCGCGCGCCGCCTGGCCTGCGGGCAGCATCGCGTCGCCGCTGATCAGATAATTCGCGAAATTGTAGCGGAATAACAATGTTGAGGTTGTGATCCAGGCTTTGCCTCCGTCCCAGCCTTTCACGTTGGGCGGCGCAAACAGAATCTGGCCCATCTGCCGCATTGCGTTTTGCACGACAATCGGCGAGGCCAGCTGCGTTTCGAGTAGCTTCGATGTTTGCACGATATATTGCACCGGGCTTTTGATCTGCGTCCCCATCGCGCGATCGGAATAAAATTCGGCCGAGCTGAAAATCTCGCGTAGCACCGGGCGCATCTCGAAATTGTGCGCGCGAATGCGGCTGGCGATAGCGTCGACAATTTCCTGCGAGGGTTCATCTTCGACAAAAAATCGCCACAATTTTCGACCGATGAACCTCGAGCATGCTGGTTGCCTGACAAGAATGTCGATGACGTTATCGCCATTAAGGGGGCCGGTGTGGCCCATGAACTTCTTCGTTCCGAGATCCTGCTCCATCCGTGCAAAACGAAATTGCTGCGTGGTCATGTCGATCCGGTAGCCGGTGAACGCACGTGCCGCTGCGCGAATGTCATCCTCGGTGTAATTGCCAATTCCGACGGTGAAAAGCTCCATCAACTCGCGCGCCCAATTCTCGTTCGGGCGCGCTTCGCGGTTCTGCTGAAGATCGAGATAAATCATCATCGCCGGGTCGCGCGAAATCGCTTTGACCAGTGTGGCAAAATTCCCAAGCGCGTTTCGACGGAGCGTGTCGTTTTGCAGCCACATCCAGTAACCGTCTTTGACTTTCTGAACGCTTGTAGCGAAATGACCGTGCCAGAAAAGAGTCATCTTCTCCAGAAGCGGCGCCGGGCTATTCATCATTCTCTCGAGCCACCAGCGGCGGAGATCGAGAATCTCATCTCCCTCCATCATGCGGAATTGCCGTGCCGTTTCGCGAAAATTTTCGCCGCGCTCCTTTGCGGCTTTGAGCGCCATCCGCGCTGCGCGAATGTTACGCGGCTTCGCCCAGGCGGGCGGCGGAACATTTCCCGCATCGGCGCGCACATCGACAAGTTCTCGCACCATGGGGACGAGACCCTTCTTTCGCGCGCTCTCGATTTCAGCTGGCGTGGCACCAAACCTCGCCCGGTTCAAAAGATGGGCCGCAGTCTCATCGTTCCATAGCGACGCAGGCAACTGAGCCAACATGTTCATTGAACCAAGTTCCCAAGATAGAGTTGCCTCTATCGCAAATTCTTCTTACCCCTCTTGTTTAGACCAGGCGGGTGAGATTCTGGTTACACTGAACTGAGTGAACAACAGGAGAAGCGGCCCTTGAAATTCATTAATCTCACTCGTCGCACGGAGATTGGCGCGAACTCGTACTACCTTGAGATTGGCCGCCACCGGCTACTGCTCGACTGTGGAATGCATCCAAAGAATACTGGGGAGGACGCATTGCCTCAGTTGAAGGCAATCGCGGATCGCGGGATTGAAGCGATCCTCATTTCGCACGCGCATCAAGATCATATCGGCACGTTGCCGGTGGCGATGCGGCGCTTTCCACGCGCGCGCGTGTTCATGACGGAGGCCACGGCAGAGATCGGCAGTGTGCTTTTGCACAACTCGGTCAACGTGATGACGCGCCAACGCGAAGAGATCGGAGAAATGTCGTATCCACTTTTCACGCATCGTGAAACGGACAGGGCATCGGAGCGTTGGCGCTGGTGCCCGTTGCGCCAGCGGGTCTCCATTGCCGGCGAGCGGGCACCACAGCGCGAAAGAGACGCGCTGACGTTCGAGTTTTTCGACGCAGGACACGTCCTTGGCTCGTCTGGAATTTTTCTTCGCGCCGAAGGCCGAACCGTCTTTTACACGGGCGACGTGAATTTCGACGATCAAACAATTATGCAGGCGGCGCCTTTCCCGGAAGAAAACGTCGACATCTTGATCATGGAATGCACGCGAGGCGATCATGCAAAGCTGCCGGGCTGGACGCGAGCCGGTGAAGAGCGACGCTTGGCGGAGGCGCTCGAGCGCGCTTTCGAGCGCGGCTCAGGCGTGCTCATACCAGTATTCGCGTTAGGCAAGACACAGGAGATCCTGGCGATGTTATACAAGTTTCGTCGTGAATCCCGAATGTATTCGGGACCTGAATTTCCGATCTACATCGGCGGTCTGAGCTCAAAAATGACTGACATTTACGACCGCCGCGCGCAGATGACGCGCCGGCAATTGCCGCGTCTGCAACTGATGAGAGAAGTCGCGCCGTTTATTTTGAACGATGAAACAGTACGCGATGCACCGCTGCGCGCGCGACACGTGTATGTCCTTTCCAGCGGGATGATGATTCCCAAAACGCTCTCCAATGTTTTTGCCCGCCGACTAATCGAAAACCCACAGCACTCGATTTTTTTTGTCGGCTACGCCAATCCCGAATCGCCCGCCGGTCTTCTGCGCGACGCCGGCACGGGCGGCGAAGTTGCTCTTGATCCTGAAAAACCGCCGCAACGTGTCCGCTGCAACATCGAACAATTCCAGTTCAGCGCACACGCAACGCGTGAGGCGCTCGTTGAGTACGCAAAAAAATTCGCCGCGAAAAAAATTGTGCTTGTGCACGGCGATCCCCCGGCAGTGGAGTGGATGCGAGCGACTTTGTCCGCCGAGCTTCCCGCCTCGGAGATAATTGTACCACTACCGGGGGTGGAGCTGGATTTGTGAGAAGTGATTGGTGAGAGGTGGCAGACCGAGCGCAAATTCAAAACGATTACTTCTCACATCTCGCTTCTCACGTCTCACTGAATGAAAATCGTTTCGTGGAACATCAACTCGCTGCGCAAACGACAGGATCGCTTGTTTGCCTGGCTGGAGGCGGCGAAGCCCGACGTAGTTTGCTTACAGGAGACAAAATGCCCGGACGGCCAATTTCCAGCGCTCGCTTTGCGAGCGGTTGGTTATTACTCCGCTTGTCACGGGGAGAAATCGTACAACGGCGTGGCGATTCTTGCGAAGGCCGAGCTGCGTAAGGTCCGCCCGTCGCTTTGTGACGAAGTCGTCGACCCGCAGGCGCGGGTGATCGCCGCGACGATTGGCGACACGCGCGTGTTCTCGATTTATGCACCGAATGGTCAGGCAGTCGGCTCGACGGCTTATGAATACAAACTTCTTTGGTATCGCCGGCTCCGTGATTGCGTCGCGAAAGAAAAATCCCGTGATCTCGTCGTGTGCGGCGATTTCAACGTCGCCCCGGAAGACACCGATGTTTACGATCCAGACCTCTGGCATGGGGCCATCATGGCTTCGGAGGGCGAACGCGCTGCGTTTAGAGAACTATGCGAAATCGGGTTGCGCGATACGCTTCGAATCCATCACAAGGAAGGCGAACTTTACAGCTGGTGGGATTATCAGATGCGCGCATTTGAAAAAAATCGCGGCCTTCGCATCGACGCGGTTCTGGCGAGCGATGCATTGGCGAAAAGATGCAGCGCAGCCGGAATCGATATTGAAATGCGCAAAGGCAAGGAACCGTCCGATCACGCGCCGGTGTGGGCTGAGTTTCTAGATGAGTGAGAAGTGACTAGTGAGAAGTAAGAGGTGAACGGAAACGCAAAGCAACTTCTCACTTCTCACATCTCACCTCTCACGTTCTACTACTCTGAATGCAGCTCCGCGTTACCAATCCGCCGTTCAAACCGCTGCTGATCTGGGACGGAGAATGCGATTTTTGTCGATTGTGGATTGAACGCTGGCGTTTTATCACTGCGGAGGAAGTCGATTACGCTACTTACCAGGAAGTCGCCGACCGATTCCCAGAAATCCCGCGCGATGAGTTCAAGCACTCGATGGTCTTTATCGAACCAGATGGCACGGCATTCTTCGCAGCAGAAGCGGTCTATCGCTCATTAGCATATCGACCTTCGAAGAGGTGGCTGGCGTGGAGTTACGATCACGTTCCGGGATTCGCGGCAATTTCCGAAGCCGTTTACAAGTTCGTCGCTCGTCATCGCGGTCTCGGCTCGACCATTACCCGGTTGCTCCGGGGAAAAGACGTGCGGCCCCAGACTTACTTTTGGGCGCGCCGCTGGTTTTTGCGCGCGCTTGGGGTGATCTACTTAATCGCGTTCGTGTCGCTCTGGGTACAAGTGGATGGATTGATCGGCAGCGATGGGATGTCGCCCCTGAATCAATTCCTACCCGCGGTCCGGGCACAACTTGGACCGAACGCGTACACTCTCTTGCCAACGCTTTGCTGGCTTGATTCGAGCAATGCCTTTCTTCACTTGCTTTGCGGCGGCGGCGTTGCTCTTTCGTTGCTTCTGATTTTCGGAATTGCCCCGGCGCTCTCGCTCGTCGCGCTTTTCGTTTTTTACCTGTCGCTTACCATTGCCGGACAAACATTTCTTAGCTTTCAATGGGACATCCTGCTGCTTGAGACCGGCTTTTTATCGATCTTCCTTGCGCCGTGGCAGCTCTGGCCACGGGAGCTCTTGTTGTGGCCGAGATCGGCGATCCCGGATACAACGTCTCTGGTTTCACACGCCAGTTTGTTTTTGCTCAAAGTTCTTCTGTTCAAATTGATGCTGATGTCGGGTGTCGTGAAGCTCACCAGCGGCGATGACTCCTGGGGTTTGGTGAATCACTCTTTGCATTGGAGGTTGCTCACGGCACTTGATTATCATTACTGGTCACAACCGCTGCCGACCGTGTTCGCGTGGTGGGCGGACAAAAGCTCCGAATGGTTCAAGCACTTTTCAGTCGCTTTTTGTCTCGTGGGCGAAATCGTCGTGCCCTTTTTTATCTGGGCGCCGCGACATCCACGGCTGATCGCTGCTGGATTGTTGATTTTTCTCCAACTCGTGATCGCTATCACCGGCAACTACTGCTTCTTCAATCTGCTAACGATTGCGCTGTGTTTGTTACTGATTGATGACCAGTCGCTCTGTGGGAAAAGCGCTCCGCTCCCCCTCGGGACGCTAGCAGCGTTGCCTGCAGGCCTCCGTAGCACGAGGGGCGCCCTGCCACAACGACTATGCAGCTACGCGTCCGTCGTTGTAGCCATCGTGACGTTGCCGATCAACGCTTGGTTGATTTTCAGTGCATTTAAACCGGAAGCCAGGCCACCACGTATGCTGGCAGATATTTACAGAAAACTGGAAGCGTTCCGGATCGTCAATGGCTATGGATTGTTTCGGGTGATGACGAAGGACCGCTGCGAGATCGTCCTCGAAGGCAGCGACGACGGAATGGACTGGTTGCCGTACGAATTTAAATGGAAACCCGGCGACGTGAAACGCGCACCGGGTTGGTGCGCGCCGCACCAGCCAAGACTCGACTGGCAGATGTGGTTTGCCGCTTTGGGAACGCCGCAGGAAAATCCGTGGATTGGCGGCCTAATCGTCAGACTGCTGCAGGGCTCCCACGACGTCGACCGATTGCTCGCACACAACCCGTTTCCAGATAAGCCGCCCCGGTATGTTCGCGCGATGTATTATCGTTATCGTTTTACGACGCCGAGCGAACGACGGCAAACCGGCGCGTGGTGGAAACGTCAGGAGCTTCGGGAATATCTGCCAACGGTTTCGCTGGATCAGCTGCGGTAACTATCGAGAATCAAGACATATGCCGCGCGGTTGAGACACACGCGCTCGGGGGTATATTCGCCCGCCATGGCGAAGGAAGGACCAATCGTGACCGAAGGCACCGTGACCCAGGTTTTGCCGGGAACGATGTTTCGCGTCGATCTTCCCGGCCAACGCAATGTGCTTGCACATATCTCGGGCAAAATGCGCAAGCATTTCATCCGCATTGTGCCCCGTGATAAAGTCTCCGTCGAGCTTTGGCCTTACGATCTAACAAAAGCCCGCATTATTTTTCGCGAACAATGATGCGGCCAACGCGCATCGTTAAACCGTTAAATCGTTGAAGGATTGAAGCGGTTCCCAACGCCTTTTGTTTGAACGCTTCAACAGTTTAACGCTTTAGCGCTTCAACGAAGAACTCAGTGTTTGCCCATTTAGCGAAGAACGCGGATAGTCGCAGCGAACAAACCGACCCCGAACGGTTTCGGGGTTAACTGGAGATTACCAATGGCAGAAGAAAATAAATCAGAACAGAAAACGCCGGCTAGTGCGGAGGCGCAGGATAAATTACAAAGCAGTAAAGAACATGCGCGTAGAGCAGCGGAAGATTTGAAATCAGCCGCAGGCGCTTTGGCGGGAGAGTACCGTGGGAAGGCAGAGCAGGCTTGGGGTGAGGCACGCGGCAAAGCAGAACAAGCATTCGGGGATGCCAAGGATCGGGTCCGGACGTTTCAGGAAGACGCAGAGCAATACGTGCGTGAAAATCCAACAAAAGCGGTTTTCACAGCGCTTGGAATTGGGTTCGTATTGGGTCTGATCTTCCGGCGCTAACTCCGAACCGCTTCGGAGATGATCAGCGAGAGCCCTCGGTCCCGAAATCCCGCGGGGCATGCCGGTTTGCTCGAGAATCTGCTGGCCCTCGTAAGCGCGCTTGTGGAGTTTTTTGAGAGCCGCTTTGCTCTTCTTGCCCAGGAATCGAAAGTGGCCGCGGTGCAACTGCTCATATTGGTCGGTTGCCTCATTCTGGCGCTGGCGCTCTGCATGATGGGCTATATCTTTCTCATCACTGGCGCCGTTGTCGGAGTGGCCCATCTGGCCGGGGTTTCATGGCCATGGATAGCGCTGGGCGCTGCCGCAGTGCATTTCATTATTGCGATGGTTTTACTCCTCGTCGCGTACAGCCGCATCACCAAGCCGCTTTTTCGCGCGACGCTAGCTGAATTAAAGAAGGATCGCGAATGGCTGAAAAATCTGGACGCAACAAATCAATCGACGAGCTGACAGCGGAAATCGCTCAGTCGCGGGAACGCGTAACGCGCGATCTGCGTGGCCTGCGATACGAAGTGGATTTCGCGGCCAAATTCCGCAGGTCGTTCCGCGAACAAACCATTTCCTGGCTTACAACCGCAGCCGCTGTCGGCGCGCTGGTCGCACTGGCACCGATGCGGAAGAAAAAGATTTATGTCGATGCGAAGAACAACCGAAAATCAAAGAAGAAGCTTGTCGAAGCCGGCTTCGCCGTGGCGGTACTAAAAATCGTTGCAAGGCTGGCCCGACCGGTGATTGTGGAGTTCGTGAAAAATCGACTCACTGATTTTGGAGGGCAATCGCGCCGCAAAACATGAGTCCCATGCGCGTAATGTGTCGCATCGGGTGCGGCGCGCTTTAGCATTTACGCGCTCGGGGGGGTAATCATTCCGGCAGTTCGCAATGGCCTCAAAGAATTCAGCTCCTCTAGTCGCGTCGCATCCGCTCACGCACGTGGATGACTACCTCGAGATCGGACAAAAAGCCGGTGCGTCCGACGTCCATCTGGCCGCAAACGCGCGGCCAAAATGGCGTTTGCATGGACGCTTGGAGCCAATCTGGCCAGACGCGCCGCGGCTCACTGCCGAGCACACCGCGGCACTGGCCGAAGCCTTTGTGCCCGACGTCTATAAAAGTGAACTCAAAATGCGCGGCGATTCGGATTTTGGGTACGCAAACGAGTTCGCCCGCTACCGCACCAGCGTGGTTCGGCAACGGCTTGGGATCGAAATTGTCTTTCGCGTGATCAACGCCAACGTCCGAACCATGGATGAGCTGGAGTTGCCCGAGCATCTCAAGGTTCTCACCCGTTATCAGAACGGACTGATCCTGGCAACAGGTTCGGTAGGAACGGGCAAATCGACTACACTGGCGGCGATGGTCGAGCAAATAAACATGGAACGGCACGATCACATCATTACACTCGAGGACCCGATCGAATACGTTCTGAAATCGAAAAGTTGTCACGTTACCCAACGGGAAATTTTCACCCACACCGAATCTTTCGCCTCTGCGCTGCGCGCTGCGCTGCGGGAGGATCCAGATGTGATCATGGTTGGAGAAATGCGCGATCTGGAAACGATTTCCCTCGCCATCACCGCGTCCGAGACTGGCCACCTTGTTTTGGCAACGCTGCACACGAGCAATGCCTCCCGGACGCTGGATCGATTGCTCGATGTCTTTCCGACCGAGCAACAGGAACAAGTTCGAGTAATGGTGAGTGAATCCTTGCGGGGAGTTATTAGTCATCAGCTGATACCCCGGGCGGATGGCACGGGGCGCGTGCTGGCACTGGAGATTCTTACCAACACGCCGGCGGTGGCCAACGTGATTCGCGAAGCAAAGACATATATGCTGCCGGGCATTATTCAGACCGGCAAAAAACAAGGCATGCGTCTGATGGACGATGCGCTGATCGATCTTTATGAACGCCGCCTGATCAGCGCCGAGGAGGCTTACGCGCGCGCCGAGCAAAAGCTAATGATGCGTCAGTATCTCGAAAAATAACGAAGCACGAATGACGAAATCCAAAACAAAATCCAAATCTCAAAATCCGAAACCGAGCGGCCACACGAGCGTTGTCACTGTGGTCATTCGTTATTCGTCGTTAAACCATGGCTGAGCTGGATCGATTTCTTAGCGTGATTGTCAAACACGGCGGGTCCGACCTGCATATTGGTGAGGAACAGCCGCCTAAAATGCGCGTGCATGGCGACATCATACCCGTTCGCGACGAGCCGATTTCGCACGAGGAGGCCACGCGCATGTTGAGCGAAGTTTGCGGACCGCGTAACTGGCAAATCTTCGAGCAGCTCGGCGATCTGGATTTTGCCTATGAGATGGATGAAGCCTCTCGATTCCGCAGCAATTACTTCAAGCAGTCTAATGGTTACGGCGCGACTTTTCGGCTCATTCCTACGAAAATTGCCACGCTCGAGCAACTCGGGATTCCGCTGGTGGTAAAAGAATTTGCCAATGTACGCGGTGGCCTTGTTCTGGTGACCGGCCCGACTGGCTCAGGCAAAACGACGACGCAGGCTGCGCTGGTCGACTATATCAATCAAAATTTTGCGAAACATGTCGTGACGATCGAGGAACCAATCGAATTCGTGCATTACAATAAGCAAAGTACAATCACCCAGCGGGAAGTTCCGGGGAATTCGAGTTCGTTTGCCGCTGGCCTCAAAGCGTCGCTGCGCGAGGACACTGACATTGTGCTGGTGGGAGAGATGCGCGACTTGGAAACAGTTTCGCTCGCCCTTACGGCGGCTGAGACCGGCCTTCTCGTATTCGGCACGCTGCACACAAATAATGCGCGCAAGACGGTTGACCGGATGGTGGATGTTTTTCCGGCGGATCGCCAATCGCAGGCGCGCGCGATGCTTGCGAACTCACTGCGCGGAGTGGTTGCTCAACTCCTTTTGAAAAGAGCAGATCGGCCGGGGCGAATCGCAGTAAACGAAATTTTAATCGCTAATGCAGCTGTCGCGGCAATTATTCGTGAAGGCGCAACCCAAAAACTGCAGGATGTAATCATATCGGGCAAGGCACAAGGGATGCAGTTTATGGACGACGCCATTTGGGAGCTGCTCGAAAAAGGCATTGTCTCCCCGCACGAAGCGTTCATGAAAGCCATCGACAAAAACCGCTTTAAACCGTTCCTCGCGCCAGAAGAAGAAGCGCTCGCTCACGCAGCCGGTTCTGTCCGGGACGACGAAAAGCGGCTTCCGGGCGATTTTGTGAAACCGATCGGCGCCCACGCGCGCACGGGAACGCGCTAAAGTCTGAGCCAAGACGGCGTTTCACAGAGACGCCCTACGGTTACAGGCATTTGTCAATTCGGATTAACAAGTAGTACTGCTGTGGCCTTGAGTTTGCCGGCGCGAAATCGGTCCAGTGCGACGTTGGCTTCTTCCAAGGGGAAGGTTTCTGTGTGCGTTCGAACTGGCACACGTGGTGCGATTTCAAAAAATTCCTCGCCGTCGCGCCGGGTCAGATTTGCAACTGAAGTTATCACGCGTTCCTCCCAAAGATCGACATAAGGAAATGACGGGATGTCGGTCATATGAATCCCGCCGCAAACCACAATGCCGCCTTTGGCAAGCGCGCGCAGTGCCGCAGGCACGAGCGGACCGACTGAGGCGAAGATAATTGCAGCATCAAGTTTTTCCGGCGGCATCTCGTCCGAGCCTCCAGCCCACTTTGCGCCTAGCGCTTTAGCGCTTTGTTGTGTCTTGACGTCGCCCGGCCGGGTGAACACGAACAGGTCGCGTCCCTCATAGAGAGCAATCTGGGCTATCAAATGCGCTGCATTGCCAAATCCATACATGCCAAAGCATCGCGCATTGCCTGTTTTGCGATAGGATCGATAACCGATCAGCCCAGCACAAAGCAGCGGAGCAGCCTCCACATCGTTGTAATGCTCGGGCAGATGAAAACAGAATCGTGCATCGGCGACGGTGAATTCGGCGTAACCGCCGTCGATGGTATAGCCGGTGAAGCGCGCGCGATCGCAGAGATTCTCCCGGCCCGACCGGCAAAAAGCGCATTCGCCATCTGTCCAGCCGAGCCACGGAATGCCAACGCGATCTCCGATCGCGAATGTGGGAGCGACCTTAGTGCCGCGACTGTCGGGATGCTCAGGTCCCTCCCACATTTCCGCGCCTACTTCTTCCACGCGCCCGACAATCTGATGTCCTAGAATCAGCGGCAGCTTCGGATTGGGTAACTCGCTATCAACTACGTGAAGGTCAGTGCGGCAAACCGCGCACGTGTTAATGCGGACGAGCAATTGCCCCCTACCCGGCCTTGGCTTTGCTACATCGCGCAACTGAAGTGGCTGCCCTGGCTTGTCGAGAACCATCGCACGCATGGCTTAACATATATCATGAATCACTACTGACGAAGCTCGCATCAACGCGAATCCGATGCGGTAGTTTCCGCTGTCCTCAGGGGATCATCGTACAAAGTTGGACGTTTTTGTGCTGAGGACAGCGCATGCTACCGCACCCAAGAAGTCAACGGACAGCTGCCGGCTCGGGTCGCAACTGCCCCCTCCCCGCTTCGGCCTCGTGATAATGGGCGCTGCGGAGGAACGGCACCTTGTCAAGCACGTGCTCCTGGAACCATTCCAGCCACAAATAGATGACTGGTGTGACGAATAACGTCACCATCTGCGAGAAAATCAGACCGCCCACGATCACCAAGCCTAGCGGGCGCCGCGATGCGGCATCCTGGCCGAATCCCAGAGCTATCGGCACTGCGCCCATGAGGGCGGCGAGTGTGGTCATCATAATGGGCCGGAACCGTTCCATGCTGGCTTCGTGAATGGCCGAGCGAAGGTCCCAGCCTTCGTCGATTCGTTGCAACGCAAAATCGACGACCATGATTCCGTTCTTCTTGACGATGCCTAACAAGAGGAACAGTCCGATCACGCTGTAAAGTGAAAGCACTGAATGAAAGAGATACAACGTGGCCAACCCGCCGACGACCGCGGGCACAATGGCCGGGAACAAAACCGTGAACGGGTGCACATAGCTCTCGTAAAGAATTCCGAGGATCACATACATGACGAAGATTGCAGCAAGCAGCAGCAGGGGCAGCGATTGGAACAGCTGCCTGAACACGAGCGTTTCGCCCTGGAACATCCCCTGCACAGTTGGGTAATGTGGCTGGAGTTGCGCGAAGGCGTCCTCGATATACTTGGTAGCATCGCCGATGGCGACGTTTGGCAACAGGTTGAAGTTGAACGTGACGCTGGTGAACTGGTTTAAATGGTTGACCGCCTGCGGACCGATAACTTCCTTTGTTGATGTTACAACACGCAATGGAACGAGGCTCGCCATGTTGCCTGTGGTCGTTGCGATCGTTCCTCCGCCCGAGCCGCTCGCGCTGAAATTGCCGCTCGTGCTGCTACGGACGTAGAGATCGTCCAAGTCCCCAGGGTGCGCGCGCTCCTTATCCTTCACTTCAAGAATAACCTGGTATTGGTCGTCCGGCTCCTTGATGAGATAGATGTAGTTTTGTGAGTAGGCGTTGCGCATCAGGCTTTGGATTGCTGAAGTAGAAACGCCGTAAGTCGCGGCGCGATCGCGGTTGATATCGATCCTGAGGTTAGGCGTGTTGTGGTAGTAGTCGGAGCGGACACTGGCGAAACCCTTGAACTGTCGCAGCTTTTTCAATAACTCGTCGGCCACTGTGTAAACGTCCTGTGGTACAATGCCGCTAATGGTATATGCGTACTGACCCTGGGTTTGGCTCGTCGCGCCCACGCTGATTTGCAGCACTGGTGTAGGCGTTAACACCGCGGCGAGGCCGGGAATCGTGCCGATCGATTTTTGCAGTCGCAAAATGACTTGATCGATGGGCGGACGCTCACCGCGCGGCTTTAGAAAAAGAAACATAAGTCCCTGCGACAATGCACTGCGCGAGGAAAAACCGGCCAGCGTGAAAAACTGCCCGACGGCTGGATCGTCCTGAAGTTTTTGGTTCACCTGCGCTTGAAACGCGCGCATCTGCGCCGGCGACGAGCCTTCCTGCGCGATAAAGATGCCGCGAACGAAACCGCTGTCGCCTGGGGGTATCAAAGTGAAAGGCAGGTGTGTGAAGAAGAACCAGAGACCAAGAATGCAAGCGATAAGGACCGGCACAGTAAGCCACGCGCGATCGAGAAACCAGTCGAGCGCACGGCCGTAGGCAGCGATGACGCGTTTGATGAAATTGCTGGTGTGCCGTTCCATCCACGCGCGTTTGTGACCGGCCCTGCGCTCCCTCAGAATGCGCGCGCACATCAATGGCGTAAGCGTCAGCGACACGAGACCCGAGGCGAGAATGGCTACGATGATTGTGACAGAAAATTCGCGAAAAATGCGGCCGAGCAGTCCGGGGATGAAAACCAGCGGGATGAAAACCGCGGCGAGTGACAACGTCATCGACAGAATGGTGAAGGAAATTTCGCCGGCGCTGTTGAATGTCGCTTTCAGGATCGACTCGCCGTGCTCCGCGCGGCGTACCACGTTTTCCAAAAACACGATGGCGTCATCGACAAGGAAACCAATGGCCAGGGTCAGCGCCATCAGCGTGAGATTGTTGATGGAGAAATTGAGCATGTACATCACGGCCACCGTGAGCAGTAATGACATCGGCAAAGCCACAGCCGGGATTAGCGTGTCGGTAGCGCGGCCGAGGAAGACATAGATGACCATCACCACGAGGACGAACGCGATGATCAGCGTCCATTTCACCTCGTTGGCGGAATTCACAATTGTTTGTGACCGGTCGAAAATTGGCGTGAACATGATCGAGCCTGGCAAACTCGCACGGAGCTCAGGGAACAGCGCTTTGACTGAGTTAGCCACTTCCACTGCGTTTGCGCCTGCCTGCCGCGAAACCGCAAGCACTACTACGGAACCGGGGGGATTAAAGCCGCGCATCCAGAAAAAACGTGAGAGGCGCTCGTCCTGCACGCCTTGCTTGACGTCGGAAACGTCGCGCAGGTAAACGGGCGAACCGTTTGGATTGCGCGCGACGATCAGGTTGCGGTAACCATCGGCCTGATCAATCTGTCCATTGGGTTGCAGGACAAAAGTGCGATGCGCCCCGTCGAATTGCCCCGCGCCGGAGTAGACGGTCCCGGCTTTAATCGCGCTGGCGAGGTCATCTATAGTGAGCCCACGCGCAGCAAGGGCCGACGGGTCGGCTTTGATTCGAATCGCGCCTTGTACGCCGTAGATGTTTACCTGCGAAACACCGGGCAGGATGTTGATGCGCTGGGCCACGACGGTGGATGCATATTTGT
Organism: Verrucomicrobiota bacterium; assembly: GCA_003218135.1. Classification (GTDB taxonomy): domain Bacteria; phylum Verrucomicrobiota; class Verrucomicrobiia; order Chthoniobacterales; family UBA10450; genus Udaeobacter. The sequence goes on from QHNQ01000014.1 coordinate 18,382, forward strand.
AAAGGTCCCAGTCCGTCAGCGTGTCTGAGAGCAGGCCCAACAAGTAAACGGCCTGGTCGTTCGGATTTGTTTTGGTGAACGTCGGTGGACTCGGTAGATCGATCGGCAATTTCCCCGTCGCGCGCTGAATAGCAGCCTGCACGTCGGTCGCGGCATCGGTGATACTTTTGCTCAAAACAAATTGCAGCGTGAACTGCGTGTTGCTCTGCGTGCTTGTGCTGGTGATGATGTCGAGCCCGGGGATCTGCAAAAATTGTTTCTCCAGCGGCGTGGCGATGTTGTTTGCCATCGTCGTCGGGTCCGCGCCGGGGTACGAGCAGCTAACTTGAATGACGGGATAATCGACTGCGGGGAGGTCGTTCACGGCGAGTTTGCCGTAAGTCGCGAGACCAGCGACGATGACCGATAACGTCAGCAACACGGTCATTACCGGCCGACGAATAAATGGCCCGGAGAGCCCCGAGCCTTCGACTGCAATCAACTTTGCAGTCTGCTCAGGCGCGTCCGATTTCGACCTGCGGCGATCATGATCTTTTACTTCGCGTTCGCCATCATGTTGCTCTGCGTCATTCATATGACATTGCGCTTTTTGCAGCGGCAGAGCCCTCAGGCGTAGCAGGAGGTTGAGCTGCGTATGGTTGCGGCGCTACTTTCGCTCCCGGCGAAAGCGCAAGCTGGCCAGTAACAACCACGGTCTCGTCCGGTTTCACACCGCTCTCGATTACGGTGAGATCGCCCTGCTGGCGTTGCCCAGGTGTTACGGGACGTAGCTCGACAGTGTTGTCCGATTTCACGACGAAAACGAATGGCCCGCTCTGGCTAACCTGCACGGCCTGCGTTGGCACAAGCGTAGCGTCCTTGAGAATGTCCAAAATGAAACGGACACGGACAAATTCCGAAGGCCATAGCGCGCGATCAGGATTAGGCGTAACCCCGCGTGCCCTGACGGTTCCAGAGCCGGGCTGGACTGCGTTGTCGATGAAATACAAATCGCCCGTGCGCGGCGTAATCGAGCCATCGGCGAGATAGGTTTCCACTTTCACGTTCGAGCCACCAAGATATTTTCGCACAAGCGGCAGATCGTTCTCGGCCACGGTGAAATCGGTGTAAATCGGGTCCAACCCCTGGATCGTCACGAGCGGTGGACTGGAGGGTCCAACCAGATTGCCTACGTCGACATTGCGCAGGCCGACTCGTCCGTTGATCGGCGATTTGATGTAGCAATAATCGAGGTTGACCTGGGCAGCCTCCGTGGCTGCCTGAGACTTCTGTGCATTCGCCACAGCGATGTCGTAGTCTTGCTGCGATATGACCTTTCTCGCGCGCAGGTCCTCTTGTCGTTTCAGCGTCACCTGATCTAACGCGGCTTGCGCCTTCGCCTGGTCGACAGCGGCCTGATACGGACGCGGGTCGATTGTAAAAAGCGGATCGCCTTTCTTCACGTCCGAGCCATCTTGAAACTGGCGAGCCATAATTACGCCGCTAACCTGCGCCTGCACCTGCACCGTCTCGTAAGCGGCACATGTGCCGATCTCATCAAGGTAGACCGGCACGTCCTTTGTGGCGGCTTTGGCTACAGCCACTGGACGCGTCGGTGGCTGAGTAGCTCTTCCCTCGCTGGCGCTGTGTTGAAGAATCCGGTAAGTGACAACCGCTGCCAGAATGATGAAAAGCAAGTACGCCCACTTGGGAATCCTCTGATTCGCGGTGCGGGTGCGTCTCATTGGAGAGCTCGACGAGAGCGGCGATGCGCCATGATCCAATGTCTTAAAATCGCTTAACTCCGTCTTAACTTTCATTTGCAGCCCCCGGTGACACCACGAAATGTCCTCTTTCTTGGAATCGAATGTCCCTGTTTGGTCTGGCCGTTATGCTCAGCTAAAACGCGAGCTGAAGGCTGGCGCGCGCTGGACTCGCGTCTCTCGTCTTTTTCCGCTCGGTCTCGAATGCGCGCGAGCACTCTCATGCAAGTTTGGAGATCGGAGTCTGGGATACCAGCCAACAGTTCGTGCCGAAGTTTGTCAGCTGTGGCCTTGATCTGCGCAATCACGCGCTGGGCGCGCCGGCCGAGCAAAACCATTTTGCAGCGCCGATCGTGTGGAGAATTTGTGCGCGTAATCCAAGCTTCACGCTCCAGCCGATGCAATAAGGTCACGACGGTTGGTTCCTCCACGCCCAGACGCCCTGCAATCTCAGCCTGCGTGAGTGCGTCTTCGGCAATAGAAAGATGCATCAGCGTGCGCCATTTGGCCTGGCTCAGCCCCATTGGTTTGAGACGTTGGTCGAGCTTTTGCCGCCATGCACGAGCTGTGCCGTGCAGCAACTGACCCAGCGTTTCAGCCGTTTCGCCGTCGGACATATTGTTGCGCCAAAATTGGTTAGTATGCTAACCAATTCCCGATCTGGCAGCCTGTCAATGGTCGGTCAGGGCGCCACTTTGAAAAGGATCATCTCGCGTTTGCTGTAATCCTTTACCCGCGCAATTGCATACGCGCGGAGTGGCGCCCATTTCCGCGCGGCTAATGCCTCCTCTTCTTTCCCGCCCCGAACGAGAAAGTAGCGCGTGTCTATCGGCAGATGCTTCACGTAGCTCACGTACTCCACGTGCGGTTTCACATAAAAGAAGACCGGCTGATAATCCGGGTTCACCGCATAAAGCGTTTCAGTCGCGGGGACGAGCGAATTAATTTCTGCGGCGGCTTTTTTCACCTGCTGTCTGTTTTTCAAAAGGACTGCAGTGAGTGGATAACCGATTATCCCAATGGCAAGCCCAACCGTGACGAAAGCTCCCACGACTTTGGTCCAGTCTCGATCGTTCCTCATCCAACTTCGCGGCCACTGCAACGCATTGCCAGTACAGATCATCGCCAGCAACCACGAGCCTGGAACGATCGCCGGCATGCTATATCGGGCGACCGCGCCGGGAACCAGGTTGACCGCAACGAATGGCACCGCAATTCCCCACCCCATGGCGCGCGCGAGCCGCCGCTGCGATTCGTCCGGAAACTTTGAAAACCGTGCGAATGGAAACAAGAGAACCCAGGGAACAAAATAGATGAGACTGCGCGGGATGTTTTGAATCCAACTAAAGAATTTGAAATCGACGCCTTTCAATCGTCCGGTGTACTGAGCCGACCACTTATCCATGGCAACCTGTGTTGTCGTGCTGTGGATGAACGGAATGGCCCACGCGGCCGGCATGGCGAACATCACGGCAAGCGCAGCAAAATGCGCAGGATGAACAAGAAGCCGCCAACCTTTCGAACAGGCAAGAACGGCCACCACAATCCCGTAGAAAAATACCAGGTGCGTGGGGCCCTTTGCCAACAGATCAAGACCGAGAAAAACGGCTGCCGGAAGCCAAATAAGCCATGGAGATTTATTTTGAAGAAAAAAGCTCAGCCAAAAAATAATCGCGAGGCCGCAAAGCGAGACATAGAGCGCTTCGATTTCAATTAATCGCCCTTTTTCGATCATTCCGATGTTGGTCATCCAAATCAGCGCTGCGATCATCGATCTTCTCGAGCCGAGACTGGTGCGCGCCACCGTGACAAAAGCAACCGCGACTGCAAGCACGGAAAGCGCCGACGGCAGGCGTGCCGTCCATTCGTTATGCATACCGAAAACTCTGAAAGAGGCGGCCACAACCCAGTTCACCAAAGGCGGCTTGCGGTAATAAGGATAACTGCCTACTTGCGGAACGATATAGTTGCCGGTCTCGAGCATCCGAATCGCCGGTAAGATTCGGCGGCCCTCTTCACCTTTGATCGCAATCGAGCCGAGCGCCGGCAGATAAATCACCGCCCAGACCAAAACAATAACAGCGACAGCTCGGAAGGGAGATTTAATTAGAAATTCAAAGTTGAATGCCACGCTCGCGATTTATCGGACGTGAGCATCGAACGTCAAATGAAACCGAACGGCGCTTGACGAGCGCGTTTGGGGAAAGTAACTTCGAAATCTAGTCCGCGCGCTGATTAGAGTGGGAACTGGCGTCCCACTCTTTTTAGTCTGCGGGCTGCATGTTTTTATGAACCCGGAATTTATTGCGATGCTCGATTACTTGGAGCGGGAGCGCGGGATCAAGCGCGAAATCCTGCTCGAAGCGGTTTCTGATGCCCTGCTCTCCGCCTCGAAAAAGAGCGTTGGAGCATCCCGCGATCTGCATATCGACATTAACCGCAAGACCGGCGAAATCCGCGCCCTCGCAAACTTGCTCGTTGTTGATCACGTGACCAATCCGCAAGATGAGATCGAGCTCTCCAAGGCGCAAAAAATGAAGCCGGAGGCGAATGTCGGCGACACCGTGGAAGTCGAAGTCACACCGAAGAATTTTGGGCGCATCGCTGCGCAGACCGCAAAGCAAGCCATGATGCAGCGCATTCGCCAGGCCGAGAAGGAAATGATTTACGAGGAGTTTAAGGACCGCGCGGGTGAGATCGTCAGCGGTACCGTGCGGCGCTTCGACCGTTCCGACGTCATTCTCGACCTTGGAAAATTTGAAGCCGTCATGCCGCAACGGGAACGAGTCGTCGTAGAAGATTACAATGTGGGCGACCGACTACGGGCGTACGTCGTTGCGGTCGAAAACGGCGTCCGCGGCCCGGAGATTATCGTTTCGCGCAGTCATCCCAATTTCGTCCGACGGCTTTTCGAGTTGGAAGTGAGCGAAATTGCCGATGGCACGGTGGAGATTCGCGGCATCGCGCGAGAAGCCGGTTACCGGACAAAGATCGCGGTATGGAGCGCCAACGAAAAAGTAGATCCAGTAGGCGCGTGTGTGGGCATGCGCGGTTCGCGCGTCAAAAACATCGTGCGCGAACTCAACAATGAAAAGGTCGATATCATTCGCTGGAGCTCCGACCCCAAGGAATACGTCCTCGAAGCGCTCAAGCCGGCCAAAGTGAAGAATCTGGTCTTCGATACAGACAAAAAGAGCGTACAGATTTCCGTCGATGAAGACCAGCTTTCGCTCGCGATCGGAAAAAAGGGACAGAATGCGCGATTAACTTCGCGACTGACAGGGTGGGAAATCAATATCGGCAAGGACACCTCAGCGACTACGGTGGTAGAGCAAAAAGTAGCGCAAGCTGCGCAGACACTTGCCGGCGCACTTCCGGTGACGGAAGAACAGGCGCTCACACTCGTGAAATCCGGTTTTACTAACTTGGAAGGATTACATGATGCAGACGTGCAGGATTTGGTGGATATTCTGGCAGTAGATGAAACGAAAGCGCGCGAGATCTACGACGCAGTGCACCGGCAGGAACTCGTGCAATAACATGGCTCCGGTTTAAAATGCTCGAGCCATGAGCGAAATTTTGAACGAACAACGATGGCAACGAAGACGAGCAGCAAAACTGCAACGCGCAGACCCGCCACACCGGCGGGTGCGCGGAAGACTACTGCCGCTCCCAAGCCAGCCGTCGAGTCTAAATCAAAAGTCCAGAAGAAGAAATTAGCGGAAGAAACCGCTTCTGCCTCGGCAGCAGCTAAATCGCCCACGCCGCCGCCGCAAAAGAGTGAGGCCCGACGTACTCCGGCGCCTGCTTACGAACACGAGAGCGTCTCGCTGATCGACAAGAAAAAACCACGCAAGAAAGCAGAAGACGGCAAGCCAAAAACAAATCGCGATATCTTACCTCCGATCTCGCGCATACGCGCGTCATTGGACGCAACTGCGGCCCCCCGGAGAGTTTCAGCACCGGTGGAGCCTGCTCCTGCGCAATCGCCTGCAATTCAAGAACCGGGCGTCATTGCCGCCGAGACGACAGCGCCGCCTTCTTCGGAACCGGAAGCCCCGCAGCAGAAGGTCATCCTTATCAAACCTCCCATTGTTGTTAAGCAGCTGGCAACTGAGCTTGGGTTAAAGCCGCATCAACTCATCGCGGAGTTGATGACGTACAACATCTTCGCCAACATCAACCAGACAGTTGAACCGGATATTGCGTCGAAAATTGCGGAGAGTCACGGGTTCATTCTGGAAAAGGAGCGGCGTGAAAAAGGGGCCGGCGTTCACAAAGTGGAACAGGTCGTTGTCGCGCCACCTCCACCGGTCATCGAAAAGAAAGAGGAACTCAAGCCGCGCGGCCCCATCATCACGTTCATGGGACATGTTGATCATGGCAAAACGACGCTCCTGGATGCGATTCGCAAGACGCGTGTTGCAGCTGGTGAAGCCGGTGGCATCACCCAACACATCGGCGCCTACGCTGTAAGTCACAACAGCGCGACACTCACGTTCATCGACACGCCGGGTCACGCAGCCTTCACCGCCATGCGCGCGCGCGGCGCTAACGTAACCGATATCGTCGTGCTCGTCGTCGCCGCCAATGACGGCATCATGCCTCAAACAATTGAAGCTATTAATCACGCCAAGGCCGCGCCGCATGTGACAATCATGGTGGCGATCAACAAAATCGATCTTCCGTCGGCGAACATCGACGGGGTTAAAAAACAACTCCAAGAGCAGGGGCTTACTCCGGAAGATTGGGGAGGCGAAACGATTGTTTGTCCAGTCTCAGGTACGAGAGGCACTGGAATTGATCACCTGCTTGAGATGATCACGCTGCAGGCGGAGGTCATGGAGCTAAAGGCATCACCCACGGCCAGACCGCGCGGCACCGTGATTGAAGCACAGGTGGAAGCGGGGCGTGGCCCTACTGCTACAGTGATCGTGCAGATGGGGACGTTAAAAGTCGGCGACCCGTTTATCTGCGGCGATTACAGTGGCAAGGTAAAATCGCTGCTCGACGATCGTGGCGAACCGATCAAGGAAGCCGGACCTTCCACGCCAGTGAAGGTGCTTGGGTTTACTGGCCTGCCGAATGCGGGGGACGAATTGCTTGTCATGGAATCGGAGCGCGCTGCGAAACAATTGAGCGATGAACGACTCGAGGCAAAGCGCGCGAGCAAGCTGTACGTTCCGCAACGCGCTACGCTGGAAAGCTTGCTTGAAACGGCGGGAGGCCAAAAGGTTCTACGCATCGTGTTGAAATGCGACACGCAAGGCTCGCTCGAAGCGATCGTCGGCGCGTTGAAGCAAATCGAGACCAAAAAGGTCAATCTCGAAATTATCCACTCCGCTGTAGGGCCAATTTCGGAATCGGACATCCTACTGGCAAGCGCGTCGGACGCGGTCGTGGTCGGCTTTAACGTGAAGGTCGAGTCGATGGCTGTTTCTGCTGCGAAACGCGAAGGCGTGCAGATCAAGCTTTACAGCATCATTTACGAGTTACTCGATCAGATGACGGATGTCATGGCAGGGCTGCTTGAACCCGAGCTCCGTGAGACCGTGATCGGCCACGCCGAGGTCAAACAGGTTTTCCAGCTAAGCAAAGGCATTGTTGCGGGCTGCCTGGTCACCAATGGCCGCATCGCCCGCACTGCGCGCGCTCGCGTCCTGCGAAAGCGCCAGCCGGTTTACGACGGCGGCATTTCGACGCTGCGGCGGTTCCAGGACGACGTGAAAGAAGTGCGCTCCGGTCTGGAATGCGGGATTAAACTGGGCGACTTCAGCGAATACCAGGTGGGCGACGTGATCGAGTGTTATCAACTCGAACAGATAGCGCAGAAACTGTAGGGCGTCCGCGTCAGATGCCGGCGCTTGTTATGAAACACCGACAACTTCGGGTAAACGAACTCGTCAAACGTGAGCTGAGCGCTAGCATTGCGCGCCAAATAAACTTCGAAGATGTCCTTGTCAGTATAAACGCTGTCGATGTCACGCCCGACCTGAAGAGCGCGCATGTGTTCGTAAGCATTCTCGGCCAAGCAACCGGCGCGAGCGTACTCGATAAACTGGAGGCGCATCGTCCCGCGCTGCAAGCTGAACTTTCCCGTCACGTTGTTCTCAAATACACTCCGCATTTGGTTTTTCATCTTGACGATTCGATCGAGCGCGGCGCACGTGTCCTCGAGATTTTGCAGGACCTTGAAAAACGCAGTGGCCAAGACCAGTGAATGCTGTAGCCACGGCCCTGCGGGCCGTCTATCGTGGAGCTTTTGGAACTGGTTGAGGACCGCTCATCCGGCTACGGCGAAAGGCTACGGCGGGATAAACAGGGCGGTGGCTACAAGATGACCGCTTCAACATTTGACGAAATCGGCCGGGTTCTGCGCGAGCATCAGCACTTCGCGATCCTAGGTCATGTGCGGCCTGACGGTGACGCGCTGGGAAGTCAGCTCGCGCTCGCATTGTCGCTTCAGCAGCTCGGCAAAGATGTCCGCGTCTGGAATGAAGACGGTATGCTGGAAAAATATTCATTTTTGCCGCGCGCCGAATTGCTGACCAAACCGCCTGCGACAGCCATCGATGTCGATGTCGCAATCGCGCTCGACACTGCAATTCAAAATCGGCTTGGAACCGCGCTGGCGGCTGTCGGGTCGGCAAAAATCTGGGTCAACATCGATCATCACAGCAGCAACCCAGGATATGGCGATTTGGTGATTGTCGATGTAAGCGCGCCGGCCACCGGCGAAATCATTTTTAGATTGATCAGGAACCAGGGCCTGCCTCTCGACCACGATATAGCAGAGAATCTTTACGCCGCGATTTCCACTGACACCGGTTCATTTCAATATCCAAAAACCAGCGCCCGCACGTTCGAGATCGCCACGGAACTCGTGCGCGCTGGCGGCCTCAACGTTGGCAAAATCAGCCAACAATTATACGAGAATTACCCGCGACGCCGTTTGGAACTGCTGCGAGAGCTTCTCCGGACGATGCGCTTTAGCGAGGGCGGTCGAGTCGCAAGTTTTAGCCTCACCTTACGGACGGCCGCAGATTTGGGTGTCCTTCCCGAGGACAATGAAGGATTAATCGATCATCTCCGGGCAGTTCGCGGCGTGATCGTCGCCGTCTTTTTTGAGGAACTTGCCGACGGCAAAGCGCGCGTAAGCATGCGCTCAAAAGACGAAGCCGTGGATGTCTGCGCGATTTGCCAGAAATTCGGCGGCGGCGGGCATACGCTGGCTGCCGGCGCGCGCATTCGCGGAAATCTTGTCGAAGTCGAAGAGCGCGTTTTGAAAGAAGTCGGCGATAAACTTGAAGTCTATCAACGGCCGTCATCCTGAGCGTAGCGAAGCGGAGTCGGAGGATCCCGCGGAATTACCTTTGCGATTTCGCCACGGATTCCTCGACTCCGCCCGGAATGACGGAAACTTGTGATCATGTCTCCTTCTCCAACGATTGACGGTGTCATCCTGGTGGATAAAGCCGAAGGGATGACATCGCACGACGTTGTTGCGCTGGCGCGGCGAAAACTCGGCACCAAAAAAATCGGCCATTGCGGCACGTTAGATCCGATCGCCACCGGTTTACTGTTGCTCACGGTTGGACGTGGCACAAAAGTTCAGGATTTGCTGATGAGCGAAGATAAAGAATACGCTGGTACATTCGTGCTTGGCGTGACCACCGACACGCAGGATCGACAAGGCGAAGTGATTCAGCAGCGGCCGGTCCCCGCGCTGGATGATAATCAAATTCGCGCCGTATTTGAAAAGTTCCGCGGCGATTTTTATCAACTGCCACCGATGGTCTCTGCGAAAAAGCATGGCGGCGTTCCGCTTTACAAGCTCGCGCGCCAGGGGAAAACGGTCGAGCGCGAGCCGCGGTTGGTGCATGTCTATCGCTACAGCATTGACAGGATCGCCTTGCCGGAAATCGACTTCAGCGTGTTGTGCAGCAAGGGATTTTATGTCCGCACCTACGTACATGACATTGGAGAGGCCCTCGGCTGCGGCGCGCATTTGAAATCGCTGCGCCGGACGAAATCCGGCCGGTTCGATGTGGCGAACGCGATCACAGTCGACGAAATCAAAAATTCTTCGCGCGAAGAAATTCTCGAACGGATGCTGAGTCTTCCTGAAGTGTCGAGAATGCGCGGCGCGTGAGGAAAATGCCGAAATCCGAAGCAAATCCGAATATCGACGCCCGAATGATTTCACGCGCACCGCGTCTTGTTTATTCGTGCTTCGTCATTATTTCGTCATTCGTCATTCGCCTGCCACGCCGTAGCCTTGCGGAGGCGGGTCATTCGTCATTTCCATAATGGAAACGGTTCGATCCATCTCCGAGTTGTCGAAATTACGTGGCCCGCTCTTTCTCGCCATCGGCGTATTCGATGGCATGCATCTCGGCCATCAGGCAGTCATCTCCACCTCCGCTGAACATGCGCGATCAGTCAATGGAACACCTGTCGTGGTCACATTTGATCCGCATCCGGAAAAGGTATTGCGTCCGCAAGCCGCGCCTCATTTGCTTACCGCTACCCAACACAAGATCGGCTTAATTCGCGATCTCGGCGTCGGTCATCTTCTGATCATTGCATTCGACAAGCAATTTGCTGCCACCGAACCCGAAGACTTTGTGCAGCAATTAGTGAAGCACTCGAAACCGCTGCGGGAAATTTGCGTTGGACACGAATGGGCGTTTGGAAAAAATCGACGTGGCAATCTCGAACTGCTCAAGAAACTCGGCGCACGATTTGATTTCGGCGTAGTGGGAATTCCGCCGGTCACCGTCAATGGCGAAATCGTCAGCAGCACTACGATACGACAGGCCGTAGAAGCGGGCGATCTGCGAAAGGCGGCAGCGATGCTTGGCCGCGAATACACGATCCTGGGAACTGTTGTGCGCGGCGATGATTTGGGAAAGAAAATCGGATTTCCAACAGCAAATCTGAGCGCGCACAATGAGCAGTTCCCGCCAAATGGAGTGTATTTCGCCCAAGCCATCCTCAATGGGGTCATCTATCCGGGCGTGGTGAATCTAGGCTATCGCCCAACCGTGAGCAGCGAGAAAGACCGCGTGCTGGAAATTCACCTGTTCGACTTCGACCGCGACATCTATGGCAGCGATTTAGAAGTGCGCTTTGTCCGCTATCTCAGGCCGGAAAAGAAATTTGAAAGTGTCGAGGCGCTGGCTCGCCAGATCGCGCTCGACGTAAAACAAGCGCGCGAGTTAGCCGCGGCATAATATTTCAAAACCGCAGCCGGGCGAGATCGCGCACCTCTGGCGTTTTGCGAATCGCGAGGATAACGGCGAACGCGCCGACTACAAGACCGCAGCCAAACGCGAATATCAGCAACAGCCACACCGGGAAGTCCGATAACTGGATCACGCCTTCGCGGACGAACCGACCGCCACCGGAAAGCAAATAGACAACTCCGCTTCCGAGCAGCGTCATCCCCATCAGAATCATTGCGCGCAGCCATCGTGGTTCGCGGCGCGCTGCGGGCAACCTGGCCATGACGCGCGCGGTGAAGCCATCGTCGTCGATATACGGCGCGGCTTCGCGCAATTGGCGATCTAGCGTTTCGTCGTCGATCATTGCATTCATTATATCAATTCGGCCCCCACGCTGCCAGTGTCCGCTTCAGTTTCTCGCGGCCGCGCAACACATTAGTCTTCACGGTGCCGAGCGGGATGTCGAGAACGCGTGCAGCTTCGTCATGCGACAGGCCGTTTTGGCAGCAGAGCACAACAGCTGTGCGCTCGTGCAACGGAAGCAAATTCAGGGCATGCATAAGATCGTGTCTCAAACCAGGATCGACAGTCTGCGGATCCTGCTCCCCTTGCCACTGCTCCTCATCCACACCGACGAGTTCCTTGCGACGACGCGCATCCTCGCGAAAACAGTTGTACGCGATTCGGTAAAGCCATGTTGAAAATCGCGCTTCACCGCGAAAGCCGCGAATATTCTTGTAAGCGCGAATAAAGGTTTCCTGTGCGAGATCGTCCGCCAGGGCAATATCTGTGCGGGTAAGCTGTCGAAGAATACCGCGCACCGTGGATTGATGCCGGCGCACGAGTTCGCCGAACGCGTGCTGATCGTCATCGGCAAGAACTCGTGCGACGAGGTCCGCATCAGTAAGCTCCACGACCGCAATACTAGGGTGCCGGTGGCGGAGGAGGAATGTCCTTTTTGCCTTCCAATTTCCATACAATCAAATAGCCAAGCCCGATCAAAAATGGGATTAGCCCGAACGACCACGCGCCGCCTTCCCAGTCATTGACGGCAGCAAGCCAAATCATCAGTCCAAGGCCTACCATGGTCCATACAACACCACGCCGCACGTCTGAGCGACGTCGCACATGCCGCACCTCGGGTGCCAGCAGTTCGGCGGGAACCGGCTGACCTTTCTCCACCATCATCCTGATCGTGCGCTGCCGCATGCGGCTTCCCATGAGGGCGAATATCCCTATCATGATCACGATCAGCACAGGCGCGCCAAATATGGATAGAAACACGATCGCCACGATTGGGATCGCCACGAACTCGCGCATCTTTCGGAGATCGGCATCATCCTCTTTATCGCCTGTATCGATAGTGATTCCGTGGTGGCCGCGAAATTTCTTCTCCAGTTTCTGGTGAATTCTGTCGGACAGATCCGATGAACCGCCACTGGCGGTTGCTGTTGGCGTCGATGTTGTTGTTGTTGTCGCTGCTGCTGTTGGCGGGCTCGCGATCGGGGATGCTGTCGGAGTCTGCGCAAGCAAGCTTATCGCGAAGCCAATGAAGCAAATACAGAGGAGGATTGATTTTTTCATACTAGTCTTTTGATCATAGGATGCGCTGAAGACCCTATTTGGATTCAACGATTTTCCATCTACGCGAGCAACTAAAAGGTTGCGTTTGGAAGGTCGCTCGCCATTATTGTTCCCTCTCAAAACTGCGGGTGTAGCTCAGTTGGTAGAGCACCACCTTGCCAAGGTGGACGTCGCGAGTTCGAGCCTCGTCACCCGCTGATTGTTTGTAGCCGGTGCACAAGGCAACACGCGGCTTGGCGACCACATGGCGACGGCTACAGCTTCGCGCGTCGCCGACTTTCTCCGCAGTAGCTGGGAGAAGAATTTTGCGGCACTGATAGACCGCCACTAAGGTAAGAGGAAATGCAAACTGAAGAGCTCGCCTACGTGATAGTCACGCCGTACTCGATGCGGAAATCGCGTACCGGCGGCATTGTTGGCCGGCTGATTTCTCGCACGGGACTCGATGTCGTCGGAGGACGCATGTTTGCGCCGAGCTCAGAATTGGCGAAGCGCTATGCAGACACAATTGTGACGGAAACCGATTCGCGCCATCGCGCGACGCAGGAGTTGATTCGCGAGTACGCCCTGAAAAATTTCACCGGTGAAAAGAACGGCCAGCACGCGCGTGTGTTGTTCCTCATCTTTCGCGGACCAGACGCCGTGGAAAGGATTCATCGGACCGTTGGCCACATCGTGCACGAACGCACCAGCGGTGAAACAATCCGAGACACTTACGGCGATTACATCACCGATGATTCAGACGAAGTAACGTACTTCGAGCCCGGGGTGCTGGCGGCTTTCGATCCAAAAGCAGTCGAGAGCGACTTGAAACTCTGGGCGAAGTTTTCAGATTCCGACGGCGGCATTCTCGATCGCACCGTCAGGTTTCCTGCCAACGCGCAGGTTGAAAAGACCCTCGTCCTGATTAAACCAGACAATTTTAAGTTCCCAAATTTACGGCCGGGCGGCGTGATCGAAGTCTTTTCCAAGTCCGGTCTGAGCATCATCGGTTTCAAGGTGCACTGCATGAGCGTCGCCCAGGCGGAGGAGTTTTACGGCCCCGTGCTGCCAATCCTCGAAAACAAACTTGGCGCAAAAAGTGGCCGCGAGAACTGGGAAAGCATCATCGAATTTATGGCTGGCCGAAAGCCGAGCGAATGTCCGCCGGACGAGCGCGATTCTTGTGGAACGGAAAAATCTATCGCAATTGTTTACCAAGGTGTCGATGCCGTGCGCAAGATCCGCGACGTGCTTGGCCCCACCGATCCGGCCAAAGCGCCACCGGGATCAATCAGGCGAGAATTTGGACAGACGATCATGATCAACGCCGCGCATGCGTCGGATTCTCTCGAGAACGCGAAACGCGAAATGGGGATCATTCAAATTGACGAGAATAATTTCAAACCTCTGATTGAAAACTTCTATCGCCGCCAATAGTTTGGGCTCCCATTTTGAATAAGCTTACCGCCATGGAAATTTCTGAACGCTCCGCTCAACTGACTCCTTCGCTCACTCTCTCGATCGATAGCAAAGCCAAAGCCATGAAGGCTGAAGGTATTGATGTGTGCGGCTTCGGCGCAGGCGAACCCGATTTCGACACGCCCGAACACATAAAAAAAGCCGCCATCGACGCGCTCGAGGCCGGATTTACCAAATACACACCCAGCGCAGGCATCCCGGAGTTGCGCCAAGCCATCGCGGAAAAATTAGCGAATGATAACGGGCTCAGTTATCGCGCCGCGCAAGTCCTTGTAAGCAACGGCGCCAAACATTCTTGCTACAACGCAATCCTGGCAACATGCCAGCCCGGCGACGAAGTCATTATCCCAGCGCCATATTGGGTGAGTTACCCGGACATGGTCAGACTCGCCGGCGCTGAGCCAGTGTTTGTGCCCACGAGCGAGCGCAACTTGTGGAAAATGCGTGCGGAAGACTTTGAAAATGCAATGACGCCCCGCACTAAAATGTTAATCATGAACAGCCCGTGCAACCCGACCGGCTCAGTTTATACGCGTGAGGAATTGCAGGCAATTGTTGATGTTGCTGCCGAGGAAGACATTTACATTTTGTCCGACGAGATCTACGAAAAACTCGTTTACGACGACGCCAAACATGTGAGCATCGCGTCGCTGTCGAAAGAAGCTTACGACCTCACGATCACCGTTAACGGATTTAGTAAATCCTACGCAATGACAGGTTGGCGGCTCGGTTATCTGGCCGCGCCGGAAGCCGTGGCAAGAGCGGTCGATTCCATCCAGAGCCATACCACCTCCAATCCGTCTTCCTTTTCGCAGTACGGCGCGCTTGCCGCATTGAGAGGCGATCAACAACCGCTCGCCGATATGCGTGAAGAATTCGATATGCGGCGCAATTACATGTTCGACCGCATCTCGAAGATTTCGAATGTCACTGCGGTCAAACCGCAGGGCGCATTTTACGTGCTGGTGAACATCAGCCAGCTGGGGCTGACTTCACAAAATTTCGCCGACCGTTTACTGAGCAAAGCGAGCGTCGCCGTTGTTCCGGGAGCTGCATTTGGTGACGACCGCACGATCCGGCTGAGTTACGCCACTAGCCTCGACGTAATTAAAAAAGGTCTGGACCGCTTCCAAGACTTTTGCCGCACATTGTAATCTGTCATCCCGAGTCGGGCAGACGACGAGGGATCTCGCAATCGAGCTTGGGGCGCACCTGGATCGGAAGCGGCGGCGCGCTTGATGAGGCTACGCGCATCGTGAATTGTGTACTGAAGGAGCTTTGAGAGGTTCCTCGCTTCGCTCGGAATGGCACCGTAAACATTTTTCAATGCCCGGTTACCTCGCCCTCATTCTCCACGCGCATCTTCCGTTCGTTCGGCATCCGGAGCATGAACACTTCCTCGAGGAAGACTGGCTCTTCGAGGCAATAACGGAAAGTTACATCCCGCTGTTGCGAATGATGCAGCGGTTACTGGACGACCAAATGCCGTTCAAAATCACAATGTCCCTCACACCGACGCTATGCGCCATGCTTCAGGATCAGCTTTTGCGCGAGCGTTACGTGTGGCATCTCGATAATTTGATCGATCTCACTGCGCGCGAACAAAGGCGGAATCGCAAACATCCGCAGCTTCGCGAGCTTGCAGACTTCTATTTCGACATGTTCTCGGAGGATCGTCGCTTCTTTGTAGACGAATGGAAATGTGATCTGCTCTCTGCGTTTCGCGAACTACGGAGCAGCGGCCGGCTCCAAATCATCGCCTCCGCTGCCACGCACGGATTGCTCCCAATTCTTCAGCAACAAACGCTTCAAGCAGCGCGTGCGCAGGTTTTGGTCGGCCGCGATGTGTATGTCGAGCTTTTCGGAGAAGAGCCAAACGGTTTTTGGCTACCCGAATGCGCGTACGTTCCCGGTTTGGAAACGCTGCTGCAAGAAGCGAATGTTCGCTGGTTCGTTCTCGACGCACACGGCTTGTTGTTTGGAAAACCGCGCCCGTGCCGCTCGATCTACGCGCCCTGTTACACGCCATCGGGACCGGCGGCCTTTGCGCGCGACCGGGATTCAAGCCGGCAAGTCTGGAGCGCGCACGAAGGCTATCCGGGAGATCCAGCTTATCGGGAATTTTATCGTGATGTTGGTTTTGATCTTCCCATGCAACACCTGGGACCAGTCGCGCGCGGAACACGAAAATTTTCCGGTGTGAAATATCACCGGATCACCGGACGTGGGAACGAGAAACAGTTGTATGATCGCGCGGCGGCCAAAAACGCGGCCGCGAAACATGCGACGCACTTCCTGGAACAGCGCTGGCAACAAATCCGCGAAATTAGCGAATTTGGTTTCGATCCGATTATTGTCGCTCCATTTGATGCGGAATTATTTGGGCATTGGTGGTTCGAAGGACCCGTTTTCCTTGAAGAGTTCATTCGCCGGACGGCAAACGAACGGAAGTTTTCGCTAACCACGCCGAGTGAATATTTGGCGGCGCACCCGACAGAGCAGATCATCGAGCCTGCCGCTTCGACATGGGGCGAGAACGGCCACCTAGCAGTCTGGCTCGATCAGAGCAACGCCTGGGTTTATTCGCATCTGCAGATGGCAGTCCAGCGAATGAGTGCAGCTGCGCGCACGCATGCGCAAAGCTGCAGTGCTATCACCGCCCGCGTCTTAAAACAGCTCGCCCGAGAACTTTTGCTCGCCCAGGCGAGTGATTGGGCATTTTTGATGAAAGCCCATACTGCGCGCGAGTACGCGACCAAACGCATGATGGACCATCTTGCTCGGTTCACCCGTCTGCACGATCAGTTCGTCGCAAATGCTATTGATGAAGAATTCCTGCGCGACTGCGAATGGCGCGACAATATTTTTCCAAACCTGAGCTGGCGCTACTATGTTTAAATTGCAGATCGTCACTTTCGTCGCTTTGGTCGTTCAAATCGCCTTCGCGCAAGAATCGCCGACTCCGATTCCTTCGCCGACGGTGGAAGAATCTCTCTCCCCTTCGATCTCACCGGAAGAGCCCCCCACGCCAGCGCCCGTTCCAGCGCAAACGCCTTCAGCTTCACCCGCGAGAAGCTTTCGGATTAGTTTCGTTCCGCCGCCATTGGAAGGAACGATCAGCCTCGGTATCTATGACAAAAGCGGCAAACTGGTGCGCGTTCTGCATCAGGAAGCGCAACTGAACGAGTTCGCCATTGGCGCGGACGGGCTCGTGACGCAATGGAATGGGCGAAATGGTGAGGAGCAAGACTCGCCCGCTGGACGATATCAAGCGCGCGGCTATGTCATGGGCCCCCTCAAGGTCGAAGATCTCGGCGAAAGTTCCGCACCCTCGATGGAAAGCAAGGCGAACGCCAAGGTCAAAGTGAAACTTGTCCGTAACCCGTTGCGGAAAGAGAAAAGGCCGTTTGTCGAACTTGGCATCGGATTCGACAGTGATGGAAGCTACCTGAAAACGAGCGACGACCTGCCGCTGCTCACGATCAGTGAGACACCGAATTTGAGTCGCGTCTGGATCACAAAGAAAAATGAAGACGCAGTCGATGTCTGGCAGGATGATGGAAACAAAGTCTATCAATTCCGCATCTCGAACCTGGACCAGATGATGGCCTTCGATTGCGGCGAATTTGAATTGAAATGAACAATGCTGGCCGAAATGCTTCTGTTGAATCCGCCTCTCCTGTTTCGCAGAAGGGGAGAGGATTGAGGTGAGGAGTTTCTTTGATGACGTCCTACAAACCAGAGCCCTCACCCTACCCTCTCCCTTGAGAAGGGAGAGGCAAATCTGCCCGGTCGGTAGACTTCGAGGAGTGCGACAACCGCTGGTCACTGGATAAATTCTCTGCTACTTAACCGTCCATGGCCTCGACGCCAGAGCTTCAACATACAGTCGGCAAAAGCGCCGGCTTTACAGGCACCGCGCTGCACACGGGTGAAAGGGTCACGCTGAGACTTCATCCCGCGCCGGTCGACTCTGGAATCAAATTTAAACGTAAAGATTTGCAGGACGAGCCGACCATTGACGCCAAAATCGAAAATCTGAAAACCGTCGAGCGCGCCACGACCATCGGTGAAGGCCCGGTACGCGTACACACAGTCGAGCACGTGCTGGCAGCGCTCTGGGCGATGGGTGTGGACAACGCTGTTGTAGAAATGGACGCAAACGAGCCGCCGATCGGCGACGGCAGCGCGCAATCTTACGTCGATCTAATCAGGAAAGCTGGCGTCACTGCGCAGGAAGAACCGCGAAAATTCTTCGACGTCCGCGACACCATGCACGTGGAATCCAAAACGGGCACTCTGATCATATTGCTGCCCGACGAGAAATTTCGCATTTCATGTACGCAGGCCGGACCAAATAATCAGTTCTCGCAGTTTTTCTCGATGGAGGTCACGCCGGCGGTGTTCGAACGCGAAATCGCTCCGGCACGGACGTTCGTTTACTACGAGGACGTTAAGCCGCTCATGGACAAAAATCTCATCAAGGGCGGCAGTCTCGAAAACGCAATCGTTGTGCGCGGCGAAGCGGTGTTGAGCAAGGAGCCGTTGCGGTTTTCCGACGAATTCGTGCGCCACAAAATCCTCGATGTGATCGGGGACCTCGCTCTGGTCGGACGGCGTATTCGCGGCCATGTCGTGGCTGTGAAACCAGGTCACGCCACAAATGCGGAGCTGGCTCGCGCAATTGCGCGCGAGCAGACGCGCAGAAGCGCCCTGGCAACGCCGCGCACGATGCCCAGCGGCGATGGAGGACTCGATACCGATCAGGTGATGCAGATCCTGCCGCATCGTTTCCCATTTCTCATGGTCGATCGCATTATCAGCTTCGAAACGGAAACCAAATGTGTCGGCGTGAAAACGGTCACGATCAACGAGCCGTTTTTTCAGGGACATTTCCCCGGTCATCCGGTAATGCCGGGCGTGATGCAGGTGGAAGCCATGGCACAGGTCGCCAGCATTCTGTTGTTCAAACTGGCGAAAACAACCAGTCGCATCGGCTATTTCATGAGCGCGGACGAAGTGAAATTTCGCAAACCGGTTTTGCCTGGAGACACCATCTTTATTCATGCCGAGCTGACGAAATCGCGCGGCGAGCGACTGGCAAAAGCGAAATGCCATTGCGTAGTAAACGACGCCATTGTCTCCGAAGCCGAACTGATGTTCACGTTCTTGGATAAATGAAGAAATGAACCCTCACCCTCCCCTCTCCCTTACAAAGGGCGAGGCGTCTCAGATTGCCGGGTACAAGCGAACGTCGCAGGCAACAGCGACGCTTTTTCCGCCTCTCCCATTAAACGAAGGGGAGAGGATCGAGGTGAGGTGTTGGCAAGCATGAGCGACGCGCAGATTCATCCGACCGCGATCGTTGATCCCGGTGCGGAAATCGGTGTGGGCACGGTCGTCGGGCCGTATTGCGTAATCGGACCCGACGTCGTGCTCGGCCCAAACTGCTGGCTCCAACATCACGTCACGCTGTGCGGACCGATGAAGGCCGGCGCCAAGAATAGATTTTACGCCTACTGCTCCATCGGGCAGCAAACGCAGGATTTAAAATATCGCGGCGAACCTACGTATCTGGAAATCGGCGACGAAAACACGTTCCGTGAGTTTGTCACGATAAGTCGCAGCACAAGCAGCCAGGGAAAAACGCGGATTGGCCACCGTGGTACCTTTCTCGCCTACAGCCATATCGCGCATGACTGCATCGTCGGAGACGCCGTTGTTTTTTCCAACAACGGCACGCTCGCTGGCCACGTGCAGGTGGGAGATCACACCGTCATCGGCGGGCTCACGGCCGTGCATCAGTTTTGCCGGCTCGGACGGTTCGCCATCACTGGCGGCTGCTCGAAAATTGTCCAGGACGTTCCGCCGTTCATGATTGCCGATGGCAATCCGGCCGAAATTCGGGGCATTAATCTGATCGGCTTGGAACGCAAAAATTTCCCGCCCGAAAGCGTGAAGCTAATCAAAGAAGCATTTCGCCTGATTTACCGTTCGAAATACAACCGACGACAGGCAATCGAAGCGATGCGGAAAGAATTGCCCCAAACCGAGGAGATCAACGAACTCATCCAATTCATCGAACAAAGCGAGCGCGGAATTATTCGGTCAGGTTTAACTGCGAATTAGCCAGACAACGCTGCTAATGCTTAAGCGAGTCTTTCGGCTTGGCAGAGCGAACTGTCCCTTTAATCTTGCTTTCACTCTACGCTAACAGCGGAGCGATAAATTGAAGAGCTTTGTTGCTACACTTTTCGCCATCCTCGCGGCTGCTGCTGTGATAGCGGCGTTTCTCGCAGCAAAGTCGCGCGTAGATAAATGGACTGATGCCAAAAATCAATATGTAGCGGAGATCAGTTCGCTGTACGCGACCGCAAAGGACATCTCTGCGCAGCCATTATTCCCGCTCAGCGAGCGTAGCAGAAATATTCGCAGGATGTCCGATACGATGATTCGAATCTCGCGAGTCGAACTCGACCTGCGATCGCTGCTTGAAAACAGGCTGTTTCGGCTTCCTCTGAGCAAGAGCGAGAGGAAGGTCCTGGACGATACCAGAGCGGACATTGAGGAGCTAAACAGGACCTTGTCGCCACCAGATGCGACGTTATCGCCTGAGCACGATAAGGCCGACGAAAAGAAGTCGATAACTTGCTGCAAAATATTCATAAAACCGCGGCGCTGCCCTGGCATCGGCGATTCGGAGTTGAAAGTTAAATCTTGAAAGGTTTGAAATCTGGAGAATCCGGACTCTCAACTCTCAACCATCAACTTTTTCACGAATGCCAGCGGTTCTGACCCTACTGCGAATCAAGAATCTCGCGCTCGTGGAAGAGCTCGAGTGGCAGATGGGACCGGAGTTTATCGCTGTCACGGGAGAAACAGGCGCGGGCAAATCAATCATCATCGGCGCCCTGCAATTATTATTGGGTGAACGCGCGGACAAATCGCTGATTCGCACTGGTGCTGATCTTTGCACGGTCGAAGCGGTTTTTAGCGGAAATGATCTGCAAAAATTAAATCCACAGCTTAATGAAGCGGGGATCGAACCGTGCGAGAACGATCTCATCCTGAAACGCACTCTCTCCTCAAGTGGAACCAATCGTCAGTTCATCAACGGCTCGACGACGACGTTGTCGGTCCTGAAGAATATCGGCGATGAACTGGTCGATCTTCACGGGCCGCACGATCACCAATCTTTGCTCTCGCCCGAGACGCAATTGAGTTTGCTCGATTCGTTCGCGCGCGCGGAAGAGCAGCTCGAGGAATATCGAAAGCATTACCAGCAATTGCAGACGCTGCTGGCGGAACATGCCGCGCTCAACACAGCGGAAACAGCGCGCGGACAGGAGCTCGATTTGCTTCGTCATCAGGTTGCCGAGATCAAGTCGGCGAACCTGGTTGCGGGCGAAGAAGAAGAAATTGAGAAACGCTACAAACTGGCGAGTAACAGCAAACGGTTGATCGAGCTGGCCAGCGCAATCGCCAACAAACTCTCTGAAGCAGATGATTCCGTTCTCTCGCAGCTTGCAGAAACACAACGTCTGCTGCGTGACCTGGAAAAGATCGACAATTCCATCGCACAGTACTCGTCGGCACATGCTGCCAGCGTGGTTGAGCTTGCGGACATTGCTCGCGCGCTTTCCGCTTACGCCGAAAAGCTCGATCTCGACCCGGAACAACTCGCTGCCCTTGAGCAACGCGTTTCGCTCTTCGAAACTTTGAAACGGAAATACGGCGGTTCAATCGGAGAAGTCATTGCGTTCGGCGAACGCGCGGCGGAACGAATGCAGAAGATTGAAGGACGGGACGCGGAGCTGGAGCGTCTCGCAAAAGAGATCACGAATCTCCGCGCAAAAATGAATCGTGCAGGCGAAGCGCTACGCAAACTGCGTACGAAAGCTGCGCCGAAGCTTTCCGAAAACATCCGGCGCAACTTGCGCGATCTCGGGTTTCGCCAATCGGAATTCAAAACAAAACTCAGCGCACTCGACGAACCTCGCCCGAACGGATTTGATTCCGTGGAATTACTTTTCTCGCCGAATCCCGGCGAGCCGCTCAAGCCCTTGCGCGCTATTGCGTCCAGCGGCGAAATCTCGCGTTTGATGCTGGCGATCAAATCGGCGCTGGCCGCGCACGATGCAATCCCGTTGCTCGTATTCGACGAGATCGATACGAATGTCGGCGGCGAAATCGCGCATGCAGTTGGCGCAAAAATGCAAACGTTGGGGCGCGATCATCAGGTGATTTGCATCACGCACCTGCCGCAAGTCGCTGCCAATGCGTCTTCACATTTCGTGGTGACAAAGGACGTCGCGCGTGGCCGCACGTTTTCCAATCTGCATGAGATCAGCGGCAAAGCACGCCAGGAAGAGATCGCGCGTATGCTCGGCGGCAAAAGCGAATCGGCGCTGAAGCTGGCGGCGAGCCTCTTGAAACAAGATTAGCTCGCGAATCACACGAATGAACGCGAATGGATTCAGCAGAAATTCTGTTCTTTCGCGTCTATTCGCGTGATTGGCAGGTGGAATTACTTCGTCACAGAACCGAGGGGCAGGACGACTTTGCCGAAGATTTCATTCAGCACCTGCGCCAGGCCAGCGTAGATCGCAGAAAACCCGCAGAAGATTCCTTCGTAACCGGTGAAATGTCTGAAGTCCGGACCAGCATTGATAAAATCGCCAATGGCGAGCAGAAAGAAAAGAACGGTCAGCGACCCGAATACGACCTGCCCGGCGACATGCAGCCGCATCGTGCCGACGAACATGACCGCGGTGAATAAGCCCCACATGAAAAGGTACGCAGCCATGGCGGTATCGTTGGTCGGCGTTCCCCATCCTAATTTCGCCAGGATTATGAGCGTCACGAGCGACAGCCAGAACAAGCCGTAGGAAAGAAAGGCGGTCGTTGCAAAAGTATTCCCTTTCCTCCATTCCATGACGCCGGCAATAATTTGCGCGGCACCGCCGTAGCAAATACCCATCGCCAGAATCATGCTGTTCAGCTCGTAAAAGCCGGCATTGTGCAGGTTGAGCAAGACAGTTGTCATGCCAAAGCCAAGCAGCCCAAGCGGCGCTGGATTCCCTGTTGTATCTCTGAGTTGAGTAACGGATTCGTTCATGGCGCAGCCAGTCTGCCGAAAAACAGATCGATAACGCAAGGAAGAATGACGACTGGCTAGGCGCCGTTAAACTGTTGAAGCGCAGTTGTGTCTTCGTGCTTTCTCTCGCCTTCGGAAACGGGAGAGGATTGAGGTGAGGGGTCCTGAAACGCCCGACGTATCTGGTTGCCTCTCCGATCGCCCTACCCTCCCCCGTCCCTCCATAGAGCGAGGCGACCCATATGCGGATAGGATATTCAATACCAAGCCGAGGACTGCCGACACTCTGCGCGACAGTACTTTTAACGATTTAGCTTGTCGACGTGGCAGCGGTGAAATTATCGTGCGAGTTCCGCATATGATTCGACGTGATTATCTCATCATTGGTGCCGGCATTGCCGGAGCGAGCGCGTGCGAAGGAATTCGCAAATATGACAAGCGCGGCTCCGTGACGCTGGTTGGTGCTGAAATTTTCCCACCCTATAAACGGTGGATCCTGTCGAAGAACTTTTTGCGCGAAAAGGAAGCTAATCTCAAAAAACTGCAGGAAGTGGACGAGCGGTGGTTTGAAAAGAATAAGATCGAGACCCGCTTTGCGACAGTGGCGACCCAGTTCAATATCGAGCGGCGTCTCGCTGTGCTTGCCAACGGCGAAACCATTGAATTCAACAAAGCATGCCTCGCGATGGGCAGCCGCCCCGTGCGCCCGCCGGTCGCCGGCGTTAATCTTGGCAATGTCATTTATCTCCGCACAGTCCGTGACGCGCTCGCTCTGAGGGAGATGGCAGGCGTAGAACGGGGAATCATGGTCGTCGGTGGCGGGCTGCTTGCGTGCGAGGCAGCAGCAAGCTTGAGGATAATGAAATTGAAGGTCGGCCTCATGCATCGCGATCCGTATTTGTTGAACCGCTATCTGGGTCCTGAAACGGGGGCGTGGCTCACCGATTACTTCACAAAACACGGTGTGGTCCTTTCGATGGGTGAAGCTCTCAACGGCTTCGAAGGCAAAACTGTTTTGCGCAACATCCAGACCAAAAGCGGAAACCGATTCCCAATCGGTCTGGCCGTGGTCGCCTGCGGCGCGGAACCGAATCTCGATCTCGTCCGCAACACGCCGTTATCAGGGCCTCACGGGTCGCCCGTCACCGAATATCTCGAGACCGAAGAAAAAGGAATTTACGCCGTCGGCGATCTGGCATTTTATCCGGACCGCATCATGGGCGGCATGCGGCGTCAGACGCATTGGGAGAATGCGCGCGAACAGGGTCTGGTCGCAGGCGCGAATATGACAGGCAAAAAGCGCATTCGCTACGAGCAAGTCCCCTACTTCTGGACAGAGATATTTGATTTGCACATGGATTTCGTCGGCGACTTCAGTGTACTGCCAACTCGGGTCGAGCTTGCGGGTGCCTACTCAAAGAAGAAATTTATCGTCCGCCATTATCAAGGCGACAAACTCCGGGCCATTCTGCTCTGCCAGCAATCGCAACGCGATGTGGATTCAGCCAAGACGCAGTTGCGACACGCCCTCGGGAAATAGAAAGTGATCTGAAGACGCATCGCACTCCCGCGACATGTTTTTTTTCAGTCTTCGATCACGTATGTGATCAAGAGTTGAAATGCACCGATTCCGATTCGCGAAAGATCTCGGATTAATAGAGATCCGCCGGGATTTCAAACGCAGAATTGCTTACTCTGGCGAGCTTCCAGTCCCACGGTTTCCCTGATAGTTGAATCCACTCCAGCTTGAAGGGCGTGGGCAATTTGTTGACGCGTTCGTCCAGCAACTCCATTACGCCGTCGTCGCTGCTATAGACTGTGATTCTGCCGATCCACACTCCGCGTCCGGCTTCCATCTGCACGTTCGGATTGGATGCGATGATCCTGGAGCCGCGCACCCAGCGAAAACCCTCCCGCATACGTTCGAGAACCCGCGCCCGATCATCGCCCCACTGGTCCTGATAATCGTTGCCGATAAAATCGCCCACAGCGTCCCAGTTTCTATGGTCGATGGCGTGAAAGAAATTTTCGGCGTGCAGCCGGACCTGATGCTCGGGTCGCCACAGCCAGACGAGATACAGCCCAATGCAAACCGCCAGCACCAACCCGCCATAGAACCCTCCACGAAACGTAATCGTCACAGACAGGAGTTCTTTTTTCGCGAGGCTCAGGCGATTTGGCCGCCAGGATCAGCTACGTCAAAGATGGCTCGACCGGTTCCTTTACTTCTACATCCCGTTCCCAGCCTTCATTCTGCAAAGTAATGTGTTCGATAGCGATCGCGTTCGCGTTGGCGTCGAGATCGGGCAGGATTTGATATTCTGAAACCCAGCAGCGAAAAATTTTGTAGCGAAACACAAGCTGTCCAGCCTCATTATAGAGTTCAATGATAACGTCTTTGCGGAAGTCCTTCAGCGAAACTTCCGCACCAAGGCCTGCACCGAACTGCCACACCTTATTGGCCCATTTCTCGAATTCGGGGTCGTGAGTAACACCGCGCTCAAGCGTGATGGGCGCGAATTCGGTAAGTCCCGGAGACTTGCGACTGGTGCTGGGATCGCCGCCTTCGCGATGATGAATGACTTCGGTGGTGCGTTGCAGGCCGCTTACTTTGCTGATGCCAGCAACGTACTTGCCGTCCCATTTAACACGGAACTTAAAATTCTTGTAAGGATCAAAACGCTTCGGATTAACAGTAAACTCAGCCATGGTCGGAAAGCGCCGTGATACAAAAAGCAGCCCATCCTGTCAACGTTCAAGCAACTCTGCACACGGGGCGATGCCTTAGCTCGCGTCGCGCGCGTACCAATCCACCTTGCGCGTTACGTACATTACGATTGCCAGCACGATGAAGAGCGCGATCGCGCCCATAAGCAGCGCATAATCCTGTTGCCGCAAGGTGATGTAAAGAAATGTGTAAACGCCCGTAAGTCCCGCGCCGATCATTAATGTGCGCACGCCGCCACCCAAAAAAAAGCGGCAATACCAGGTGATCAACGCGATCGAGGCGACTGCCGCGATCAGGTAAGCCCAGCTGAATCCGATAAATTCCGAAATCGATAACAGCAGCAGGTAAAACAAACAGAGCGCGGCACCGACCATCAAATATTGAAATGGATGAATCTTTTGGCGCGCTGTCGCTTCGAACAGAAAGAATGCCGTGAAAACAAGCACGAGAAAGAGCACTCCGTATTTGATCGAGCGTTCGACATAACGATACGCGTCGAGAATGGACAAGAATTGCGCGCCGAAAAGTGAATTTGAAACGGCTTGGGTCGTGAATCGATCGTTGCCGGTTCGGCTCGTCCAGGATTGCGGATAATCCCGTCCGTAATATGAGACCTTCCATTTCGCATCGAATCCATCCGCGCGTAGTGACCTTTCAGCCGGAAGAAACGCGCCTCGAAAGCCCACGTCCGCTGAGTTTGATTTCAACGTTGCTTCGTTTTGCACGCCGAACGGCGCGAAGTAAATCCCTTCGCTGCCGTTGAAATCGAGTGGGATCGAAAACTGAATCTCACTGGAAATCGGTTGGTCGCTGCCGAGCGATGCAGTTGCGCCCGTTGTGTACCCAAGAACTTGCGACCCGGGCAGCATTGGATGCTTTGTGCCGCCCCAATCAAGCACAATCGCCTCGCGCGTCCCGCGCAGATCGTTGATTGCGATCGTGACAAACGCGTCCTTCCATTGCACGTCTTTCAGATCGATTTTGAGGGGGCCAAAATCCGGCGGCACAAACTTGCCGGAAAGAACAGTCTGCGCACGATAGACGACAGCGTCGTAAATCCCGCGGTGCAACTTTTGCGTCTGCGCATTGCCGGAAATATTCAGCGTTTCAGGCAGGAAATAGGCGTTTCCCGTGGCAGTTTCCTCCACTTCACGCCGTTCGACTCTTCCATCGGCGAGTGGAACTTCCTTTACAGTCTTGAACTTGTATTGATACGGAATGCCAAGCACCGGCCCAATCAGGTTTTGTTCCCTTCCCCACGACGAGGTGATATCGGCCACGGCTTCATTCCGCCGACGCAACCGTTCATTCAACACGCCGGTAATCATCGCGAGCGGAATCAGCAACACCAAGACCAGCGCGCCGACTCCTAGCAATTTGAGGATCGTACTATGACGTCGCGCAAAAAACGGCTGCGATTTGGGCAACGGTGGTGGTGCTTGAACGTCAGGCATGCCGCGATGTTGAATCAACCAAATCGCTTAGGCAATGAAGTTATGATCAGCTTTGCACGCCGCGATATTGTGTCTCAATTGTCAGTTTCAAAAGGGGGGCTCAACCAACATGTCAGGCGTAAGGGACGCCTCCCTTTGCATCTGTGTTTAGCGCCAAAGGCGCAGCGGTCAGCGTGAGCCTGGGGCAGCGCCCCAGGATTCGTGCTACCAAGAAGCGTCAGCGCTGAAAGCGCGACTCACTTCCGGCACGGGATCGTGACAAGTGAGAACGTTCGGCCGGATTAAAACGCGCTTTCAGCGCTCGTCGACATATCGATTTAATTCCTGGGGCGATGCCCCAGGCTAGCATGAGAGCGCGCCTACGGCGCGATCCTTCTGGGACCAGTTAGCTGCGCTTTCGCCCTGCCCGCCGAATTCGCGCAGCCTCGCGCATGAAGCCTGGGTTTCGGATTATCTTCGTACGAGTTTGCTGCGCTGAATCGCTTCGCTCGAATAGCGACAGACAATCGATCAAGCGCCTGCCGCGCCAGTTAACAAGCTCCTGACTAATGCAATGCAGGCCGTGCTCCGCACACAACGCGCGAAATAACGCGGCCGTCATACCCGGGTTTCGATGATGCGCCCAGTCGAGAACTTTCGCTTTAATCAATGGCTTTGTGACAAAATCGGGAAGCCGTTCGCGTGGCGAATTCACGTACTCGCCGAAATTGGAATGGTGAATGAAACCTTTACCGCCGACTTTCAATTTGCGTCGCAGCTCTTGCAGATACGCTTCTACAATGTCGCGGTTGGGATGCACAAACGAATCAAAACTGAAAACGAAATCGATTGAATTGTCGGGGACCATCGACAACGAGCGGCCGTCATTAAGGAAACAGTGCACATGCGGCGCCGCGGCAAAACGCTGTATACATGCTTCGATGCATTCGCTTGACTTATCAACAGCCCACAATTCGTCGCAGTAGTCCTTCAAATAATGCGTCCACCGTCCAAATCCGGGCGCAATTTCCAAAATCGTGCCGGTCGGCAGACAATCGCTAATCCGTGGAAGGATGGTGCCGGCCCATTGCGCAGCAGAACTGCCCCAAGGGACAGACCATTCTTCACCCGCCTCTTGCCAATCGTATTTCATCTTCCAGGACCGGCTTCACACCATTCATAGTTGTCATTCTCAGCGAAGCGACGAATCTCTGATCAATTTACTACAACAGCGCGTCAAACCGAGATCCTTCGACTGCGCTCAATCTGACAGCGTAGTTTGCGACAAATCTGGCACCATGCTGGGGGCGGAAGCGAACCGCCGACGCGGTAGCCGACCATTTCTAAGCGGCGGCGCAGCGTATTCTTCTTGATCCGTCTTATCTTTGGGAACTTTTTTGAATTTCAGCGCGGATTTTGCCGCCCGGATCGAGTTCTTCCAGCGTTCGTTCATCTCCACTGCTACCAAGGTGCGACTCGCGAACTTGTCGAAAAGCGTTTTCCGCTTGTCGAATGTTGCCGACCGCGTGTCCAACAGCGTGCCGCGTTTTTAAAAATGTCGAGGTAAGTATGCCAATACAAATGACCCCGAGGACAATCGAGATAATCCAGGCAGGCCGATTGGAAAGCAGGACGGCAAGCGAGGCAACAACAATTGCGATTTCGGCAAAAAGCTGAGCGTGGTCGTAACCTTTGGTAGCATCGAAATGCGCTTTGACCGCGGGTTGATACGAGTCAAGCCAATGCCTGGCAAAGTCGCGCTCACGGCTGTAATCGAGATAGAGTCGCAAAAGCCGCTTCAACTCCGGACCAAATCCAGCATCAATGCTTCCAAGCAACGATTCGTGGCGAAGTTTTTCCAGTTCGACCATGACCATGCGGAATTTCGTGCTCGAGCCGCTGTAATCAGAATTCGCTTGTGTTTGTTCGGTCATCGTGCGCGTGAGTTCGTTATGCTCAGAACCGGCCATTGACGCGCACAACGCAATCAAGACGCCGATCAATGCGATGGTAAGACCGACGTGTTTGCTGGAGACGTGGATGGTGGTTTCCGCTCGCTCTAGTTTCTCCTGCAACGAACTCACATTACTCTTTAGAATTCAACGGAACAGGGCGCGCAAGAAGAATTGCAGAACGTGTCGCTGATCCGGAATTCGCTCGCGTGGCGAGTTAACGTATTCCCCAAAATTAGAATGATGGATGAAACCTTTGCCGCCGATTTTCAATTTTGTTCCGAGTTCGGATAGGTACGCTTCAACGATTTCCCGGTCCGGATGCACGAAGGAATCGAAGCTGAAAACGAAATCGATTGAACCCTCTGGAATCATCGACAACGAGCGACCATCATTAACATAACAGCGCACGTGCGAATCAGCCGCAAAACGCTGGCGACACGCTTCGATGCATTCATTTGATTTATCGACAATCCACAGCTCCTCGCAGTAGTCCTTGAGGTAATGCGTCCATCTTCCAAACCCTGGCGCAATTTCCAAAATCGTGCCCGTTGGAAGACAATCGCGAATGCGCGGAAAGATAGTGCCAGCCCATTGGGCAGCGGAACTGCCCCAGGGCGCAGACCATTCCTCGCCCGCCTCTCTCCAGTCGTACTTCATGCAATGGAACGAAAACAAACCATCTCATGCATGTCATTCTGAGCGAACCGGAGAATAGAGCGAGTGGGGCGAGCGACATCGACTGTCGAGCCGCGCAGCGTAGCGGCGAGTGAGTCGGGAGAAGAATGAGTTCACAATATCCAGCGTCGCCGTAAGTGTATGCACGGTTGAAATCGGCTCGGACCTCTCGCTTCAAGGAAAGAGCATGCTCTCTTTCTCGGGGTTCTCTCGATTAGGCCACTTCACAAGCGGTGACTGTCGGCCTTCTCGATTAGCAATCCGAAACGTCCCCGCGGGCCCTTTAAGTGAGAACATCACATAAATCTCGCCGTCCGTTGACTCCGCCCAAACATTCGAGTCGTCAATGTTGTCTATCTTCCAGTGCTTGTGGTAACGCGCTAGAGTTACCTTCATCAAGTTTACCTGAACCGGGTTAGGGCTAACGATGTCTTCGACAATACAGTGTGTTTTTGCCTTGTTAAAGAAAAGGGTTACGTGCTCTATCCGCTGGCGACTGCCTGTAGCCCGGGGTAGCCATTTGTATCACCATGATGCACGGGCTTACCCGTTTTCTCTAGCTGCTTGAGGCAAGTATTATAGTCGTCACCTATTCCAGCATGGAGCGACGTGGTGAAACATGTTAGTATGATTACGGCTAGCTTTTTCATTTTGTTTTTTCCTTTCCTTGTATGAATGAGAGCACAGCGAGTCCTACTTCTTGTACTCGGGACACTCAGCTGACGCGCTCATTGAAAAGATCAACGGAAAAGCCGTGACTCGTTTGCGCGTATTCCTGCATCGAATTTTTGCCTTCTTCTCGGCAATGACAATGTGATAATCGAGGTGTTATGAGTCGACAAGTCTTGCTCTCCATCATTGGTTGTCTCGCGATAGCTGGCTGCACTGCGCTCGTGAGTTCAGACTACCAGCATTACGAAGGTAAAAATAATGTCCATGAGGGTACCGGCGATACGAAGGTGGTCGTGAACGGTGTTGATTTTTGGGCGAATGGCTCTCCGCCGCGGAAATTTGCCATTTTAGGAGTAGTCACCAGCGAGGTTGGAGCAGGCTTCGGAGATCAAGCACTCATCCGATCTTCAGTGGCGAGCCGCGCTAAGCATGTTGGCGGGGATGCCGCTGTTCAAATCACGAGTTTCGTCGAAGCTCCGAACCACCTCTACGATTCGATTTGCTACATCGAGGCAAGCTTCGTCCTGATTTGCCCATTTTGTGATCGGAAGCCCGTCCTTCGGCACCGCTTGAAGGTCTCCGAAAAGCTCTTGCCATG
>QHNQ01000071.1 GCA_003218135.1 Verrucomicrobiota bacterium
TGTTCGTCGGCTATCTTTCCACTTATCCGAAACTGAGTATTAATCATGCGGTGCTGGTCTATGTCCGGAACAAAAGTCTCCCTGGAGACCAGCTGGAGCATTATCTTGCTTATGATCCAAACCATGCCGAAGCACCGCGCGAGCTAACCTGGTCGCCTCGTGAGCGCGCCTTTGCTTATCAGAAAGACATCGACTTCATCGGCGGATTCGTTCGCGTTTACCAATCCTACGGCAAGCCATTGCAGTGAAAACGATTCGACGCGTCCTTGACGTGATTCCCAGCAATTCGCGCACAGCGGCAGGTTTTTGGCAGCTCGGCGCTTTCGTAGCTCTCGTCCTTCTACGAAACAGCGCGGCAGCGTCGGATTTTCGTTTCGACCGCGATACGGTCGGCTTCGCCAACGCAACCGTCTTCGAGTATCGCGAAGGTCATCCCTCTTTGCGGCAAAGAGAGAAAGGAGAACCGAAAAGGTACACTCGCCGCTGTTTTGTCCTATGCCGTACGACGATGCAGTTTCAGAAGTTCGCTCGCTTCGATCCGCATGCCCCCCCATTGGACGACAGGGCGTTGGCCGCTCGCATTCGTAATGTCACCTGTCGGGCGGCTTGGGAAAATCCATTGCCGACAAATCAGCGCGTCGTCTTCCCGGGCTACGCCGACTTGCGCGCAATGAGCGAGGCGCGTCGCGAAGTTGTCCGGGCAAATATCGGCCTTGGTTGGCCGACTTACTTTCGGTTCGGAAATTTCCGGATGCTCTTCGTGCACGACTCTAGTTACCACAAGGAAACCCACACCAACCTCAATACAGCTTTGGCGCGCGGCGAGTTATTCGTCGGTTTTCTCACAACTTATCCTCGTCTCAGCATCAATCACGCGGTCCTGGTCTACAAACGAGAACCTGCCTCTCAGAATGGTGGAATTGACCGGTATCTCGCTTACGACCCCAATCATCCGGAATCGCCGCGTGAGCTCACCTGGTCCTCCCGCGACCGTGCTTTCGCATATCAAAAAGATTGGGATTTCGTCGGCGGCTTCGTTCGCGTTTATCAAATTTACGGCAAGTGGCTGCAGTGAAAACGATTCATTCACTGGAGACCACCAATGCCAGATAATCCATCGCCGCCTGCTCCAACTCCGCCGAGACCGACGCCGCCTCCTGAGCCGTTGCCGCCCAATCCGCCGCCGGTACCGCCGGTGGGAAGATGATTTGCTCTCAATTTTATTTTGCTGACGGAAACAAAAATCGTAGGGCCGGTTCGACGCGCGCTGCCCAAGCCGCTTCGCTGTGATCGGCGCGTTGAGCTTCCATGTATTGAATGTCCTTGCGCAGTTTCCACCCTTTCTCGATGAGGCGATTACGCAATTCGCGCGCTTGTTCCCAGCCCGTCTCGGCTGTGCCGGTGTCGAGCCAGATTCTTAACGGTGGTTTCTGCTCGATAGAATCGACCAGTCGGTAAATCGCGAAATTGTCCCACCAGATCGAGGGCGACATCACCATGAGGCGGCTGAACGCATGCGGATACAAAATTCCGATCGCGAGCGTGACAAGACCGCCCAGGGACGAGCCGCCTAGTCCGGTGAATTCCGGGCTGCGCTTGGTCCGATATTTTCGGTCGATGTAAGGCTTGAGTTCGTCCATGAGGAAATGGCCATACAGTCGCGCCAGACCCTGGCTGCGTTTTGTGCGTTTTGCTTTGGCGTCAATGATTCCCCGGGTGGGCGCATATTCGTGAACCCGGTCTTCGCCCATATTTGCGACTGCGATGATAATGAGCGGCTCGATAAGATTTCCTCGAATCAGGCGTTCGGCAGTTTCATCTACGCCCCATTCCACGTCCGAAAACGAAGTCGCCGCATCGAAAACATTTTGGCCGTCGTGTAAATAGAGCACCGGATACCGTCGGCGCGCGAGGCGGCGGTAACCGCGCGGCAAGTACACCAGAATGTCCCTACGGTTTCCGAGAATCTTCGACGGAAACGCGCGGTGCCGTTTGATGTTTCCGGTTAACGTATGTCTAGGCATGCAAACCGAAACGCATCGGTTAACATGCCGATCTTGTCCACCAGACCTGTCATGTCGAGCGGAGTCGAGACATCTCTATGGTTTTCCGGTTCGAATCGACTTTACCACCAAGAGATTTCTCGACTTCGCCTTAGGCTTCGCTCGAAATGACAGCAAGAACATGAATGAACGTTACATCAAATGGTACACGCCCTGGCTGAGCCGTGAATTTGAAATGCTCGCTTTCGGAAACGGCGGCGGCCTGCCGCTGATCCTCTTCCCGACTTCATTTGGCAGTTATTATCAAAACAAGGATTTTGGGCTGACCGGTTCGGTGAGCGGCTATGTCGATGCGGGTAAAGTCACGGTCTACTGCCCGGACGCGATCGATCTGGAAAGCTTTTACAATAAATCGATTCACCCGGCCGATAGAATGCGGGCCCACAACGCGTACGAAAATGTGATCGTGCGCGACGTGTTCGATCTCGCACGCCGCGAGTGCCATGGTCATCGCGTCGCAGTCTGTGGCGCCAGCTTGGGCGCGTATCATGCCGCGAATATTGCATTTCGTCATCCCGACACCGTCAGCCATCTCATCAGCTTGAGCGGCTCATTCGACATCAGCTCGTTTTTCGACGGCTATCACGACGATAACATTTACTTCAACAGCCCTTACGAATATCTGCCGAACATAACCGATCCGTGGAAATACAATCACATGGGAATCATCATTGGCACCGGCGAATGGGACAACACGCGCCACGAATCGCATCGGCTCTCCGAAATTCTGAATTCAAAAGGCATCAAGCATTGGCTCGATGACGGAAAATGGCGCGGCCACGAGTGGAGCTATTGGCGCGACATGCTGCCGCATTACTTATCAATCTTGGTTTGAATCTCCACGTTTTCACGCAAGCTGCTGCGCTTGCGTGATGGACTAGATTTCGGGAGTTACGTCGATCCGGTCGAGGGGACTGGCTCTGGCGATGCTGCCTGCCCAGTTTCTTTCTCCGCGCGTTCTTTCAGCGCTGCCTTGCGCGAAAGTTTTACGCGGCCTTTGTCGTCGATGCCGATGCACTTGACCCAAATGATGTCGCCGACTTTGGCGACGTCCTCGGTCCGTTTCACGCGAAAATCTGCAAGCTCGGAAATATGCACCAGCCCATCCTTGCCCGGGAGGACTTCGACAAACGCGCCGAATTCCTTCGTTGACACCACCCGTCCCTGATACGTCTGCCCGATTTCAATTTCGCGCGCCATGCCACTGATGATTTCCTTCGCGCGCTCCATGCTTTCACGGCTGGTCGCGTAGATGTGCACCGAGCCGTCATCCTCAATGTTAATCTCAGCACCGGTCTCCGCGACAATGCCCTTGATGGTCTTCCCGCCGGGCCCGATGAGCGCGCCGATCTTCTCCGGATTAATTTTGAGCGTCTCAATCCGCGGCGCGTATCTCGAGAGAACCGGCCGCGGCTTGTCCAGTGTGCTGCGCATGATTTCGAGAATTTTCGTGCGCGCTTCCTTTGCACGCTGAATCGCTTCCGACATGATTTTGTGACTAATACCGGGGAGCTTTAGGTCGAG
>QHNQ01000072.1 GCA_003218135.1 Verrucomicrobiota bacterium
TCACGAAGCTTGACGTTGATGCGATTGTGAACGCAGCCAATGCGACGCTGCTTGGCGGTGGCGGAGTCGATGGCGCGATTCACCGCGCTGCAGGCCCTGAATTGCTAATGGAATGCCGGGGCTTGAACGGTTGTCGGCCAGGCGAAGCGAAAATTACGCGGGGCTATCGTTTGCCCGCTCGGTTCGTGATTCACACCGTCGGACCGGTCTGGCGCGGCGGGAAACATGGCGAGCCTGAGACGCTGGCAAATTGCTACCGCAATTCATTGCAGGTCGCGGTCGAGAACAGTATCAAAACCATCGCGTTTCCGGCGATCAGTTGCGGCGCCTACGGTTATCCAATTCTGGAAGCAGCGCAGCTGGCCGTAAAAACCACGCGAGAATTCCTCGCGAACACCAACAAGATCGAGAGAGTAATCTTCGTTCTTTGGGGCGAAGAAGTTTGCGACGCCTATCGCCAGCTGCTGTAGCCGATGCCTTGCCGGAACACAGACCTCCAGGTTTGTGCGCCCAGCGGAGTTGGACTCCGCTGAGACTGGAAGACAGCGGGTTTCAAACCCGCTGGGCGCACAGGCTACAAGCCTATGTTCCAGTTTTCACAGTCGAGAAACGCAACAGGGTCGCCAGTTACGATTCCTTTTTGTATGATTAATCCGAACGAAAACGACCTTACGAGGGACGAACCGCTTTCGGCACCACAGCCGAGCGAACAGGAAATTGGCTCAACTGGGCGTGAGCAGTTTCGTCGAGCAACAAACAAATTTTCCACGGCAATGAGCCAGACGTGGGATGGGACAAAGGAGAAAGCCGGTCGCGCGCGGGAGCACACCGAACACTTCGTGCGCGAAAATCCAGTACCGGCAATCCTCGGTGCGCTGGGGATCGGAGTCGCCATTGGGCTTGCGATCCGCTACGCTTCTGCCGGCGAACGAAAAACAGAAGTTGAGGTGAAATCGCCGCTGGGCAACATGAACTGGAGCGTGCTTACGCTTCCGTTTCTGTGGCCATTGTTCAAATCGGCCCGGGAAAAGTATGAAAGTTCGACCGAAGCGGTGGCGGACGCGATGAAAGACGGTGTAAAGCGATTGAAGAAAATCGATGTGGACCGTTATGCAAAGCCGATCCGCAAACGCTGGAAAGCGTGGACACGGTGAGTGCGTCAGTATCAGGCTGAGTCGGGACTACAGCTTTTTAAGATCAAACTGCAGCCCGCTGTAGCCACGGCCCTGTGGGCCGTTGTGAAAAGCACCGCTGAGATCGACCGGCCACAGGCCGGTGGCTACAACATTTCTCAAACCGCTTTAAACCTCGATTCATTCAAGAGCGAGAAAGCAATTGATGAGATCGGCAAGTGGGCGCGGATACTGCGCTATGAAAGCGTGGCCACCATGTGGGAATTGGGCCAGCCACGCGCCAGGAATGGTGTCAACGAGCTTCAACGCATTCGAAGGCGGAATTACGATGTCCTCACTGCCGGTGGCGATTAGTACTGGCCGAGTTATCTCCGACAGCCGATTCCCTACACCATTGTGACGCCTGCGTTCATCGCGGCAGCCTGACGGTCGACTAACGCAGGAAATAGCCGCGCACGTGCAGCCGCCACGATATCGCCGAACTGCCGATAGATGGATTCGGCAACATCGCTCGGAAAAAGCAGCGAGAGCAAGCGACGAGCCTGCTCATGCGGCGTGCCGGATATATCGACGAGTTGTGACCACACGTCCGCCGAGGCGAGATCTGCGTCAGCGCCTCCGGAATCTGTCGACAACAAGATGAGCTTATTAACGCAATGCGGATGCTCCAATGCCAGCATCTGTGCGATGAATCCGCCCATCGACCATCCAAGTACGCTCGTATGCTCGAAACCGAGTGCATCGATCACGCGGGCTGCATCATCGGCGAGCCGTGCGATGTTGAAAGGCTTCCCATCGTCAGTAGAGCGACCGATCCCGCGGTTGTCGACGAGGATCAGCTCGTTCGAAGACGCGAGACCATCGATGAAAGAAGGATCCCAATCGGCGTTGGTCGCGGCAAAGCCGTTCAGAACGAGCAGCGGCAGGCCATTCCCAACGCGACTATAGGCAATTTGCGCACCATCGACCTGGACTGTAGCAGATGGCTCACTGAGCATGGGCGACGACAGGAAATCACGTCGCGAGCGTCAAAGTCAATACTGTGCGAGCAACAGGCCCGTTGGCTTCAACAGTACGCTGCGCGTGGTCGCTGTCGACGGTGAAAACGCGAGAAACATCAAAACAGCCTGAGGGCAGGCTGTCTCCAACGTTCACCGTCGATGCATCTCAATGGAGCCGGGCCGCCCTCGGCCCGCACACAACCTCGCTTGTGAAGGGACAGGCGAAACGCTAAACAGTTACATTGCTATGAATATGCTTGCACTTATTGCCATCACCTGGGTCGGCAAGAAAGCTTCGCCTGTTTCCGCGTCAGCGTTGTAGCCGGGATCGAGGATCCCGCCGTTCTTTCCTGACTCCCGCTGCTCAATCGGCATCACCGATGCTGGCTACAGTATTTGCCCAGTCGATTTGCCGTTGAAAGCTGGGGCAAACCGTTGGACGTTCTGCTTTCAATGGGAAACTGGAGAGTTGTTCTATCGTTGGCGTCTTTCATCTTCCTGGGAGCTTTGGCTGTTTGCGCGTCGGATCAAGAGCCAACCGAAGTAACCACTGAACCGTCCACCACTGAACCGTCCACTACTGAGCCGTCCACGTCAGTCGAGTCAAAATGGGGCTATTTCGACGGTAACCCAGTGACGAAATGGAACGAGGACGGCCGGACAATGACGCTGATAACTGAATTGCGTTATACCGATCCGCAGGGCCTGGTATGGGTTGCTCCGATCGGATCGGTTGTCGATGGCGCATCGATTCCGCGCTATCTCTGGTCGATCATGGGCGGGCCGTTCGAAGGAAAATATCGGAATGCTTCCGTATTACACGACGTCGCCTACGGCGAACACAACCGGCCATGGCAGGATTGCGACCGCATGTTCTACTACGCCATGCGTTGCAGCGGCGTCAGCGCGGCGGAAGCCAAGACCATGTTTTACGCGCTCTTCAGGTTCGGGCATCATTGGAAATTTCCAATCAAACGCGGGAAACCGGTGAAATATCAAGGCGGCCTCGTGGCGCGAGGCGAAGAAATTCCGCGCGCCATTCCGGTGAATCCGGCTGAAATCAATCAAGCACGCGATTGGATCAGCAACACTGATCCGACAGTCGAACAGATCGAGCAACGACCTCCGTAGACGCTGGAAGTTCTTTCGCTATCGTTTCGAAGCCGAATCTAAGGGATTCGAGAAAGTAAACTTCAACGAAAGGAC
Organism: Verrucomicrobiota bacterium; assembly: GCA_003218135.1. Classification (GTDB taxonomy): domain Bacteria; phylum Verrucomicrobiota; class Verrucomicrobiia; order Chthoniobacterales; family UBA10450; genus Udaeobacter. The sequence goes on from QHNQ01000072.1 coordinate 3,341, forward strand.
ATCTATGCTAGGCGAGAAGATTGGTGAAATATCGGGCAAGATTACCATGCAGCGCGTGTTGCCGAATCTGGGCGGGTATCCAAAGATGGAAACATCGTTTCAGGCAAGCGGATCACTGCTCGGCACAAACGTGAAGGATACAGGCACATACTGGACAGTTGTTCGCCCTGACGGGACACAATACGGCGAAGGCCAAGGGGTGATGATGACCAAGGACGGGAAAGTGGCAACGTGGACAGGCCATGGTGTCGGCGTGATGAAGAAAGACGGGACCGCGACTTATCGAGGCGCGCTTTATTTCCAAACCATGCCTCCCAAATTGTCCCGCCTTAACAAGGTCGCAGTGCTATTCGAATACGCCGTCGACGCAGAAGGCAATACACACTCCGAATACTGGGAATGGAAATAACACCCTGAGCGCGATTGTTGTAGGGCGTGGGTGCATTGACGCGTGCGGGGCTTTACGCGGTCAGACGCCGGCCCAGCCAATGTTGTCAGATCTCGACCGGCATGTTAGACGAAAAAATGTTCGCCTTTTATTACGAACATTCGTCTAATTCTCGTTAGACCTCATGCGGTGCACACCTTGCGTTCTGCTTATCGTGACTGCAGCTGTGCTCGCATCCTGCAACACATTCCGGGTAGCCGGCGCAGCGACATTCGGCAGAGTGCATGAGATCTCCGTCGCGGACATCGAGGCCGCAGTCGCGGCATATAAAGCAGCTCACATCTACGAGGACACATCGGTCGCCCAGATTCAGGTCATCAGCCACGACGAGGTCCGCCTGTATGGTGATCGTGGTCCGGGCCCGTACGTCATCATGCGCCGCGTCCACGGCAAGTGGCGCTATTACAACACCGAGGGCATTTTCACGTCGTGAGGTCTAACCAGGCGCTGGAGCGAACCGCTGACCGGCTCGAAAATTTGCTTTCGATAACTTCAACACTGAAACCTGCAGCACTGCTCGCTCTCGTCAGCGGTCGCTCAGCTTGGTCTCGTTAGATGGCAACAGCGCCCATGACTTTCACCGAACATCCGAGTTTGCTGGCGCGCGTTGCGGGTGCGTTCTACCTAATCATCACCGCGTTCGCCCTATTTGCTTACATGCATGTCCGCGGTCAGTTGATCGACACCGGCAACATGGCGCGGACGGCGGACAACATCGTCGCGAATGAGCAGCTCTTTCGCATTGGATTCACGGCCGCCGTGATCGTCACTATATGCAATCTGCCATTGGGGTTCCTCCTCTACGAGCTGTTCAAGGTGGTGAATCCGCGCCTCGCCTTGCTTGCGCTGGTGTTTATCATCGCGTCGGCCACCCTTGAGGCCGTCAATTCGTACAATTATCTCGCGCCCCTAATCACATTCACGCTCCCGGAATATCTCAACGCCTTTGGCGCTGAGCAACGACAGGCGCTCGCGCGCGCGCCGATCAGGTTCTGGGCCTATGGCTTTAGTGTCAGCCTGATGTTCTTTGGCGTATTTTGCGCGCTGATTGGGACGCTCATTCTCAAGTCGAAGTTCCTGCCGTGGCTTCTGGGCGTGCTAATGGTGCTTGCTGGAATGGCCTATTGGATCGACAGCCTCAGGCTTTTCCTCCAATGGCCGGAGATCCCCTACATTCTGCGGGTCCCCCTCATCGCCGAAAACTCGCTCGCCCTGTGGCTTCTTATCTTCGGCGTGAACGAAGCCAAATGGCGGGCGCAGGCTGAGGCGACCCTAAGTGACATCTAACCAATCGATGAAGCCAATCCAGCACTTTGTGGTAAGCTTTCGGTCGATGCGCACGTCAATTCTCAAAGTGCTGGGTGGCTTATCTCTTTCTCGTTAGATCATGAGCATCTCGCTCGTTCTGAACATTGCGCTGCTAGGTCTTTCAGTCTTGGCCGGTTACACGGAAATGGCGCTCGATCTACTATCGCGTAAAAACCCTGACGCGATCTTTTGTACAATCGCTCTGCTTGGAACGATCGGAGCTTCATTCGGAACGGTTGCGTATTCCATTTGCGGTGCAGGTCAGCAGACGCTGCGGCGTCCCTCATTAGGTCGCTTTTCCATCGATTGGTGGCACGATCCCCTGCAGTGCCTATTTCTATCATGTGTTTTCACGGGAGGCTTGGCAGTTGGAGCCGCATTTAGGCTTCCAGGCACATCGGCTACTGGATTTTGCGAGTTCACGTTTTTCCTCTGTCTGTTCCTTGGGCTTCTTATCGGCCAGCTCGGAGTCTATCTTGTGTATCGTGAGCGCATCACTAAGACCTAACCAATCGATGAAGCCAACTCCGAAAGAATTCGCGAGCAGGCCAGCCCCATTTCGTTGCGACTCAGCATCCTTGCCATGACACCGTGTCGTGGCTTATCTCTGTCTCGTTAAATGCGTCAGCAAGATCGCAATGTAGTTGCTGCGAGTTTGACGGAATCGAACGTTTAATCGCCGCTTCTTTTCTTTTCCCGCATTCTGTTCGTCGGCGTACGACGACTCCGCGTTTCCAGCTTGCCTTTGGTTACACAGGAGTTCAGGCTCGGAGATCATTATGAAAGCGCGATTACTCATGATTCCGGCCGTCGTATTGTTGATAGCAGCGGACAAGCCTCCGGATCCGGCGTCCAAGAAAGACTTGGACGGGCTGCAGGGCACTTGGAAGCTGGTTTCGGCGACGCAAGATGGGAAGGCGTTGGCCGAGGACAAGGTGATCAAGACCACAATCGTCTTCAAGGATGACACTTTCCGCTTCCCCGGGTCGGCTGAGTACGCCACCAGCAGGGCGGGGACGATCAAGATCGACGCGACGAAAACACCGAGGCAGATGGACGCGATCTCGCCTGAGAAAGAGGTCATGCTCGGCATCTACGAACTGCACGGCGACAATTACAAAGTCTGCTTCGCCCCGGCTGGCAAGCCGCGTCCTAACGAACTCACATCCAAGCCCGGAAGTGGCTACATCCTCCAGGTTTGGGAGCGGCAGAAGAAGCAGTAACGCAGATCGGACCGCGACTTATCGCGGTGCCATTTATTTTCAAACCATGCCTCCAAAATCGTCCCGCTGAACAAGGTCGCTGTCACATTCGAATACGCGGCTGACGCAGAGGGCAACACACACTCCGAATACTGGGAATGGAAGTAGTGAAAGGTAGCGGCGATTGACCTCAATCGCCAACGCACATGGAGATGATCAAAAGAGGCGCTACCGTCCTATGTTAAGAGTTATTAGATAGACGAAAAAATGTTAGACGAAAAAATGTTCGCATTTTATTACGAACCTTCGTCTAATTCTCGTTAGGCCACTTCCATGCGCTTGGTCATATTCGACATTGACGGCACACTGACACAGACGATGAAGACCGATGAGGAGTGTTTTGTGCGTTCGCTCGCTGCAGTGTGTGGCTTCAGCGATGTGGACACCGATTGGTCGCGCTACAAGCACGCGACTGATTCCGGTATTTTCCTCGAGATTCACGAGGCCCGCACCGGACGGCTTCCATCACCAAGCGAGACTTCACGGTTTCGCCACCACTTCGTTGATTTGCTTGCACGGGTTTCATCCGAAGCTGCTTTCGTAGCAGTCACCGGAGCGCCTCTGTTACTATCGCGCCTAGCTGATAGCGGAGAGCATCAAGTTGCGCTTGCTACTGGAGCATGGCGTGACTCTGCTCGTCTCAAGATGGCAAGTGCTGGCTTGTGCTACGACGATTATCCTGCGGCGTCTAGCGACGATGCGTTTGACAGAGAGTCCATCATCAGGTTGTCCATGCAGAGGGCAGCCGAGCGATATGGTAGCCTTGGCAGCACTGTTTACGTTGGCGACGGAGTTTGGGATGCTCGGGCGTGTCGCAGCGTTGGCATTCCGTTCATTGGCATCGGCACGGGCAGTCGCGCGACACGGTTATCCGCAGAGGGAGTTGTTTGCATCTTCCCTGATTTCAGTGACACGGATTTATTTTTGAGCAGTGTGTATGAGATTACGAACGTGGCCTAACCATGCGCTGCAGCGAACCCTGCCATCGCGCTCTGGTTGCAATCCACGCGTCCCGCGGGCCGGGTCGCTGAGCTTGGGTCGTTAGGCCCGCATAACACGATGACCGCGCTTTCGCCTCAATTAATAAGGAGATTCGAATGAATACCGTCCGCCGTGTGAGCTATGTCTTTCTCTGCATCTTCCCGTTTCTTAGTTTCGTTGTCTTCGGCGTGCGCGCCTTTCGCATCCCAGGAGTATATCAGGCCGTCGGAGTAGCGTACTTTGCAGCGATCGCGATTGCGGCGTGGACTCTGGGCGCGCGGGCCATCCGAGCCGATGCGCAGGACCGGCGATTGCTCGGCCTGGCGGGGACACTCCTTGTCACATCATTTGCGCCCGTTGCACTTCTCTGGGTCGGCATCGGCGGGCCCTGGCAGGCAACCGCGGCAGAGAACGAGATGCGGTATCTTGTCCTCATTGTCATGGCTGCCGCGATAGCGAGTGGATTCGTGGTGCTCAGAGAAGCACTCAGCGGAGCCGGTGAACGCTTTTATGCGACCCTCGGCTTCGCGGCGATCATCCTCAGTGGCCCGCTCTATCTCATCTGGAATATCTTCGCGTTCGCAGCATTCTTCGGGAAGGAACACGCTGGAGAGATGCCTGCGGCGATCGTCTCGCTGCGCGACATGATGGATCTTCTACTTTTTGTTGCGGGCTTTCTGACCTATCTCGCGACGGCGGCGTTTGCGGCTTCCCTTGGTCGAGTCCAATGGCTTGGGCGCGGGGCAGCTCGCGCATTCATGATCGTGAA
>QHNQ01000184.1 GCA_003218135.1 Verrucomicrobiota bacterium
CCACAAAAACGTACTCGCAGTGGGAACGCGTAGGCTACGTCCAACTTCCGCGCGGGGTCGCTTTCATTGTTCTTACCTCGCGCGATAAGGCGAGCTACGAAAAAGATTCCGATAAACTCGAGAAAGTCCTGAAAACCCTCGTTTATGTCGGGCCGAAGTCCGCGACGGCATACTCTGCTCGTTACGACCAGCTAATAGATCAGCATGCGGAGGCGCAAATCGAGCCGTTGCTGACCGAATGGCGCGAGAAGGCGCCTGACGATCCCAACGCGTGGATCACGAGCGCGAATTATTATTTTAATCAGCGCCAGACGAACATCTCGGCGAAGAAGCCCGGCCCGGGCGACATCAGGTTGACTGATAAGAAGGGAAAGTTAGCGGGGAGCATTTCGTTCGAGCAAGATAAAAGCAATATGAAGCGGGCGGCCGGTCTTCTTCAGGAAGCAACTACGAAATTTCCCGATCGCTTGGACATCTGGTGCGGTCTCGCGTTCATCTATCAGGAGACAGGCGATTTCGACAATCAGTTGGCGACGTTGAAGAAAATGGTCGCCTACGCGCGTGAGCATCCGGCGCAGCTCAAGTGGGAAGGCGAACCGCTCAACGAACCGGCCGACAAATTCGTTCCGGAAAAACTGCACGAGTACGGTTTGTATTACGAGAAAAAGGAGAACCCCGAGGACGATAAGCGCTGGTTCCAGATTTCGACCCTGGCGACACAGCAATATCCAAATCATGCAGAAGGCTTCAATGACGCTGCCGGTTATTACGCGGACCTTGGCGAATGGCAGAAGGCGCGCGAATCTTTGGAGAAGGCGCGGCAGATCGATCCGAAATCAGTTGGGGCATTGATTAATCTCGGCAACGTCAGCGTTAAGATGAAAGACTTCACGAGCGCACGAAAGTACTTCGAGGAAGCATTGAAGCTGGATCCAAACGGCGAATACGCGCAGGAAGCGAAGGAAGCACTACGCAAGCTGAACAAGAAGTAACAAGCGACGTGGAATGCGTCACAGTTTGCAACGCGTTCTCATTCTAACGATCGCCGTGATCGCCAGCGCGATCCCGCTGGCTTCATCCGCGCACGATGTCCGCTAATGGGTTTGGCAACGCAATGATCCGCTCGACCAACAGGAGTAGGCGGAGTTGGAGGCGCAGAAAATCGATACGATTTACTGGCAGGTCGGCGAATTGCAGAACAAAAGAAGACCCGGCATTGGAAAGCGCCGCCAGCCGTGTGTCGTTCCTAACGGAGCTTGGCGCCAGGGAGACGGTTTTCTATAAACCTGCCGCGCCTAACGGCGCTTCCGCGATGAAGTACATAGTTTTTCACCCGAGCCAGAACTTTTTAGCGTTGCGACTGCGCACGCGAGTGCGCCGCAAACGCGCGGAAAATCCGCAGTTCGCCAATATCGTATTTGTTGCCGAGTAGCGCAGTGACGTCGACAAGGCTTCCGTCGCTGATGCGCTGGAACGCCGCTGCAATCTCCTTTTCTTGCGCGGGTGTGAAGAACCGCTGCCGTGCCTGTGGGAGTTTGCCGCTTTCGATTGCGGCGAGCAGATGGCCGTAAATCGTGCTGCGCACAAAGCCGCGGGCGCGCGCAATGTCTTCGACCGCTTCGCCCCGCTGAAAGCGCCGCAGCGTTTCAAGCTGACTATCGTTCAGCCTGGCCCGACGCGGCGGTCGCAAAGGACCGCCGTTTTCGATAAATGTCCGGCGTTCATTTGTCGTAAGATACGCTCGGATTTCGCTGAGGAACGGCTCGGCAAAATCTTTCAATTTCTGCTCGCCCACGCCGGGAATTCGACGAAACTCGGTCGGTGTCGCAGGATAGTTCCGCGCCATCTCGCGCAGCGTGACATCCGAGAAAATTACGTAGGCCGGTACGTCGCGCTCATCGGCAAGTCTGCGCCGCAACCCCCGGAGTTGTTCGAAGAGCAATTCATCGCACGCGATCGCGCCGATTCTGCTACGCGCTGCTCTCTCGGCGATATCGACCTGCTTGGTCAACGTAACTGGGGTGCGTGTGCGCAGTGTTTCCAGACCCGCAGGCGTAAGCGACAACGTGGCAAATCGGCCCGGCGCGCATTCAACGAGACCGAGCCGCAGCAACTCGCGTCCAATCGCCTGCCAGGATTCGCGTTTCAGGTCGTGCCCAATGCCGTAAGTGGACAACTCATTGTGACTTCGTTGCCGGATCGCTTCCGTGTCTGCGCCACGCAGAACATCGACAACATGATTCAATCCAAATCCAAATCCGCTCTTTGCGAGGATACGATGGACGCAGGAGAGAAATTTCTGCGCCGGGATTGTGCCATCGAACGTCTCGCGTGGCGTGAGGCAATTGTCGCAGCCGTCGCACGATGGTTCCGCGAATTCCTCGCCAAAATAGCGCAGGAGCGTCATGCGCCGGCATTCGCGTGTCTCGGCGTAATGCACCATCTGCTGGAGCTGCGCCCGGGCAATCCGCGCTTCGCTCTCACTCTTTTCATCGATGAAATGGATTTGTTTGGCGACGTCGCTAGCGCTGAACAGCAGTACGCATTCGCTGGGCAACCCGTCGCGTCCCGCGCGTCCGGTCTCCTGATAATAGCTCTCGAGATTTTTCGGAAGATCGTAGTGCACAACGAAGCGAACGTTCGGTTTGTTGATCCCCATCCCGAAGGCAATCGTAGCGGTGACCACACGGACATCGTCCCGTAAAAATGCTTCCTGGTGTTTCGTGCGCTCGGAGGACGTTAGCCCCGCGTGATAAGGCTTTGCGCTGATACCGTCTTCGCTGAGATTTCGCGCCAGCGATTCGGTGCTCTTGCGGCTCGCGCAATAAACGATGCCGCTATCGTTCGGCCGGCTGCGGATAAGGGCCAACAGTTGTTCGTACGGCGCCGATTTTGGAACGACGCGGTAGGTGAGATTCGGCCGGTTAAAGCTTGCGACGTAGCAGCGCGGCTCGCGCAGTTTCAATTGCTTGACGATGTCGGCTCGCACCCGTTCGGTCGCAGTCGCAGTGAGTGCGATAACTGGCGCGTCGGGAAAGTGCTCTCGCAATTTTTTCAAGTCGCGATATTCCGGCCGAAAATCGTGGCCCCATTCGCTGATGCAATGCGCTTCATCGATAGCGAATTGTGCGATCCTCCAGTTGAGGGCGCGTTCCAAAAATGTCTCCAGCATCAAGCGCTCCGGCGCGACGTAAAGCATTCGGTATTCGCCGCGATGCAGTCCGCGCCAGCGCGCTTTTGATTCATCCCGATCCAGCGTTGAATTCAAGTAAGTCGCAGGGATTCCGCTGGTTTGCAGCGCATCCACCTGATCTTTCATTAGCGAAATGAG
>QHNQ01000044.1 GCA_003218135.1 Verrucomicrobiota bacterium
TGCGCCACGCCAGCCCATGCGCAAATCAAGATCCCAATGAATGACAAGCCGAGCAACAGGGTCCTCGGTCTAAGAAGTCGCGATTTCGCGTCAGATAAGTTCACCAGATGAATATCTCTTCTGTGGAATCAAATCGACGCGAACAACAACCTGTCGCCGGATACGGAAGCTGGCAATTAGTTATAAGTCAATCACGCTTACGCGGTTGCCAAACATGTTCGCGACATAAAGCTTCCGGTCGCTTAAAGCCAATGCTGATGGCCCTTCAAGCTGATCCGGTGGCTTCGGCGTCAAACTTCCAATCCTATTGCCATTCAAATCGAAAATGAACACTGCATTTATGTTGGCGCTGGATGCGTACAATCGACCCGCCTTCGCATCGATCACCAAGTCTTCAAAGCCTGCCGGCCGCCCCCACTCGGGCATTTCCCATTTAGTTAGAAACTTCCCGTTAGCATCGAATACCTGGATACGTTTATTACGTGGGTCGGCGACATAAACTTTATTGGTGGTAGGATCGACCGCCACCGAAGTGGGGTCGTCGAACTGAGCGTCGCCATTGCCTTTGGTGCCCCAGGCCGTCAGCACCTGTCCCTCGGGGTTGAACTTAACAATTCGCGTGTGGCCCTGATCGACGACGTAGATGGAGTCATCGGGGCCAATAGCGATCCGGCGCGGTCCATAAAATCCCGGTTCCGGGCCTTTCCACTCCGCAATGAGTCCGCCGTTAGAGGCCAGCTTTTGCACACGGTGATTGCCAGCGTCCGCTATGTACACATTGCCGTTGCGATCAACGGCGATCCCGTTTGGTGCTCCGAGTTGTCCATTGCCGGCTCCTTTCATTCCTATGGTGCTGATGAAAGTGCTAGTCGGGGAAAACTTCTCGACACGTCCATTACCAGTGTCGGCAACCAGAACATTCCCCTTGCTATCGACAGCGATTCCCGACGGGGAATCAAATTCTCCTTTGCCTGTTCCCTTGCCGCCTTCAAACATGTTGCTGACGCTCTCAGGGAGATTACTGAGCTTAGGAGGCGGTTTATCGGGCACCTTGTAAATGACCATCCCGTTGTAATTGGGCGCGTCGTAAACCTTCGGAAAATAAGTAGCATATAGCTCTTGATTCGGTCGCTTAATGAACTGCGCCTGCCGAACAGCATTGTCGTATGCCACGTACTCAATGCCATTCTCTTTCAGGAGATGATACACTTTCCAAGGGTCCTTGCTCTCGAACAACTCTGTATAAACCCGGTCACGGTTACTTGCGTTATAACCGGCTGACCACGCAAAGTAAGGCCAGCCATAAAAGACGCGGCGTCCAGCCATAAGTATCGGATGCGTAACGAATCGATCTGTCAGGAAGATGTCTCGCGGTGTCGTGTTCCTCTTAAGCCATTCGATCAACGGATCATTCCGATACTGTACTTCACTCCAGCCGGTGTTATGAATCGGAAAGAAATCAATGACACCGCCGGGAATGACTAGCAGAAAGAGAACGCTCGCAATGAGTTTCCCCGGCACTGTAGTCCGTAGCAGTGAGAAACGCCACAGCCGCCAGAGGGCGAAGGCGACGAAGAGATTCGCGATAATTACCCAGGTGTGTATAAACTTCTGGTTAGCCAACACCTCAATCGTGAACTGGAAACAAAAGGCAACTGCAACGAGACTTGAAACTGCAAGGAACAGGCGCCTTTGCAGGCTGTTCGCGAAAACCAGCGCCAGGGCGATTAACAGCCACTTAAAGCCAAAGGTGAACCCAAGATACTTCACTACGTTCGCTGCCGTGGGCTGGTCAATGGTATAGCCCCAATGAAAAAGGCGCGGCATGGGTGTCCGTCCACTCCCACCAGTCAGATACAGCATCTGGGACAGCGCGATCAGGCCTGTGGTGACCGCCATTGCCAGCATCTGCAACCGCAGCGGGAACAGGATGAACCATACTCCTAACACGGCGGCTGCGCCGATAAAGACGGCACTGTTCCACATCGGCAGCAGCCCAAGCAGGACGCCCGAAAAAATGAAGCCTGGCAAAGTATCGCGAAAGCGCTCCATCGGAGCGACAACCTCGTGCTTCGGTTCCGTTGCTCCTTCTGTAGCCGCTTCGCTGTCCGAAGCACCCCCGCTATCCGAGACTGAAGGTATCTCCTCTTTTGATGATTCTGGGGAAGTTTCCGGCTGAGTGGCATTTTCGGAACAGGTATCCGCTCTGATTTCCGGACAGAGGTTTGGCTGCGCCGCAACTGGCTCAGGAGGCAGGATGTTAGCCCATTTCGGTTCTGTTGCGCCCGAAGCCGGAGTAATGTGACTACCTGGTTCTAAAATGTTTTCGGGTCGAGGGGCATCCTCGGAAGAGGTATGCGGTGCGATTTCGGGAGACGGATTTCGCTGCGCTGCAATCGAATGAATCGAAGGCGGCGCTTTAGCTCGCTTCGGTCGCATGCGATAGCGGATGACCAAAAAAATCAGAACGAGCAGCAGTATTCCTATGGCGCTGGCGACATGCCGCTGGTTGAGATAAGTGACCTGCGACCAAGTACCCCACGCGTCCCCGCGATACGGGAAGATGCTCGGAAGAAAATCGCGCTGTTGCCTGATGGCTTGAATCGCGGCGCGAACTGAAGGTTGTCTCTGAAGGTAGGGAACGTACGAGAGGGAGCCAAAAAAGAAAAAAAGAAGCGATCCAAGGCGCCCTACTGCTCGGGAATTGAAAACCACCTCGCCTAGCGTCATCGCCAGGGTTAGCATCGCCACTAGAGTGACCATGCTGAGCAGGTTAAGACTCCACACCGGACTGAGCCCGAGAAACTCAAGATTGCCCGCCTGAAAGTAGAAAAGGAAGTGGTAACGGATGCGGTCTCCTGAGAAGTGCGGATACTCCGTGGGGAAGTTATGCCCCACGGCGAAGCTCTGCATGATCGCAGTGTTCGGCCCGAAATCGCTGTACTCTTGGTTAGCGATCCGCAGGATGCCATCGCTGGAATTAAAGGAAGCAAACATCATCCAGGATACGAGAACTACGTATCCGGCGATTAGTAACCAGTCAGTTACGCTCGATCCCGTGGGCCGCGGCAGGTATCTGCCAGGGACGAAAGTGTTGGGACTGTCGTCCTGAGCGCGCTTTATGACTTTGTGTTTCCATCTGTTCCACGACAGCACGGCGATCGCTGCGATGCCGAACAAGAGATTACCCCAGAGGAGCGGCTGCCGTGCGCGAGTGAAGAGCAGTCCGGCCAGATACGTAAACCACGAGCTGATTAGGAGCCCTGAGAGTATGGCTGCTGCACACCGGTGCGCGACGGACGCGAACCGGTAAAAGCGCCGGCAAAGGAAATCTCCTACAGCAAAGGCCAATCCCAAATATATTAAAGCCAGCATACCCAAATCATCGGTGTTCTAGTTTCAGCCCCCGTATTCGCACGACCTCTCGGCGCGGCGGGCGCAGGCGCAAACCGTAAACGCATGATTTCTCCCGTCAAACACTCCGCAATTGTCGACTGCGCAGGCGAAACGGGCGGGTGCGATCATGATCTACAGCGTTATTCCCCTTGGATCTGGTCGGTCCAGAGGAATAGCCACATGGCCAGTGCATTAATCGCAACGGAGACGGTGAAAAGCGATATTTCAATCATAGTTAATCTCGGCGGGCCATTGCCTGTCAGTAGCAGAAACATCCAGGGAAGCAGAATCATGGCATAGCGGTACGAAAACTGCCAACTTCCGGGATTTCCGTGACACCAAAGGACGAGCGTCAAAACGGCGATCGCCACCCATGCAGCGATCTTGTATTTTCCGCCCTCGCGAAAAAGGAGACACAGAAAGGGGCTGGCAAGGAATATTGAGCAGCCAAACCCGTTTGGCTCGATGTATGGAAAGTAGGAAAGACTTGCAAATCCCTGAAATAGCATCGTGTAGATGTTCCAGGGAACAGCTTGGATCGAAAAAAGACCGTGCTCGTACCACGGTTCTTCGTGCACTTCGGGAATGTGAGTGTAGCCAAAATCGAAAATGGAATGAAATCGCGCAAAGTTATAGGCTGCTGTAAGAATGGCGAGGCATACTGGGACACTTAGAAAGCGGATGGCCATGCGTCCGTTTTTCCCGAGCTCCTGTTTGATCATGCTACGGGACCAAAGCGCTGAGGTTCGATCCGAGCGTTGCCAGAAAAAATAAAGATACAGCGGCGCGGTTATAAGCAACTCGGTGCGATTTCCATAAGCCAGCGCGAAGAACGTTCCCGCGACCAAAGGAGAAGGTCGCACGAGGGTGAAATAAAGTGCGGCAGTTTGCCCAAGCAACGCGAGGCCCAGCGCGATCTGCCAGGCGCCGCCGAAACCGAGGTTGCACCACGTCCACGTTCCGAAAACGGGAAACAACGCCAACAAAATCCGTCGACCGAACGAACTCGGTTCGAGGCTGGAATAGTTCGCTCCAAATGCCTTTGCGAGTTGAAAAAAGAAGTAAACACAGCAACCGGCAATCAACGATGCCAAAACGTGTGCTGGAAAATTGTGGATCAAGCGCGCCTTTTGCAGCAGCGCTATGGGAATCATGCTAAGCACGGCTCCCAGCGGGAAGGCCGAATAGTATCTGTCGCCATGCGGGATCATTTCGTTAAGCCACTCAGGCGGCTTTTCCCGGAGGCCCAAGTCGCCACGAAGCAAAGCGGACGCAATATCAGCTGTGTAATCCAGATCGTGCAGTATCGCATTAGTCGAGAAATAAAACGCGACGGCCGCAAATACCGACACAGCAAGTGCAATCCAAAGTTGCGGAATGGTATTACCGCTTCTGAGAACTATCATGGCTTCTCACTGTCATTTGAATGTCGGCCCAGGAATTTCTCCCAGGCAGCTCTCGTCTGCGGTGGCACGTTTTGGTCCGCATCGACTAGCCAGGAAACGGTCACGAGCGAGTTTACGGTGACTCCGAAGGCAATGAGCGCAATCGTTACGTGACGCAGCCGCAGCAACGCCACTCCGCCTGAACTGAGAAAAACGATGAGACAGAAGATCAGGAACGGACATAGATCAGCAGCGTAACGTTGGGCGAGTGCAAAAAATGATAAAACACAAAGACACTGTGCGAACAGAGCCATCGCCGCTGCTCGCTCAAACGTGTCGGCGCCGTTGCGTCGAACCAGACATAAAATTCCCATGACCGCACCAAAAACAAGCCAGCCGGAAGACCATGGCAGAGGCAGATAAACTTCGCTGAAGTCATTGGAATAGAGAGAGGGATAATCACAGGAGTGGCGATCTGCCCGAAGAAAAGGCGCTTCACGCTGAAGAGTTGGGAACCGCAGGCTGAGGTAGTCTGTCAGGCTGGCCGGGATCCGACGCGGACTGAGCACGCCATATTTGTGGGCGAACTCGCGATGCACCGGGTTGATGTAGTAATCAAAGCTTACTCCGGTTACGCTGCCAAATCTTGCGTAGCTCAGCCACATATAGAAAATGAGTGCGGCGCCAATCGGAAGGAGTAGCGCTATCAAATTAGTTATCCGATTCTGCCGCCGCAGCCCCCAAACGAGAATTGGTGTAAGCAGGATGAAAGGCGCGCCAAAGGTGGCTCGCGAGAGCAAAGCACCACCTGCACAGACGGAGAATCCCAGCAGTGCGCGCGTCAGTGCACGACCCTCGGCCTGTCGCGAGCGAAAGGCAAAAAAAAGTGCGGCGAGTGACAGAGAGAATCCCCAAATTATGGCTTCATTGTAGATGGAAAGATTGCCAAGCAGCAAGAGCAACGGGGACCCGAGCCCAAACCCGAGCACACACGCGTTACCCAGCCACTCACGGGAGCGCGATGAAAGCGGAGACGAACGCAAGGCATTGCCTATCAGGCCTGCGAAGGCAAACAACGCGACAACTCCAGCGCAAAACCCTGAAACGCGAGACCATTTTCCGTGCCCCGCCGGGTAAACGAGATTCAGGGGAATTCTGAGGAACGCCGGAAACGGCCCAAAGTACATTCGCACTTTACCGTTAACGATCATCGCCTCATGCCCGATCGCCTCAACGTCGACATCGACATCACCGCGCAAAAAATGTTCCGCCTGTGAATCGTAGGCGCCGCCCAGCACCTCCTGAACAAAAATCTGCCTTCCGCCCGTTGTGGTAAACACCCAAAGGAACGCGCTCAACAGCAACGTGAGCGGAAGAAGCCGGGGAGCCGCAGTGAAAGTCAGAGGCAGCTGATTACTTTTTGAAGTCCAGTGCGCCCTTTTTTAGAGCGTAAACGTAGCCCACCATCAAGAGGGTGATAAAGCCGAGCATGCTCCAGAAGATGATCGAGCTTTGTTTGATCGCATCCCGATACACCACGGCCCACGGATACATGAACACGATCTCCAAGTCGAACAATATGAATAGCATCGCGACGAGATAAAACTTTACGCTGAAACGCGGCAGGCGGCCCCCCTGTGGAATCATCCCGCATTCGTAGGCCATATCTTTGGCTGGGGTGCGTTTTCCGCTTTTGCCAACCAAGACGCTGACCAGTAAGGCGGAAACGGCAAACAGGAGCGCGACGAGGATTTGCAGGAGAACCGGCAAATATTCGCGCAGCATCCTGGAACCTGGCCTGAAGCTAATTTGTTGCGAGAGGCCGGCTTATCTTACACCGGCGAGATGACCATTCTGTTGGGCGATCGCACTGGCCAAAGCCGACGGCAAGCCCTTGTATTTCTTGCCGTTCTTTTTGACCGCGCCTCGCGCGACAAGATTCTGCAATTTCTCGTAAGCTCGCAGGCGCAGCATTTCTTCGCCGCCGCTTGCAGCGTTTCGGGCTCGCAGATTCTCGTGCACGATGTCGAAAAGCTGCTTAAACTCAAAGGAAGAGCGCCGGGAGAGGACAGCAACCAGCTCCTCAGTTACCAGGTCAGGAACACGACGGGAGAATGCGTTTTTCTTTAGAATAGCCATAAGGGCCAAAATCATAGCAGGTTTTTAGAAAACTGCAGCAGTTTTCTGCGCCTCGTCGCTGAAAAGCCGAAAAAGGTGTCGAAATGACGCACCGAAGTCCCGGCGCGCTGTAGCGGCAAGCGTCTCGGCTGTATTTACGAGGGGGCGCCGGCGTTGCGCCTTGGCACCACAATCCAAAGGCGTTATGGCGTGGGCGACGGACTTGACGTTATCTGTGGCGTAACTGTCGGAGAAGCGCTCCAGGCAGGCACCCCAGCGCCGATTTTCTGGCGTGTTGCCGCGCCAAGACCGCTGAGGATAGCTACGCCCATGGCCGATTGATCCAGCGTGATTGGTCCGATTGACTCGGCTACGTAGCCGTCGTGATCGTATCTTTGGGATGAGACGATTGGGCTCAAGTGCTTGGTAATGATCTCCGGCGAAGGCAGCTTGGTCGGGTCAATGGAACTAGCCACCGATGGAATGAAGGCCGTAGCCATTAGCAACATTGGACGCAGCGAGGCATCGAGCCGGGAATAAAGAAGTGCGGTATCGATGTAGGCGAAAAGATTTGTGGGAGTCGGCACCAATTGCTCCGCAGCCTTATAAGTTTTGGAATCTGCAAGTTCTGCCGAACTGGTCGCGCTGCGTTTCATTGCCTCTTCCACTGAAACAGGGTTAAGCCCGGCTAGAAGAATCCGCTTGGAGAGACCGACGGTCGGAGTGATCGCCACCAGACTCGAAGCTGACTGTTTGGAAAAGTAGCGGATTCCGTCCTTCTCGGTCCGCGTCCAAGTGGCACCTTCATCGCCCCGTATGAGCGCGTCTACGATCGTCTCTGCCTTGGCTGCATTCGTGACCGGCAGGGTCAGCAGCAAGGATGGCCAATGTGCACTCGACGGCCAATCCGCTAACGACCCCAGCTCGGTGCCAAACGCAGCCTTCCAATCATCAGCCGTGATGCCGCTGTCCGCGAGGCTTTGCAAAACCTTATTAGCGCCAAAGGCCGCCACTTGGTTGAGGGTGTCGATTTTCTCTCCGACGTTCAGAAGCATCGATAGATAAAAAAAGGTTTCTTTTGTTCCCAGCGATAACGACGACCGGGTAAGGGTGGCTGAACGCTCCAGCTTCGGCATCCCGAGAAAAAGCACGTCGTGTATTTTGCCGTCGTCGAACCGCATCGAACCCGCGATGCAGCGCATTTTCTGGAGCATCGTGGACTCGCCGGGAGCCGGGCTGGATCGAACAGCGGCGCGCAAAGCCGCAAGCCGCTCAGAAAACGCTTTTGGCTGCAGGTAAAAGAATACTGCATAGTTCGAGGGCCGGTGGGCGATCGCCACTCGGTAAGCTGCGTCTTTCTCGAGTGTCGCTTCTGGATTTTTTGCGCGGTGATCGGCACGATCGAGCAACGCTTTTAATTCTGTGACGTCTGTTGCCGCAAAGAACCAAGGGCCGTCATATGTCGTCGCCAGAGTAAACGGAGCCGCCGTCACCAGCTCGATTTCATGTTGCTGGTATTGCAGTTTTTCGTGCTTTGCGCCCGGATTTTGTGCCAAAAATGTCGAGCGCCACCTGTTAATGATTGCCTCAGCCTCTTGCTGGCTTCCGCGAAAACGAAAGCCACTAACAAATCTTGGGCTGTTGTGACTTACAGAGCTTAAGGCGAAGAAGGCGTGCTTTGGATCGAGCTGTTCGATTTCCCGGAGCGTTTGAGCCGCCGTAGGCGTTTTCGGAAGCTTGCCCAGTCCCGCAAGTCCGGGACGCAAAAAATCCTGCACTGCAGCTTCGCGATAGAGCTGATAAATATCGCTGCGATACCATTCATCGCGCGTCCGGTTGAAGTCCGGCATGTAAACCAGGAAAATTGTTTCCCGCGGCAAGAGCGTGCTGACTGGAGCGCTCGAAATTCGTTGGAAAAAATTCCAGTAGTACCAGCCAGCAAAAGCGACGGCAGCGAACGCGATGAGTAGAAGAAGAATTCGTTTCATAAGCACGACCGCGTCCCAAAGGCGGATGCTGGATACTCGATGCTTGATACTGGATCAAACACAAAGTGATCGAGCATCTAGCATCCAGAAACTGGCATCGCGCTCGCTATGCCCGTGGGTGAAATTGCCGATGCACAGCTTTAAGCCGTTGTTGATCGACGTGCGTGTACACCTGCGTCGTCGAAATATCGGCGTGGCCGAGCATTTCCTGAATGATCCGCAAATCGGCGCCATTGCCAAGCAGGTGGGTCGCGAAGCTATGCCGGAGAAGGTGAGGGTAGATGTCTTTTTCGAGTCCGGCGCGCTCTGCGTGTTTTTTTACGATCTGCCAGATGCGCGCTGTGGTTAACTTGCTGCCTCGCTCGGAGAGAAAGATTTCGCTGCCGCTACGTCGTTTCACAAATTTAGGTCGCTCCGTAGAGAGATAGGCTGCCAGCGCTTCGCACGCTTTTCGACCTACCGGAACCAGGCGGGTCTTGTTTCCTTTGCCAGTCACGCGCACAACGCGCTCTTCAAAATTGAAATTCTCCAGCCGTGTGTTTGCCAATTCCGAAATGCGCAGACCGCTTGCGTAAAGCAACTCGATCATCGCGCGATCTCGCAGGCCGTGAACTGCTTTCGTGTCGATGCTCTCCAGGAATTGCTCCACTTGTAACTCGTTTAGAGTTTCAGGCAGATAACGCTCGATCCGCGGGAGCGCCAGGGCTTCGGCCGGATCGCGTTCAATTGTTCCTTTGCCAGCCAAAAATCGGAAAAAAATCTTCAACGCAACTACAATCAGCTTGATCGACGACGCGGAAAGGCCAGCGCGTTTTCGCGTGGCAAGATATTCGCTGAGGACTGGCAGAGTGACAGCACGGGGATGATCGATTTTCTTGCTGGCTGTGCACCATCGCGCGAACTCGCTCAGCGATCTTTGAGTCGAGAGCTGATAATTCTCAGAAAGACCGCGCTCGACTGCGAGGAAACGAATGAACGAGTCAATTGCGTCTTCCACGAGCCAAAATTAAGTGAGGAGTGAATAGTGACTAGTGAAAAGTTGGCGCTGCTCCGGCGACCGCGGCGCGCGATCGCTACGAATTATTGACAAGAGAAGGCGAAGTGTTCGATGTTTCGCTACATGAGTCTGGATCTCAATACGATCTTGAAAGATTGGCCCCATGAGAGTGGCAGCATCAAAGTGCGCAAGATCACCGGCCTTGATGGCCGCGAGAAATTGCAACTCCGAGTCGATCTCGGTGTCTTACAAATGGAAATGAGCGGCCGGCCAGATGGCCAGCATCCACACAATTGCGAGTCGCTTTTACAATATCATCAAAAAAAGGCGGCCCGCGCCGGGGCGAAAGGCGAGACCTACGAGCTCACACCTGAGGAATGTGCCGAGCTCCAACAGGAGGGCATCCAGTACTATCATCGTTATCTGAGCTTGTTTCAGATTAACGATTTCGACGGTGTAGTGCGCGATACGCAACGTAATCTCGATCTTTTTACTTTCGTGGCTGAGCACACGGATCGCGAGGACTTTTCCTGGGCGCTCCAGCAATTTCGTCCATACGTGCTCATGATGAACACACGCGCCAAGGCATCCATTCTTCTCGGCCAGCAAAAGTTTGCCGAGACAATCGCCGAAATTGAGCGCGGTCGCGAGGCAATTGTCGATTTCCTGCAACAGTCAAATTTTCCAGAGTTGGTCTCGAAGAGCTCGGAGATCGCGTTTCTCGACGAATGGCTTGAAGAAGTGAAGGTGAAACGCCCGCTTTCGAAATTAGAGGTCATGCAACGCGAGATGGAAAGTGCGATTGCAAAGGAACTCTACGAGCGCGCCGCCGAGTTACGCGACGCGATCAAGATGCTAAAAACGCGGAAGCCTGTGTAATCCGCGGCTCAAGCAGCCAGATTGATCGAGTGCTCCGATCTAGTCACCTCAGATAATGAAGACTGTATTCTGTTCGCTGGTTTTAACTGCTTTTGCCATCCTTCAGACCCGCGCAGACCTTACGATCGTCTATTCAACAACGGTACAACCACCGGCCCATGATCAAAAGGCAGAAGGAACGCCCAGTGAAGTAGCCGCCGCCACGAACATGACCATCAAGGTCAAAGGCGACAAAGCACGAATCGATGCTTCTCCGCAAATCACTATAATTTTCGATGGAGGAACCGGCGAGCTGATCAACCTGTTGAATGACCAGAAGACTATCGTCCGCATTTCGCCGGATAAAATGAGAGCTATCGCGGACATGTTAAATAAATTCAGCACCAAACGTCCCGGCTCTGAAACGCCAAGACTTACACCCACCGGCAAGCGGGAAATGATTAACGGTTACGATACGGAGCAATACACGTACGACGGACCCGATTTTAAGGCGACGTACTGGATTGCGCCGAACTATCCCAATGGCGCTGCCGTGCTGGCGCAACTCCAATCGATCAAATCTGAGTTTTGGGATGCAGCCAACACGAAAATGCCAGATTTTCGCGATTTCCCCGGTCTGCCGATTCGAATGCGCATGATCGTTGGCAAGGGAAATCAGGCAGACGCACATGGGACCAGCGCTCCTGATCATCCTACCGACATTACCAGCACCGTCACCGGCGTAAGCCTCGACTCCATTGCCGATAAACAGTTTACCGTGCCTGCTGATTTCAAGGAAACAAAGCTACCGGATATCTTCAATAAAAACGCGGCTCCGTCAGTGTCACCGAATCCATAGTCGAACATTTTGTTCGGTCAGGCGAGGTTGTGGTTTCAGGTAAATGCCGCTGTCATGTTGAGCGAAGCGAAACATCTCTGGCCGTTTTATCTCACAGAATTGACCGAGATTCTTCGCTTCGCTCAGAATGACATTGTGAGTTGAATTCGTAGCCATGCCGTCACTTATGCTCGCATCCAGTTCACCAAGGCGAGCTGCCTTGTTATCCGAAGCCGGATTTGAATTCGAAATTCTCCCGCCGGGCGTGGCGGAAAAATTCGATATCGCTGTTACATTGCGCGAGCTGACCGTTTGGAACGCCATTCGCAAGGGAATGTCCATTGCACAAACGCGTCCTGACGCCGTCGTGCTTGCAGCCGACACGCTCGTCGCGCTAGATCAGGAGATTATCGGTAAACCGGCGAGTCTGAATGAAGCCGCGCAGATACTCCGGCGGCTGAGTGGACGAATCCACGAAGTTTGCTCGGCCGTTTTGATTTATCACCAGACATCGGGAAGATCGACGGTTCTTCATGACATTTCGCGTGTGCGTTTTCGACGGCTTAACGCCGCAACGATCAAAAATTACCTTGTGAAAGTAGATCCGCTCGACAAAGCCGGCGCTTAC